>CAYFSC010000183.1:0-5927 GCA_964345695.1 uncultured Rhodothermales bacterium | reverse complement strand
GCCGACGGCCTGCTCGCGCTCGAGGACGCCGACGCGGCCGACTACCGCATGCGCTACGTCAACGCTGACGGGTCGCCCGCCACCATGTGCGGAAACGGAGCGCGGTGCCTGGCCCGGTACGCCGTCGCGGCGGGGCTCGGGGGGCCGGAGGTTGTGTTCGAAACCGACGCCGGACGCTACCACGGACACGTACCCGACGCACCGGATGCCCCGGTCCGCCTGTACGTCCCCGATTCGCGCCACCTACGTCGCGCAGTCGATCTCAGCGAGCCCCTTCCGGGTCCGCTGGAGGCTGTGCACTACGTGTGGACGGGCACCGAGCACCTCGTCACGTTCGTCGACGCCCTGGAAGCGGCCGACGTTGCGGCATGGGGGCGACGCCTCCGCACCGATGCCCGCATGCAGCCTGCGGGCGCCAACGCGAATTTCGTTCAGGTGGACACCGATGCGGAGAACCGACCGCTGCTCCGGGTTCGCACCTACGAGAAGGGCGTCGAAGGGGAAACGCTCGCCTGCGGCACCGGCGTGCTCGCTGCGGCAACGGTGGCTTGGGCGCTCGGGCGCGTGGAGGGCGATCCCGTTCGAGTGAAGGCCGCGGGCGGCGCGTTCCGAGTCGGCCACGAGGCGACGGAGCGCGGCACGGAGCTCTTCCTTGAGGGTCCGGCCGAGACCGTCTTTCGCGGAACCGTCGAGGTGTGAAGAGGCACCCGCGTTCGAGAGTTCAAGAGGCCCCCGTACCGGCCAGTCGCTGGACACTCGGACGCGCCGCTGACTCGGACGCGCTATTGAAACGCCGAGCGGTTGTCCTGAATCTCCGCCTGCTCGCGCAGTGCCGAGAGCCACTGCTGCGTCACCTGCTGCTGTTGCTGCTGGATGAGCTGGCGCTGGATCTGTGCACGTTTCTGCTCGGTGAGCGGCGGCGGATCCATGCGGCTGACGACCTGCACCACGAACGCGGCGTTCTCCCCCTCGACGACGCCCGAGACGCCGCCCTCGTCGAGGCCGAAGACGGTGCCGGCAAACGCCGGATCCCGGCCGATCCCCGGGGCCACGTTTGTATCGAACGTCACGTCGTTCTTCTCGCGAATCCGCGTGTCCAGCGCATCGGCCAATCCTTCGAAGCCATCGTCACGGAGAGCCCGGCGCATCCGGGCAACCTGAATCGACCGCTTCTTCTGAAGCGCCACCTGAGTTCGGATTTGCGACTTCACCTCCTCGAACGGACGGTAGCCCTCGGGCCGAACGGACTGCACGTGCAAGACCACAAAGTTGTCGTCCAACTCGTACACCTCGCTGATGTCACCTTCTGAGGCGCCTTCCAGGAAGGTGGCAATGCGCTGGCTCTGGCCGATGCCGGGAAGGTTGGTTTGTCCGGCCTCCACCTCCACCTGCTGCGCGTTCAGGCCCATGCCCTCGGCCTCGCTCGTAAACCCACCGCCCTCGTCCTCAGCGAAGTAGGCCAGGTCCTCCAGCGTGTTTTCTTGCTCGGTGAGCGTGGCCTGGCTCGGACGGAGGCTGTATGCCAGATCCGCGACCTGCACGGCCTGGTCGGCTCGCGCGTCGACGCGAATCAGGTGGTAGCCGAACTCGGACTTGACGGGCCCGATCACGTCGCCCACGGGGGCGTCGAAGGCGGCGTCTTCAAAGGCGGGTACCATGCGCCCGCGACCGAACCATCCGAGGTCGCCGCCCTCAGAGGCCGAGCCGTCTTCGGAGTACCGGCGGGCCATCGCTTCGAAGGAAGCCGCGCCGGATTCGATGCTGTCCGCGATGGCGCTCAGGCGCTGACGCGTTTCGGCGTCGGCGTTCTGGCTCCGCAGCAGAATGTGACGCGCGTGGATGTACTCGCTCTCGGCGGGGCGCGTGCCGGTGATCTTGATCAGGTGCGCCATTTCGTTGGCAAAGACCGGGCCCACCACAGCGCCGTCCTCCAGGTTGGAATAGACAGCGTCGGCGAGAGGGGCTTCCATCTGTTCAGCCGTGCGGTACTCGCTGGCGTACGGACGGTCCGACGCGTTTTCCTCCAGGAACAGGGAGTCGTTCTCGGCCGCAGCGAACTCGTCGCGCAGGTCGTTCAGGTCTTCTGTGATGGCCGTGGTGTCCTCGGCCGTGGCATTCTTCGGCTTCGCCACGTAGTTGAGCGTGAAGGTTTTTTTGCGCTCGTACTCTTCCTTGTTCTCCTCGTAGTAGTCCCGCAGATCCGACTCCGTCACGGTAACCGAGTCATCGGGGACGGACGCGTAGCGCATCGCCACGTAGCGAACAGTGGTCGTGTCGTTCTGCCGGTGGTAGTACTCCTCGACGTCCTTCTGTGAGACGTGGACCGACGCCTGCACGAGCGAATTCATCTTCTGCTGGCGCCGCTGCTGGCGCAGGAAGTCCTCCAGCTGCAGCCACTGCTGCTTCGACTGCGGGTTGGTGGCCACCTGCTCGATGAGCTGGTAGTTGATCTGCCCCGTAGAGTCGGCAAACTGGCGTCGGATAAGCGGGTGCGGGTTCGGGCCGTACACCATGTTCTCGACCTCCGCGTTCGTCACCGAGATGCCGAGGCGGTTCATCTCCTGCTGCAGCAGTTCCTGGTTGACCAGCTGCGTGTAGGCCTGCTCCTGGACCATCTCCTCCATGCGCGGCGTCATCTCCTGGCCCACCTGCTGACGGACCCGCTGCCGCTGCTGCTCGAGCGATTGCTGATACTGCTCGTACTGAATCGGTGAGCCGTTCACCACCGCCACATCGCGCGGCTGGCGCCCGACCGTCTCAAAAACATTCGAGTCCTGGAGCGTCCAGATGACGCCGAAGGAAATCACGAGAATCCAAAGTATGACTCCGGTGTTGTCCCGGAGCTTGTTCATGACGCCCATGGGAGCCGTATCTGCTTCGTGGAAAAGGCTGGAATGTGGGGCTGCGCGGGACGCGCCGATGTCCGGCAACGAGCAGGCGAGAGAACAGAGGACGTGCGTCGCCGCTGTGTAGTCCCGTCGCAACGGGGATTGAATTTCAACGGATCTGTACTGTCCGCGCCTCGCTTTGGTTCGCGTGGCCCGCCGAATGCCAGCATTTTCGTGGCCCCTCCATCTGCGGAGAGAAAATGAGCACGAGGCGCCGGAAAGAATCGCGGCAGCATGCGTTCAGAACAGCGGACGGATTGGAACTGCCGCGGCCCTGCCGCTCGGACGTATGAAAATCGCTCGACCCACATCGGTGCTCATGACCTTGACGCTGGCCCTCGTTATCGGGGGCGGTGCGGCGGTCATTGGGCAGCAGGCCACCCCGGTCGGGTGGGCGCTCGGCATTGTCCCGGCGCTCCTGGTGCTGGGGGTGGGACTGCGGGGCGCACTGCGCCGGTGGCGCGTGGCCCAGCGGTCGTTTCCCGATCGCTGGCGCGGATGGCTCGACGCTCACGTCCCTCTGTACGCCACGGCCGACGCCGACGCCCGCCGGCGCTTCGAGCGGGACGTTCGGTTTGCCCTCGATGAGTACACGTTCGAAGGAGTGAACGGGGCGGCGGTGACGGAGGCACGTCGCCTGGCCATCGCCGCGGGAATTGCCGCGCTTCTGCACGGGCGACCGAGCTGGGAGCTGTCCGGAACCAAGACGGTGCTCATCTATCCAGACCGGTTCGACGATTCCTATTACGGCGGCGCATACGCCGACTACGACGGCATGGCCCACGAGCAGGGGCCCCTCATCGTGTCGGGACCGGCCGTGGACGCAAGCTGGATGGACTCGGATGTAGCCGACAATGTAGTGCTGCACGAACTGGCTCACCTGTTCGACTTCGCCAACGAGGGGGCTGACGGGGTGCCCTCGCTTGTCGATCCGGCATCGGCGACTTCCTGGCAGGCGCTCGTGCGCCGCGAGATGCGCCGCGTCGAGCGGGGCCGGTCGCTGCTGCGTCCGTATGCTGCAGAGGCGCCGTCGGAGTTCTTCGCCGTGGCCGTGGAAGCGTTCTTCGAGCAGCCGGAAGCCTTGGCCCGGCGCCACGCGGAGCTGTACGAAGCCCTGGTCGCGTTCTTCAACGTGGATCCGGCCACCCGAAACGCCTCCCGGGAGGATGCCCCCGCGTCCAGCCCGTCGGCTACGTGACGGGGCCTGCTTCGGCCTGGGCGTGCGTCTGCTCCCGATACGCGCCCGACGACACGGCCTGGGCGATGACATCGAACGTTCGGTCGATCTCATCCGGGGTGTTCCACACGAACGGCGCCATGCGTAGCACCTCGTTGCGGCGGCTGTCCGTGTAGATGCCGTGCGTCTTGAGGTGGGCGCATAGCAATTCAGCGTCGGGCACCTCCAGCAGCACCATCGCGCTCCGTTGCTCCTGCTCGCGCGGAGAGCGGAGGGGAAGGCCGGCGGCATCGGCACGGGCGATGGCCCGGTCGGTGAGGGCGAGCGAGTGGTGCCGGACGGCCTGAAGGCCCACGTCGAGCAAGATGCGCACGCCTTCGACGGCGTGATACATGGACGCCACGGCCGTCGTCCCTCCCATGAACCGCTTGCGCGTGTCGGGGTGGGGCGCGGGTGCTGACTGGAACCCGAACGGGTCCGCATCCCCGAACCAGCCGGTCAGACGAGGGGTAAGCTCGAGCCCGTCGCGGACGTAGGCGAAGGCGTTCCCCGACGCGCCGCAGGCTTCTTTCAGTAGGCCGCCCACGTAGAGATCGCAGCCGAGACCGGGCCCGTCGATAGGCATCGTCGCGGCGCTGTGGTAGCCGTCGATCAAAAACAGCGCGCCGGCGTCGTGGGCCGTGGCGGCCAGCGTCCGAAGCACGTCATGCGGAACGAGGGCACCCGTCGTGAAGCCAACATGGCTGAGCGCGACCATGGCCGTCTCCGAGCCGATGGCATCGTGAACGGCCTCGGGGTTCACCCGTCCGTCGTCATTCGTCGGGACGATACGAGGCGTCAGGTCGATCAGGTCGTCCCACTGCTGAACGCTGTGCAGCACGGACGGAAAGGCCGCCTCGGTGACGACCACCTCGGTGCCGTGCTCCTGCACCTCGGGCGCAGACAGCAGGCACTGGATTGTCCAGTGGACGTTCGGCTGCAGGATGCAGGTGTCCTCGGGCGCACCCAGCAGCGGCGCCACAAAGTGATCGGCCAAGTACGTTGGCAGCGTCCACCAGCCCACGCGCTCCTCGCTGCCGGGACGCCAGTGGTTCGGGACCTCGTTCCACGCATCCACCCCAAAGCGGCGCCAGTCTTCTACGAACCGGTCCATCATTGCGGGCACGGTTTCGGGCTGGAGGCCGTGCGTGAAGGCGCGCAGCTCGACGGCATCATCTTCGTCCGGAAAGCGAAAGCGGGAGCGAATGTCGGGGGAGAGCAGGGAAGGCATAAATCGGAGAAGGCGAGAGGCCTGTCAGTTGGCACCACAGAGGTGCGGCGCGGACGAAAAATGAAAGAGGATCTCGTCCTTGTCTGTTCTTCGTCTGTTCGTCCTTCCGAAGAGGCATCAACAAGCAAAAGCTCCTCTCGTCACCGTGACGGAGGAGCCTTGCGTCATCGTCGAATGTCAGGCGTAGAGCCTACGCCTCCTCCGGCAGAATGTGGACGAAGCGGCGGTTGCCGCGGCTGCGGGCGAACTTCACCGTGCCGTCCTCCTTCGCGAACAGCGTGTCGTCGCCCCCGCGACCCACATTGTGGCCGGGGTGGAACTTCGTGCCCCGCTGCTTCACGATGATGCTGCCGGCCGAGACAAACTCGCCGCCATAGGCTTTCACGCCGAGATACTTGGGATTGGAGTCTCGACCGTTCTTGGTCGAGCCCATGCCTTTTTTATGAGCCATAACGTGGGGTCGGGATGAATGAAACAGAATGCATGTGCAGGCAGACGGTCACGCTCCCGACTTCTCGTCCGCTCCCTCGTCGGATTCGTCCGTCGTCGATTCGTCGTCTTCCGGCGCGTCCTCGCCGTCGGCAGCGGTCTC
>CAYFSC010000182.1:0-5929 GCA_964345695.1 uncultured Rhodothermales bacterium | reverse complement strand
AACGCCAACAGCGAGCGGGAGTGGACTTCGGGTTGCTCCCGCTCGTCTGTCTTTGATGTTCGTAGTCGCCTATGGCGGTGCGGAGCACGGTGCCCTTTCGATCCACACGTCCTTGGCTTCCTGGCACGAGCACGCTCAACGTTCACCCCTCAACGTACAACGCGTCTCCCGAAATCTCCCCCCGCAGCCGGTCGAGGTAGGTGCGCATGAAGGCGGCGCGGCGCTCGGCCTCGGCGCGGCCGGCCTCCGTCTGCATCGTATTGGGAAGGCCGAGAAGCTTCTCGTAGAAGTGGTCGATCGTATACGTGGAATCGTCGGGCGGGCGCTCGTCGCAGAAGGGATCGTCCGGATCATAGAGGGGCCGGTCCAACGCACCGCCGACCATGAAGCACCGCGCAATGCCAATGGCGCCGAGCGCATCGAGCCGGTCTGCGTCCTGCACGACTTTTGCTTCCCGCGTCTCCGGCGAAATGCCCGCCGAGTAGCTGTGCGCCTCGATGGCGTGGCGGATTCCGGGAATGTGCTCGGTCGGATAGCCCGCATCTGCGAGAAACTGCCCGGCCGCCTCGGCCGCGCGGCTGGACGCGGCCTCCCGCCCCGGATCGTCTTTCGGCACGACGACGCAGTCGTGCAGCCACGCGGCCGGAACGACGACGGCGGCCTCGGCACCGGTTTCCCGGGCCAGTCGCGTGGCCGTCGTCACAACCCGCTCGACGTGCGCCCGGTCGTGGGCCGCATCGGCATCGGCCATTTGCGCGTCCAGAAAGTCGGCGAAGCGCGACGTCCAGTCGGCCAGGTCCATGACGGCAGAGGGGTTGGAACCAACAAATGAGCGAGAAACCGCGTCCAGGAATACAGAACGCGGGCGCCGTCTCGAAAGACGACGCCCGCGGAATGATTCGCTCACCAGGGGCTCACCGGCCGTGTCCGTCACGCACACCTCGCGACGCCTCTCGTGAGAAGTGCGGGCTAAAACGACACCTTCACGCCGAGTTGAGCGACGCGGGGCATGCCGGGACGAAGACCGGCCGGACGGCGCGCGACGGCGTACGTATTGTCCGCCAGGTTCCTCACGCTGGCGAAGATCGTGGCGTACGGCGACACCGCGTAGTCGGCCGCCACATCGAGCACAAAGTGGCCGTCGATGCTGGCGTCGTCGACGAGGTCGCCCTGCCCGGCCACGGTGCGCATCGCGTCGACGTAGCGGCCGTTCAGGTGCACGCCCACTCCCGAGAGGTTGCCGATGCCGATGCCGACGGCCAGCTGGTGCTCCGGCAGGTACGGCAGTTCATCGCCGTCTTCCACCGTGCCCCACGCACCGAAATCGCTGTCGAAGGTGGACTGAAATTCGGCTTGGGTGAGCGTGTACGACAGCTCGATGGGGAGGGAGAACGATGTTTCGGCCCACATGCCTGCGTCGTACTGAGCGGAGACTTCGAGACCGTAGACCCGCGCTTCGCCGCCGTTAAACAGGTTGCCCGACTGCTGATCGCCGGCTGCTTGCAGCTCGCGGCCAAGCAGGTTGCTGTAGTCGTTCCAAAACGCGACGCCCTGCACGCGAGCGGCCTCGGTGCGGTAGCGCGTGCCGAGTTCATAGTTGATGCTGCTCTCTGGGTCGGTATCGGGATCGGAGCCCGGAGGTGCGAAGCCCTTATGCACACCCGCAAACGTGCTGAGGGACTCGCTCCACCGGTAGTCGACTCCCACCCCTGGGATCACAACGTCGACCGTGTTCTCTCGCGAGGCGCTCGGGGCGGTGGTGCGGGCACGTCCGGCCGGGCTGTCGGTGGGATATTCCACGCGCTCGAGGTCGATGTGCTCGACGCGCAGGCCCGGCGTTACGGTCCACGCGCCGGCGGTGAGCGTGTACTGGGCGTAGGACGCCACGGCCGTCGCCGAGGTGACGCGGTTGCTTTCCGTTCCCGGCTCCCGCTCGGTCACGAGTTCCATCGCGCCGCCGTCCGCCATCCGGAAGTCGTTTACCCACTGGAAGCGGTCGATTTCGTCCTGATGGAGCCGAAGGCCGAGCTCCAGTTCATGCGTCCTGCGCGATCCGTCGAACGTCAGGCCAACTGCTGTTTGCACGCCCTGCGAGAAGTACTCGCGGTTGTTGTTTTTGACCTCCAGGCGGCCGTCGGCACTGGCCTGGCCCTTCACGATGGCAAGTTCCTCCGCCCACCGCTCCGGGTTCTCCAGCATCGTGCTGATGCCCACGTCTGTGTCCTCCATGCCAACGACGGTGCCGTTTTCGTCGCGAATCGGGTCGTCCACCCTGCCGTCGCGCACGTCGTCGAGCTTGAACCAGTTGCGCTGGAAGGCATTGTGGTAGGCCGTCGTCGTGACGTCGAGCCACTCGGCGGGCCGGATGAAGTGCCGGGCCTGGATCTGCTGGTGCTCGGTGTTCATCACGTCCTCCTGCGACCCGGCGTAGCGCGCAAACGGGGCGCGCTCGAAGTCGGCATCCGTCAGGCCGAGGTAAGTCTCGTTCGACGTTTCCTCGGTGTGGCTGGCCTTGATTGTGAGCGCTTGGTAGACGGCCGCATCGTCGTCGGTGTTCAGGCGGAGTTTGGCCAGATAGTCCTGCTTGTCGAAGCCCGTGTTGAAGTCAAGTCCCGCATCGGCGTTGTTGAATCCGGTGATGTCCTTGAAGCCCTCGGTGCGGGCCTGGTATGTCTCGGCGAGAAAGCCCACGTTGTCGTACGCATCGCCGACCCGCGCGTGGACCGTGCGCTCCTGGTCGGAGCCGGCGAGCACGTTGACGCGTCCCGAGAACTCATTGGGAATCTGGGAGGACACAAAGTTGATTGCGCCGCCGGTCGTGTAGGGCCCGTATTTGATCTGGCTGGAGCCCTTGCGGACCTCCACCGCCTGCATGCGCCCCACTGTTGGGAAGTAATACGCGGAGGGAGCAGCGTACGGGGCCGGGGCTGCCAGCACCCCGTCCTCCATGATCGTGATCTTCGAACTGCGCTCCACGCCGGTGCCGCGCAGCCCAATGTTGGGCCGCAATCCGTAGCCGTCCTCTTCCTGGATGTAGACGCCGGGCACCTGCTGCAGCACGCGATGTGGGTCGTTGTAGCTGAACGTCTCCATCTCCGCCGGACTGATGTAGTGGGCCGATCCGGGGATCTCGTCGAGTCCGCGCTGGCCCCCTGTCATCATTACGCGCTCCACCACGATCTCACTGATTTCGATGGGCTGCTCCAGCAGGCGGAATGTGACGGCGGTTGTCTCTCCGGCGCGCACGGCAACGGACTGCCGGGCGCTCTCGAAGCCGACGGCGCTCGCGATGAGCGTGTACGTGCCGGGCGCCAATTGCAGGCGAAACGTGCCGTCGGAACGCGTCGCTGTCCCGCGATTCGTCTCGGCGAGACGCACATTGGCCCCTGCGAGCGGACTCCCGCCGGGTTTCTGCACGATGGACCCCTCGACGGTGCCAGAGTTTGGCGATTGGGCGTGAGCGGAGCCGAACAGGATGCCCCCGCCGAAAAGCATCAGCAGGGCCGGGGCCAAAAGGGAACGAAGAGACGGAAAAAGCATGGTGAGGATCGCCGTTCAGAAGTTCGATTGCGGGCGCTTCCGTCGTTCATCCGACGGCAGCGGACTCCACAATAGCACTTAATTTAGACTGATTCCAGATAGACGGGATGATGTCTACGAAGCTTTTGGAAAGACGGTCGGTCGGTGGCACAGTCCCTCCCCCGTTCGGCGTGCAACACACCGTTTCGTGCTTTGCCTCCTCGCAGGAATTTCGACATGCAAATCCGTCCCGTTACGACCGACGACGACTGGCAGGCCGCGCGCGCCATCCGCGAGCGAGTCTTCATCGAGGAGCAGACGTGTTCCCCCGAGGAAGAGTGGGACGGACAGGACGCGACGAGCCGCCACGTCGTTGGGTGGATCGGGGACGAACCGGTCGCGACGGCGCGCTGGCGTGCGGTTCTGCACGATGAGGAGGTGGTGGCCAAGCTCGAACGCTTCGCCGTGCTGCCGAAGCACCGTGGCGAAGGCTACGGGCGTCGATTGGTTGAGACGGTCGTGGAGGACGCGCGCAGCGCTGGGTTCGAGACCTTTCTCATCCACGCGCAGGCGCACCTGAAAGACTGGTACGCGGCGCTCGGGTTTGTCTCCACGGGGCGCCGGTTCGAGGAGGCCGGGATTCCGCACGTCGAGATGGTGCGCCACGACGACGAGAGGTCCGCCTGACGCGGACCGACCGGGCGCCGTCCGGGTGTATCGGCAAGCGAGAACAGTGGGAAAGAAGCTGCTGAGGCCGAGAAGGCTCCGGGCGCTGACCGGCATCGTGGCCTCTGCTCCGGCAGGGCCTCGGCCTCCGCGCCCGTGCTTCCAGAACGCCTGTGCCTCTGGAGCCTATACCTCTGACACAAGCTCTTCCAGCACATCCTGATGCACGCGCAGGGCCTGCCGGTCGTACAGCACGAACCGGATGTGCTCGACCGACGCGAGCGACGGAGCTGTGTCTACCATCGTGCGGAGTGCGATGCGGGCCGCCGGATCCATCGGATAGCCGAACGCACCCGTCGAAATGGCGGGGAAAGCGATGCGCTGGATGTCATTGTCCTCGGCCCGTTCGAGGGCGTTCTGGTAGCCCGTGCGTAGGAGTTCGTCGGACGGTTCGTCGCGGCCGTACACCGGGCCGAGCACGTGGATCACGTAGTCGTTTGGCAGGTTGTGGCCGCTGGTAATGACGGCCTCGCCCGGCTCGATCGGCGCCAGAGGACGCGTTTCCTCCGCCAGTCCTGGGCCGGCCGCCCGGTGGATGGCCCCGGCCACCCCGCCCCCTATCTGCAGTCGGGCGTTCGCCGCGTTGACGACTGCCTGCACGTCGTCCTGTGCAGCAATGTCGCCTTTCGTAAGCTCAATCGTAACGCCATCAACAGTCGTGTGCATGGTCGGTCGCAGTCCGTCACATGAATTCGCGTGCAGAAAGCCCGGCGGAACAAGGTTGGTCCTCTCCATAACGTTTCCCATGCGTTATGTTCGGTACACGCACCGCGCGGTGCGCCCGTCGACCGAGGCGAGCGTCCTCGGAACGCGAAACCTGAAACTCGGAACGAGAAGAACGTGAAGTACGACCCCATTAAAGATCGTCTCGGCCAGTTCGCGAGCCGGCACCCGGTTCTGCAGCGGCTGTTTTACGGGATGCTGAACCTGCTCTTTCTGCGCGCTTGGTACGTGCGCCGCGAAGTACGGCGGCTGTTGCGAACATATCCGTCCGACGAGACGGTGCGCGTGCTCGACGCCGGAACCGGCTTCGGACAGTACGCCTACTTCGTGGCGCGGCAGTTTCCGAATGCCCGGGTGCGCGCCGTCGACGTCAAGCAGGACTATCTGGACCGCGCCCGCCACTTTGTGAATCAGACAGCCGTCGCCCCACAAATTGCCTGGGCCATTGACGACCTGACCCACCTGCAGTCGGACGGTCCGTTCGACCTCATCCTGTCGGTTGACGTGATGGAGCACATCGCGGAGGATCGTACGGTCTTCCGCCACTTCGCCCGTGTGCTGGCTCCGGGCGGACACGTCGTGATCAACACGCCGTCGGACCAGGGCGGATCGGACGTGCAGGACGACGCCGACGAAGGGTTCATTGGGGAGCACGTGCGCGACGGGTACAACCGCGACGCGCTCGAAGCCAAGCTGCGCGATGCCGGGCTCGAGCCCGTCAAGAGCCTCTACACGTACGGCCCGTACGGGTCTACGGCCTGGCGCTGGCTCATCAAGCGTCCGATGCAGATGCTGGGCGCAACGTGGGCCTCGCTCGTCGTGCTTCCCCTGTACTACCTCGTTGCCTTGCCCCTTGGCCTCCTACTGAACGCGACGGACGTGGCACACCCCAATGAAACGGGAACGGGTCTGCTCGTGGTCGCCCAGAAGCCGCGTCGGTCTGCGGCCTGACATGTTCTGC
>CAYFSC010000181.1:0-5931 GCA_964345695.1 uncultured Rhodothermales bacterium | reverse complement strand
CCCCATGATCCAGACCGAAAACCTCAAAAAAGTCTATCGTGCCGAAGAGGTCGAGACGATTGCCCTCAACGGCGTGAGCCTCAACATCGAATCCGGCGAGTTCGTCTCCGTGATGGGCCCGTCGGGCTGCGGCAAGTCGACACTGCTCAACATCCTGGGCCTGCTCGATACGCCCACCGACGGCACGCACCAGTTCAACGGCACCGACGTGTCTGGCTACTCCGAGCGCCAGCGCGCCAAGATGCGCAAAGGCAACATCGGCTTCGTCTTCCAGAGCTTTAACCTGATCGACGAACTGACGGTCTACGAGAACGTCGAGCTTCCGCTGCTCTACCTGAACACGCCCTCCGCCGAGCGCGAGGAGCGCGTGACGGCGGCGCTCGACCGCGTGCAAATGACCCACCGCAAAGGCCACTTTCCGCAGCAGCTCTCGGGCGGACAGCAGCAGCGCGTGGCCGTGGCCCGGGCCGTCGTCGCCGATCCGAAGCTGATCCTGGCCGACGAGCCGACCGGAAACCTTGACTCGACCAACGGCACCCAGGTAATGAACCTGCTGAGTGACCTCAACGAGGCCGGTACCACCATCGTGATGGTGACCCACTCGCCCGCCGATGCCGAGTACAGCGCGCGGACAATCCACCTCTTCGATGGCAAGGTGGTCTCGGAAAACTTCATCGCGCAAGAGTACGCTGCCCACACCGCCTGATCCCTGGACAACGGGACTCCCCCCTCGGGAGATGCGCTCCCCCCAATCGACTCGGACGGGACTCTTTCCGTCGCTCAGATGCTGTATCGTGAGGGAGGGCCCCACACGGCAAACCTGTGGGCCCTCTCTTCCGGGGCGCGCCCTGCGGCATCACCGTAGGGGTTGACAGGTGTCCACAACCACGACCGGCGCGTGTGGGAGCTCGCCGGCCCTGTCCGGGGAGACGTCATTTCCTCTCGGATAGGGGGTGCGTCGGGATGGGAAGAGCTGCCTGACTGGTCTGGTGCAGCGCAGCGCTTTCTTGCTCGACCCCGTCGTGTCGGTTCCCGGATTCTTCGTCCTCGGCACCCCGGTCTCGGTCGGCACAAGCGTCTCGGCGTCGCGTGTAACAAAGACGCGTGCTGAACCGATGTCTTTCCTTCCAACGATCTCTATGCCTGAGACCGATACGATCCAGATCCAATTCGTCTGCCTCGGCAACATCTGCCGGAGTCCGCTCGCAGAGACCGTCTTTCGTCAGAAGGTGCAAGAGGCAGGGCTCGACGAACACTTCGAGATCGAGTCGTCGGGCACCGGCGACTGGCATGTGGGCGACACCGCCGATGCCCGCATGCGCCAGACGGCGCACCGCCACGGGCTCTCGCTGTCGGATCACCAGGCGAGTCAGTTCCAGGAGGAGCACCTGGAGGCGTACGACCACATCCTCGTCATGGACAAGAGCAATCTGAACGACGTCCTTTACTTCGACGAAGACGACGAGTACAACGGCAAGGTGCGTCTCTTCCGAGAGTTCGATCCCGAGCCCGACGACTACCAGGTCCCCGATCCGTACTACGGCGGCCGCGACGGCTTCGAAAACGTGTTCGACATCGTGGACCGCACTGCGGAAACCCTGCTGGAACAGCTCATCGACGAGTACGATCTGGACGGACGCGACGACTGACGATTCCTCTCGCGCCTCGTGCGAGTGCATGCCGATCAGGCAAAGCACCTCGGACGAAGGGGAAGGCCAGCCTCCTGCCCTTGGATACTCTGTATGCTCCGAAGGCGTGGACGCTTCGCCCCTCCCCGACGGGTTCGGTCCGCGTCTCCGCGCGCTCTCGCCGCTCTGCTCTCTCGCCGCCCCGCATCGCATGCTTCCGGATCCGCTCCGCGACACGCTCGAAGATCGGCTCGACGCCACCATCGCGCAGTGCACGTCGGTAAGCGGTGGGTGCATCGCCAACGCCTCGCGCCTCGAAACCGAAGACGCGCCGTACTTTCTCAAATGGGGGGACGCGAACGTGGCCCGCACCTTTCCGGGCGAGGCCGCCGGACTCGAGGCCATGGCGGCGGCCGAGACGCCGCTCGTCGTTCCCGAAGTCGTCGAACACGACACGCCCGACGGCGAACGGCCCGGCTTTCTGGTCCTGGACTGGATCAATACTGGGCGGAAGGGGCGCCGCTTTTGGCAGTCGTTCGGCACGGGCCTCGCGGAGATGCACCGCCATACCGGCGAGGAGTACGGCTTCTCGATGGACAATTACATCGGCCGGCTTCCACAATCCAACACGTGGATGACCGCCTGGCCCGCGTTCTTCCGCGAGGAACGTCTGGCTCCGCAGGTTGAGATGGCGCGCGAGAAGGGGCGCTGGCGCAGCGACTGGGACCGCCCGCTCGACACGCTGTACCGCCGTCTGGAAAATCTCCTTCCGGCCCACCCGCCGCCCTCCGTGGTGCACGGCGATCTCTGGAAGGGCAATTTCATGGTGAACGCGGTCGGCACCGCCGTCCTCATCGATCCGGCCACGTACTACGGCCACCGTGAGGTCGACCTCGCCATGTCGGAGCTGTTTGGCGGCTACGACGAGGCGTTCTATGCGGCCTACCGGGAGGCCTGGCCGCTGGAGTCTGGCTACGAAGAGCGGCGCGAGATCTATAACCTGTACCACCTCATCAATCACCTCAATCACTTCGGCGCCGGGTATGCCAACGGAGTCGCTTCCACGTTGCAACGCTTTGCGTAAAGGACAGGGAAGGGCGAGCGGGGGAAGAGGGAAGGGGAGATTTGGCGGGTCCTCCAGTCCCTCGGTCGGAATGCCCACCTGCAATCGCCCGCGGGGATCGTGACACGGTGGGGAACGCCTCATCGCCACAAGAATACTTCGACGGGTCGCACACCCTCATCCCTCTTCCCTCATTCCCCCTTCCCCGCAGTGTCGACCGTCGCGTTTCAGGGAATCCCCGGCGCCTTTAGCGAGGAGGCCGTGCGCCACGTGTTCGAGGCGCCCGATGTGATGGCGTGCGATACGTTCGACGCCGTGTTCGCGGCCGTCGAGAGCGGCTCGGCCGACCGCGCCGTGGTGCCCATCGAGAACGCGGTTTTCGGCAGCGTGCACGTGAACTACGACCACCTGCGCGCGCACGCTGTGACGATCGTCGACGAGGTGCACCTGCGCATCCGTCATCATCTCCTGGCCCCGTCCGGCGCCGCCCTCGATACGCTACGAACCATCCGCTCGCACCCGCAGGCGCTCGGACAGTGCCGCGCGTCGTTGCAGACGCTGGCGCCGCAGGCGACCACCGTGTCGGCGTACGACACCGCCGGGGCCGCGCGCGACGTGGCCGAGCGCGGCGACGCGTCGGAGGCCGCCATCGCCTCGCGCCGGGCTGCCGATCGCTACGGGCTGGCCGTGCTGGCCCCGGGCATCGAAGACAACGAGCAGAACTACACGCGCTTCCTCGTGCTTGCCGCAGCCGGGACCGACGCGTCGTCCCGCTCGGGAGCGCGCAAAACGTCGATTGTCTTCGCCCTGCGCGAGAACGTGCCGGGTGCCCTGTTCAAGAGCCTGGCCGTCTTCGCCCTGCGCGAACTCGACCTGCTCAAGATCGAAAGCCGACCGCTCGTCGGTCACCCGGGGCGGTACGTCTTTTACCTCGACATCGACGGCAGCGTCCACGACGACGCCTTGAACCGGGCCCTCGATCATTTGCGCGAGATCAGCACCGAGGTGCGGGTGCTCGGCTCCTACCCGGCGGGACCGATGGTGGACGCCAACGGCGCGCAGACGACGGAGAGGACTGATCGCACGTAGAAGGCGAGAGCAGACGTCCGATTTCTTTCGCCGACCTGTCTTTTCGGATTGACGCTCCCCGAAGTGCGTTCGTACCTTACCGGAGGTCTGTATCGCCTCATCCGCTCCGCGCCCCATGCTGCCGTACACCGTCCGCGAAGGCCTTGCCAACTTCCGGCGGGCGACCTTTGCCGCCGTCGCCTCTACGAGCGCCATTGCCGTTGCGCTCGTGCTCATCGGCGTCTTTGCCATCGTGGGCTACCAGGCCCAGGAGGTGACGGCGATGCTGCGCGAACAGGCGGGCGAGATGGAGATTTTCATCGAGGAAGAGGCCTCCGCCGACGAGAAGGAGGCATTGCATGCGCGTATCGAGACCATGCCCGGCGTTGAGCGCACGGAGTTCATCTCGCACGAAGAGGCGGCGCAGATCTTTCGCGAGCAGTTCGGCGAGCAGGCCGCGCCGTACGACGATCCCACCTTTCTTCCCGCGTCGGTGAAGGTGTGGGTGCAGCCCGCCTACGCCAACCCCGACAGCATGGCGCAGCTGGCCGACACGTTCGGCGCGTGGACGCACGCCGACGACGTGGTTTTCAACCGCGACCTGCTCGCCCGCGTTGCGCGCAACCGGCAGCTGGTCACGGCAGCCGGTGCCACACTCGCCGTCATCGTTCTCCTCGCCGCCACCTTTCTGGTGGCCAACACCATCCGTCTTACGATCTATGCGCGGCGGCTGCTCATCCGCACGATGAAGCTCGTCGGCGCCACCGACGCGTTCGTCCGCCGGCCGTTTCTCATCGAGGGCATTCTGCAGGGGCTGATGGGCGGAACGGTGGCGGCCGGGCTCGTGTGGGGCGGGTACCGCCTCTTTCTGCAGCAGCTTGGCCGGCCGGCCGGCGACCCCAAACTGGAGCTGCTACTCGTGGGCGGCCTCCTCGGAACCGGCATGCTGCTCGGCTGGATGGGCGCCTACTTTGCGGCCCGGCGGTTCATTCAAAACGTAGAGCTGCACTGAGTGCGCAACGACCGGGATCGATCCAGAAGCGTCGCGTGTCGTACAAGAAGGTGTTTGGAGCGAAATCCACAAAGTCGCAGGCCGCAGACCGTCCGCCAAACAGCTTCAAAACGTATCATACAAAAAGAGTGCTTTCACGTCTCCTGTCTCCACGTCTACAACCCATGCGGATCTTTACTGCTGTCACTCTCGGATGCTTGCTTCTGATTCCCGCCTGCGGCCCCTCGCCGGACGCAGACATCGGGCGGGCCGACGACGGAGCGCTGCGCCCGGGGACCATCGAAGTGACGGACTCCCTGACGCGCATCGTGTCGCCCGCTGATCGGCGGCTGGTATTCGACGGCTTCCGCGGTCGCTTCCGCCTGCAAGGGCAAGATGGCGAAACCGCCAACCTGACGCTGACCAAGCGCGGCCGCGGCACCGACTCGACCGAGGCGCGCACGGTCCTGAACGACATTCAAGTGACCGAGACCGGCACCGCCGACACCTACACGTTCGAGATCGAATCGGCGGAGCCGCCGCGCAGTGCCGTGGACGTGGTGGGCACCGTTCCGCATTCGGTGTCGCTGCGGGTGGACCAGGAGAGCGGACAGTTTGATCTTCGCGGCGCACGCGGCCCGATCGTCGTGCAGCAGCGATTCGGCGATGTCCGCATCCGCGACGCGGCGGCAGAGGTGGAGGTGTCGGTCGAGACGGGCGATCTCATCGTCGAGATGGACGCGGTCCCCGCCGACGCGCAGATCACGCTGCGCACCGCGAATGGGGATGTGCACTTCGCCCTGCCGCCGCAGGCCTCGGTCCAGGTCGACGCTCGGACGCGGGCCGGCGAGGTGCGGGTGCAGGGTCTCACGTTCGAACAGGAGCGCCTCACCCCGGTCGACGCCGGGGCCCGCTACACGGCACAGCTCGGCGGAGGCGACGCCGTCGTGGAGCTGCGCACCGAGAACGGCATTGTCACCCTTGCCGCCGGCGATCCGCCGCCCGACACGATGCAGACCCCGCCTGCCCTGGCCGACTCTCTCGCGACGCCGCCCGACACGATAGCGCGCGATACGACAGTGCCCGACACGACGGCGCCCGCTCCGTCCGACACCGCAGCCGTAGATACATCCGCGCTCGGCGCGCCGCGCCCGTAGCGTCCGGAAGAGATCCCGTATCGA
>CAYFSC010000180.1:0-5943 GCA_964345695.1 uncultured Rhodothermales bacterium | reverse complement strand
GACACGTATTGTTGCAAGTACTGAACAACTTCGTCGGGGCCATCCAAGCGGTACTGGGCCGCCGAGTCCTGCAGGTCGGGGACCACTTTGACGGTCACAGCGCCCCGGTCCATGGCTTGCAGAGCCGTGAAGGCGTCTTCGTCCGTCACATCGTCGCCAATGTAGATGGGCGTGCGCTCGGGGTGTTCCTCTGCGATCCGTCGAACAGCGGTGCCTTTGGTGAGCTCTTTCGGCCGCAGCTCGACCACCTTCTTGCCCCAGATGGCGTCCAGAATTTCGGGCATGCTCTCCATCCACGCGCGCAGTTGCTGCCGGGCGTCCTCCTCGCTCTGGGCCTGGCGGTAGTGGACGGCGAACGCCTGCTCCTTGTCCTCGACCTGCAGGCCCTCCATCGAGGGCACCGAGCGTCGGAGCGAGGTCAATGCCTCGGCGGCTTCGTCGGACATCAAGTGCTCAGCCTCCTCGCCAAGGGTGCCCTGCTGGGCGCCGTGCAGCCCGATGGCCGGCAGCGAAAGGTTCAGAAACCGCTCCAGCGCCTCCAGCCCGCGGCCCGTCACGATCCAGACGGGATGCGCGTCGTTGAGCGCACGTAGCAGGGCCGGCGCGTCCGGGTGCGGATGCGCTTCGTCGGGGTCCTCAACGATGGGGGCAAGGGTGCCGTCGTAGTCCAGAAAAAACAACGGCCGGTTGACGACGGGAATCTGCATGCTCGTTCAACGTTCGCAGTTCAGCGTTCCGACGGGGCGTGCGGAGATTGCAGGCGTTCGGTTCCTGATTTCTGGTCGTGCAGTGCGAACCGCCTCGTCACGCGACTTCCGGCGAGCGGGGCAGGGCATCGAGGAAGTTGTCGGCCCAGACGTGCACGTCGATGGTTTCGATGGTGCGCTTAAGGCTGTGGAGCCGCTCTCGTTTCTCGTCGGACGGCATTTCGAGCGCCCGCTTGATGGAGTTCGCGAGGCCCTGCTGGTCGTACGGGTTGACCTGCACAGCCTCGGGCAGAAGATAGGCGGCGCCCGTCAGTTCCGACAGGATGAGCACGCCGTCTTGGTTGGCCGTGATGAACTCTTGGGTCACAACGTTCATCCCGTCGCGCAGCGGTGTGATGAGCGCGGCGTCGGCGGCCCGGTAGAAGGCGCACAGTTCGTACTGCGTGTAGGTACGATACCGGTAGTTGACCGGCACCCAGCTCTCGCGTGCAAACCGCCCGTTGATCCGACCAACGACCTCATCGACCTCGCGGCGAATCTGCTGGTAGGACTCCAGCTCCGAGCGGCTGGGGGTGGCGATCTGGAAAAAGCTGACTTTGCCATGGTAGGCGGGATTCTCCTCCAGAAACTGCTCGAACGCCAGCATGCGCGAGCGGATGCCTTTCGTATAGTCCAGCCGGTCGATTCCGATGATGATGTAGTCGGTGCCCATGCGCTCGCGGAAGTCGTCCGCCTTCTCCTGGATGTCCGGATCGTCGGCCATCGCCCGGAACCGTTCGACGTCGATCCCGATGGGGTGAGCCTCGGCCCGAATCTCCCGGCCTTGGTAATGGAGAATGTTGCCCTCAACCTCTACGTCGTCGAGCAGCACCTCGGCGCTCTCGATAAAGTTATCCACGTATTCCTGCACGTGAAAGCCGATCAGGTCGCAGCCGAGCATGCCGTGCAGAAGTTCGCGCGACCACGGCAGGATGCGGAAGATCTCCATCGCTGGCCATGGGATGTGCCAGAAATGCCCGATCGTAGCGTCGGGGCGCTGCGTGCGGATGTAGCCGGGCGAGAGCATCTGGTGGTAGTCCTGAATCCAGATCGTTTCGTCCGGATCCCCGCTCGTTTCGTCGAGGACCGCATCCGCGAAGCGCTCATTCACCTCGCGGTAGGTGTTGATGAACCTCTTCTTCAGCTCCAGGTGCTGGATCAGGTAGTGCGACACGGGCCACAGAACGCGGTTGGCCATGCCGTAATAGTAGTTGTCAAGTTCCTCGGAGCTGAGCGGCACGCGCCGCACGAGGAAGTCCGGATCGTCCTCCGGATAGTTCTGGCGCACGGGCAACTCTGGATCTTCGCCCATGCCCACCCACACGCCGCCCTGTTCTTCCAGCACCGGCAGGAGGGCCGTCGTGAGTCCTCCGACGGACGTTTCCCACCCGTCTTCGGTCTTTCGAATGGGGACGCGATTTGCGACGACGGTTAAGCTCAAGGCCCTGTCAGTTCGTTTAACCTGAAGGAGGCGACGCTGGGAGTTGTAATGTAGAAGAGAAACCCGACAACGTTTACCGATCCGGAGCTTGACGTTTCCTCTTCACACAACGGTAGCATGCGGGCTGTTCGGTCCAGCCTGCGGACGGACGTTACAGAGGCGACCTCGCGGTTGCCCTCGCCGTTCATGGCCGACCCGATACCGTGGGACGGGCGAAGTACACCGGCGTCGAGACGCGGGCCCGGCTGCCGAAGATGCCTGTGCCGCCCTCCACGTGTTCGATGAGGCTGGGAATGGCACCCGGGGAAAACGCGCCGCCGCCCTGCTGCGCGCTCTGCGATCGAAGGAAGTCGTAGAGGTTGCCGTCCAGCGCACTCGTTCGAGCGAGGTTCGGCCCGTAAAAGGCCACCGCAATCCACGGCAGGCGGATGGTCAGCGTCCCGTCCGCATTCTGGATGTAGCTTTCCTCATTGATCACCGGCGAGGCGGTAATCTGCAGATCGCCGGGGTTCTCGTCATCGTCCAGCGCCTCGTCTAGGAGGGGCGTCAGGTTTTCGCGGGTCGGCTCCAGGGCCTTCGTCGACAGCACGTAGAACGTTTGGTCCCGCCCCGGCGTGGTGCTGCGGGTAACACGCAGAGCAATCTGCTCCCCCGTCTGATAGGTCGTCGTGTCGCGGTTGATGCTTACGATGCGGAACGTATCGGGGACGGTGGTGGTGGCTCGGACGGTGGGGCCGTCCGGCACGGAGGCAACGAGGCGATAGGAGGTCATCGGACGGACCCGGTGCACCGGCTGTCCATCCAGTGCTGCGACGGGCCGGTAAAATCCCGACGAGTCGGAATCGGCGCGGTACGGATACCGGGCTGCCACCTCTCCTCCTTCCTCCAGGCGCTGCACCTCAACTTCGGCGTCGCGCACGGCAAGATCCGCGAAGCGGTAGGTAGAGTCAAGCGGGGTCGTGCGGCTCAGGCGGACGGGCGCCAGCGGCTCGCCTGCCGTCTGATAGGATTCCACCACAACCTCTTGGCGGAACGTGTCGGGGCCGGTCGTGTCGCAGGCGAGCAACGCGGCCGCAAGGGCGGTGGCTGCAAAGAAAGCGAAAGCGTGTCGCATCGTCAGTCGGGAACGCACGTGTACGTGGGATGCTTCCTCGGATGGAGGGCATCTACAGACGATCAGAACGAGATCGTGAGGCTGAGATTCGGCAGCGGGACGGGAATTTGGGGCACGACGTCGCGCTCAATCTGGTTGTCGTCGGTCGGCTCGAACAGCACAAACCACACGTTGCGGCGTCCATAGGCGTTGACCAGTTGCACCTGTCCCTCGTAGTCAACCCCGAAGACGGTGCCTTTTTTCCGGATGCCAATGTCCAGGCGATGGTAGGCCGGCAGCCGGGCGTTGTTGAACGCAGCCTGGAACTGCGTGCGCGTCCCGCTGAGAAACGGGTCGTCGAGCGACTTGAAGTAGCCGGTCGGTTCGGTGTACGCCTGTCCGGTTGCGTACGTGAAGACCGTGGTCAGGCGCCAGTCTTCGGAGAGATCCAGATTAAGGACAGCCGTGAGGTCGTGAGTCCGGTCGTACCGGGGCGGGAACGACGTTTCGGACAGCACCTCGAAGGTTCGCGTCGTGCGGCTGAGGGTGTACGCCACGAATCCGTTCAGGCGTCCCTGCGGCCTGCGCAGGGTCGTTTCGAGACCGTACGCCTCCCCCGACCCAAATTGAAAGACGTCGGCGTCATCCAGCCCGGTGTAGTCGGGGCGCAGGCGGTCGAACTCGAAGAGGCGGCGCATGGTGCGGTAGTACACTTCGGCGTCAAGCTCGAGGCTCGAGGTTGGCTGCGTCTTGACGCCCGCTAGCACCTGGTCTCCGTAGGCCGGCGGCACCTGTCCGGCGGTGGTCAGCCAGAAATCGAACGCCGAGAAGAGCTCCGACGTTGCTGCTGTGAGGTACTGCTGGTAGCGCCCGTACCCGGCCTGCAGGCGAACGGGGTCGGCCAGCTGGTACTCCAAAGTCAGGCGGGGCGAGAGCCGGAAGTAGTCGCCCCGCTCGAAGTAGCTGGCGCGGACCCCGCCGGTCACCGTCAGCTCTGGCGCCCAGGCGGGCTGGTACGTGTCCTGAAGGTAGGCCGAGGCGCGGTACGACGTGGCCGACGGACTGTAGGTGCGCTGCCCGTCGAAGAAATTGTCGACGTCGGACGAGAAGCGCCCCACGGTGCCGCCCCCGCGCAGCACGTGTCGGGCGTTGAGCGTCCAGGTGCCGTCGCCCTCGAGCCGGGCATCCAGCACGTCGGTGTCGCGCACGAAGGCGGTGCCTGCAAAGTCAGCGGTCGGGTCGCTGTGGTAGTGCGAGACAGCGGCCGTCCAGCGCATCGACGTGCCGGAGGCGAAGCGATGGCTCCAGTCGAGCGTGGCGGATCGGTTCCCGTACCCTACGTCGAAGACGGCGTCCACCAGAAACGGGTAGTCGAGCTGATCCCGCCCGTTGTAGAGAGAGACCGACAAGCGGTCGCGGGGCGTGAGCTGGAGCGACGTCGCCGCGTTCACGTCGTAAAAGTAGAAGCCTTCAGGGATGTCGTCGACACCGGCACTGTTGAGGCCGGACAGCAGCGGCTCGAGGGTCGAACGGCGCGCCGACACGAACCAGTGCCCGTCGGGCGTGGCGCCGCCCCCGCCGAAGCCGCCTTGCACATGTGCCCGGGCCGACAGGAGGCCGAGGCTCAAGCTTCCCTCCGTCTCTCCGGTGGACGGCCGTTTCGTCTGCACGTCAACCACGCCGGAGAGGCGCCCCCCATATTGCGCCGGGTAGCCGCCCTTGTAGAGCGTCACGTCGCCGATGGCGTCAGGGTGGAACGTCGAGAAGAAGCCGAAGACGTGCGTGGGGTTGTAGATCGGCGCTTGATCGAGCAGGACCAGCGTCTGGTCGGGGCTGCCGCCCCGGATGTACAGTCCACTCGAGAAGTCGCTCGCCGACTTCACGCCCGGAAGCAGTTGCAACGCGCGGAAGAGGTCTGGCTCCAGAACCGTTGGAAGGTTTTGCACATCCTGTGCGGTGATTCGGGTTGCTCCCAGGTCCTGCTCCTCCACGCGAGTGCCGGTGACTGTCAGCCCCTGCACCTCCAGCTGCAAGGGGTCTAACCGAACCGTGAGGGTGCGGCGTTCACCGGGCTTCAGCTGCACCTCTCGGCGCCCCGTGTTGAAGCCCACGTACGAGACAGCAACGGTGTACCGACCGGGCGCCACGTCGGCGAGGACGAACCGGCCCGCCTCGTCGGTCGTCGTTCCTTGGCCGGTTCCCTGCAAAACGACGTTTGCAAGCGGAAGCGGAGCGTCCGTTTCGGCGTCCACAACGGTCCCGGCAAGCGTGGCAGACTGAGCAGCCGCCGGAAGGGGTCCCGCAGCAGCCAGCACCGCCACCCCCATCCACAGGCAGCGTCGCAGCAATGTGAAAAGGGGTGCGTCCATAGAAAGCAAGACGATGCCGGTGCAGTATCCCGAACGGGCGCTTCCCTCCTGCGGAGGTCAGGCCGCGTCCTGAAGGTCATACAGCGTCCGGTGCTTAACGGCATCGCCGAACAGGCTCAACCCGGCGCCCAGGGCCGCGAGACTGGCCGTGCCGGTGGCGACCCACTTCCAGGTCGGTTCGCCCTCACCCTTCTGCAGAGTCGCGTGTCCCAGCAGACTGGCACCAAAGCCGACGGCCAGCAGTCCGAGCGGGGCTTGGCGTTTCCACGTGTCGTAGTGCGAGTCGGACGGAGT
>CAYFSC010000179.1:0-5994 GCA_964345695.1 uncultured Rhodothermales bacterium | reverse complement strand
CCGAATCCGCAACTCGAAACTCATTCGTACCGCAGCGCCGTGGCGGGGTCGGTGCGGGCGGCCCGGACGGCGTGGTAGCTCACGGTGGCGCCGGCGATGAGCAGGGCGACGACGGCCGTTCCGACGAACGCCCAGGGGCCGACCTCGACGCGGTAGGCGAAGTCCTGGAGCCAGCGCTGCATGCCCCAGTAGGCGAGCGGCGCGCCGATGACGAGCGCGGCGACCACCAGGGCCGCGAACTCCTTCGACAGCAGGCCGACCACGTCCGCGAGCGAGGCGCCCATGGCCTTCCGGATGCCGATCTCCTTCGTCCGTCGCTCCGCCGCGAACGCCGCGAGTCCGAAGAGCCCCATGCAGGCGACGACGATGGCAATTCCTGCGAACATCGTGAAGATCCACGCGAGCCGCTCTTCGGAGCGGTACATCTGGTCGAATTTGTCGTCCAGGAAGGTGTAGCTGAACGACGCACCGGGCACGAGCTCGGTGAACACGGACTCGATGTGATCCATCGCCGCCTGGATGCCGCCGGGCGACAGCTTGGCCGCCAGCACCGGATCCGACGAAAACCGGGCGGCGTCCAGTTGCAGGACGACGGGGGCGATCTCGCTCTTCAGCGACTCGACGTGGAAATTTTCCACGACGCCAATGACCGTGCCCTCCGGCGCGTCATCCTCGCGACCGAAGAGGAATGGCTTCCCGACGGCACTTGCGGGTGCCCATCCCATCGACCGGGCGGCCGCCTCATTCAGAATGTACGCCTGCGACCGGTCTGTGCCCCGCTCGAGCGAGAAGTTGCGGCCGGCGATCAGCTCCAGGCCGAGCGTTTCGACATAGTTCGGATCCACGCGGGCCGGACGCATTTCCACGCTTTCCGCTTCGGTCGACTCGGCGGGCGAGATCGTTTCAGCTTTCTGCGAGAACCGGATGCCGAAGCCGCCTGGCATGGCGCTCCCAACGGCAACCTGCTGCACATCGGGATGACCGAGCACGTTCTGCTTCACCGCTCGCCTCCGCTCTTCGGACGCTTCGTCGAGGGACACCGTAACGGTCTGCTCGCCGTCGAAGCCCAGATTTTTGGTCTGCACGTAACTGAGCTGCTGGTAGATCACGATCGTGCCGAGGATGAGCCCGGCGGACACGGCGAACTGCGTGACGACGAGCCCCTTGCGCAGCCATCCGCCGCTGCTCGACGACGACGCGGACGCCCCGCGCAACGCCCGGACCGGGTGGAAGCCTGAGAGTACGAAGGCCGGATAGGCGCCAGCGAGTACGGTCACGACAAGCACGAACCCGACGAGCCCAAGCAAAGCCCACAGGTGGCGCGAAGCCCAAATCGTGAGCTCCTTCTGGAAAAGCGCGTTGAAGCCGGGAAGAGCCGCGACAAGGACCACGAGAGCGATCACCAGCGCCACGCCACTCACCAGCGCCGTCTCGCCCAGGAACTGGCTCATGACCTGCCGGCGCCGCGCACCCATCGTCTTGCGCACGCCGACCTCGCCTGCCCGCTGCTCGGCCTGGGCGGTCACGAGGTTCACGTAGTTGATCGCGGCGATGAGGAGGATGAGTAGCGCGATGGAGCCGAAAAGGTAGCTGTACGACCGCTGTCCGGAAAAGCCCTGCGCCGAGACGAACTCGGACAGGTACAGGTCGGTCAGGGGAACCGCGGAAAACTCAAACGGAAATTTCTCGACCTGCGGCTTCACCGCCCGCATCATGGCGGCCGACAGGGTATCGGCCTTCACCGGCTGGTTCAGCAGGGCGTACGTGTGAAACATGAGCCTGCCCCACTGCTCGCGCTGCTGATCGCGGAGGGGATACGCGCTCATGGGAAGGACCATCTCGAACTGAATCGTCGAGTTGGTCGGTAGGTCGCGCGCAACGCCGGCGACGGTGACCTCGACCGGTTCTCCGCGGATGTCGAGCGTGAGGGTCCGACCCATCGGATCGGCCGTGCCGAAGAACGTCTGCGCCGTGGACTCGGTGAGGACCGCTCGGTTCGGTGCGTCGAGCACCGTCCGGACATTGCCGCGAACGAGCGGGAAGGAGAACACGTCGAAAAACGTCGAGTCCGCTGTGAGGACCTTCACCTTCTGCCCGTACGACTCCGGCTCGGACCGGACGGTCCGTTCCGTGGCGTCCCCGACGGTGCGAACGGTGCGCTTCACGCTGGGAAGATCGGTCCGCAGGGCTGGAGCGAGCGGATACGGCGTGTTGCGGGAGCTGCCGAAGAAATCGCTCTGCATCCCCACGGCCACGATCCGGTCGGCCTCCGCGTGAAAGTCGTCGTAGCTACGTTCGTCCTCGACGTACAGACCGATGAGCATGCACGCCGCCATGCCGACCGCCAAGCCGAGAACATTGATCGTTGTGTAGAGCTTCTGACGGCGGAGGGTGCGAAGTGCAATCTTGAGGTAGTTCCTGAACATGAATGGCGGCCGTTCGAGAGAGAAAGTTGCCTAGGAGCCATTAAAGCGACCGACCGAAATATTGACTTGTTTCATCAAAGTAATTGGTCGAAACGCCAGCTTGTTAGAATGCAAGACACAAGATGGAATGTCCAGGCGCAATTCCGAAGCAAAAATGTGCAGGATCCGTTCCCAATGGTTCGGCGCGCCGGAGCCCATGTGCGCTCCGTCTGGTCGGCGACGACGAACCGGAGCAGCCGCGTACCTGCGGCGGATGGCTCACAGGTCGGCGGTCCGCTCCTCTAGCACCTCGATCAGGTCGGCAGCGTAGGTTTCGTGCTCCGGCTTCATGAGGACGCTGCGCAGGACGGCGACCTCGTCGCAGTCGGCCTCCAAGTCTGGATGCAGGGCGCGCATGTTCTCGGCCGGGAGGCGGTAGAGGCTGGTGAATACCGGCTCGTCCGGGTCGTTCATGGCCGCGTCGAAGAGGCGCTGGCTTGCGGTGTCGACGGCCGAGAGGGAGGGCGTAGATGGCGTGGGAAAGTAGGCGACGATGTCGGTTTCCGGCGGTGCGAAGAGCGTCAGCCTATCGGAGGCCGCGATCCGGTCGGCCCAGGTGCGCGCCGCTCGAAAACAAGCGGCCAAAATGTCGCCGAGTCCGTGGTCCGGTGCCAGCGGGAGCGCCTGAAGCGTGCACCACAGCGCCCCGGCAGCGGCCCCGGCTCGCGAGCATTCCAGTGTGATCTCGCCCAGATGCAGCGCGTCGGAGGTGAAGTAGGTGTAGGGCGAGTCGTGCTTGTAGAAGCGTCCGACCGTCGGATCGCGGAAGAGCACGCCGCCGCACCCGTACGGCTGAAGGCCGTGCTTGTGCGGGTCGATCACGACGGAGTCCGCGGCTTCGATGGCGCGAAAGGCTGCAGCCGGAAAGCCGTCGAACGAGGCATTGCGGTCGGCGAGCAGGCGGAAAAAGCCTCCATACGCGGCGTCGATGTGAAGGCGTACGTCGTGCTGCCGGCAGAGGTCGACGGCCCGGTCCACCCGGTCTACGCTACCGAGCCCGGTTGTGCCTGGCGTCAGCACGACCGTGCCGATGGCCTCCGCGTCCAGCACGGCAGCCAGTGCATCGAGGTCGATGCGGCCGCGAGCGTCGGCGGAAACGGTCGCAAGATCCATTGCGAGCACCCCGGCCATGCGTTCGTGCGTGTAGTGGGCGTCGGCGCTCACGGCAAGGCCGCGGTCGGGGTGGGTCTTGCGCGCGACCCACAGTGCCTCCAGATTGGCGATGGTGCCGCTCGCTGTGAGATGGCCGAGCGTCTCGTCTGGGAGCCCGAGCATGGTCGCGAGATCGGCCACGACTTCTTGCTCCATGTGGCTGGTGGGCGGGCCCCCGTCGAGCGCATGGTTGTTGGGGTTGATGCGCATGGCCGCGAGGTACGCCGCGATGGCCACCGGATGGGGCGGCTTCAGCATCTGCCCGGCATAACGCGGATGATGGAAAGGATAGTTCTCTCGGGTGAGCCGATCGAGGTACTCGGAGAAGACCCGGTCGAGTCGGTCGGGGTCGACCCCGAGGGCACCGTGCGGCTCGAACGAACCCCACGACGCCTGCCAGTCGTCCAGGTGGCGCATGGCCTCGAGAAGGAGAACATCGAGCGAGGGAGTGGGAGAAGACACGGGAGAACGGGAAGCTGTGCAACGATCGCAGTCTTGAATCTACGGGACGACACCGGCAAATGCAGGCATCTGTGACAAACCCGTTATCCGTGTGGCAACATGGAACGAAGAGCTCTCGGGCCGGTCCAATGGCTTCACGACACAAAACGTGCACGCCATCCACAAAGCACACCTACTCACGAAGCCAACCGCGTTCGATGGGGCGCATTCTTGAGGATCGTATTCAGCAGACCGCCGGGTTCGAAAGCCTCGCGCAGGAGGCCATGCTCAATCTGTTCGTGGCCGCCTCGTACACTCGACGACGCGTCGAACAGGTTTGCAACGACTACGACATCCAGTTCAGTCACTACAACGTGCTGCGGATCCTGCGTGGCGTGCATCCAGACGGACATGCCCGCTGCGACATCAGCGAGCGCATGATTGACCCCTCGCCGGATGTCACGCGCCTGATCGACAAACTTGTCGACCGTGACTTGGTGCGACGTTCCCGGAGCGAGAAGGATCGCCGCATGACCATCCACACGATCACCGACAAGGGAATCGAGTTGCTCGACGACATGCATCCCGACATCCAGGCGGTCCAGCAGTGGTTCGGCTCCCGCGTTTCCGAGCGCGACCTGAACCACTTGTCGCGAATCTGCGAAGGCATTTACGCCGACTATGCAGAGCCTGAATAAGTTCTTTTCTCTGGCATTACACGTGTTGCAACGTACGTGTTGGTACATGAACAGGGGCCGGCCCGGTCTCGACGTTTCATTCGTTACTCTCCATCAATCCCTTTTACCGCTATGAGTGTAGATCTAGAAAGTCTTGAGCACGAACTGAACGAGCGCGTCCTCCAGGGCGACATCCTGGGTGCGTTCGAGGACCTTTACGCCGAAGACGTTGTCATGGAGGAAGATGGCGACAAGCGCGTCGGGAAAGACGCCAACCGCGAGTACGAGGAGCAGTTTGTCGGTGCCCTCCAGGAATTCCACAAGGGTGAAGTGACCGCCGTAGGCATCGACGAGGAGAATAACACGACGCTTTCAGAGTGGGACATGGAGTTTACGCTCGAAGGCGTCGGTCGCGTCGAGCAGAAGCAGGTGGCCGTGCGCACCTGGAACGACGACGGAAAGGTCACGCACGAGAAGTTCTACAAGATCGGGTAACGCCTCCCCACCCGCCGCATCGAGGAGGTCCTGTCCACCGGCAGGACCTCCTCGTTTTTGTTTGGGCACTGCTGCTCTGTCAGTTGTCATTCTTTGTGGTCAAATGATCTCAAAACTCCTGGCACGTCGTCCCGAGCGACGCCGAAGGACCTCCCCGAAACCGGCTGGGACGCCCGCGGAGATGACTCACTCTGTTCGTGAGTACCGCAAGGGCATGACCTTCGGCCCTCGCTTCGCTCGTTTCCCTCACCCGGGTCGGGATGACGAGCGTTGAACGGGCTTGAGATGGCGATTACGATGCAAACGAACCCGGTTGACACAGCACTACAATCGTTTCCGCAACAATCAACGGTTCAACGAACCATGCGCAAGTACATTCCTCTTCTGGGCCGCGTCCTGCTCGGCCTCATTTTCGTGATGTCCGGCATCAACAAGATCACTGCCTTCGAGGGCACACAGCAGTCCATGGCGTCGAAGGGCATGCCCGCGACGGCCGTGCTGCTTGTTGGCGCGATTGTCGTGGAGGTGCTCGGTGGATTGTCGGTGATTGTGGGCTACCGCGGACGCCTGGGCGCTGGGGCCCTCGTGCTGTTTCTGATCCCGGCGACGCTCATCTTCCACACCAATTTCGCGGAGCAGACGCAGATGATCATGTTCCTGAAGAACCTCTCGATCATGGGCGGACTCCTCCTGATCGTCACGTACGACACCGGTCCGTACAGCGTGAGCGAGCAGCCCAAAGAGGCATTGAACCTCGCGACGGG
>CAYFSC010000178.1:0-6002 GCA_964345695.1 uncultured Rhodothermales bacterium | reverse complement strand
CTCTTGGGGTGGCCGCAGACCGTCCGCCAAACAGGTTCTGAAAGCATGTTCAGAAAACCAAGCCGGTGAGATATGCAGGAGCAGAACCGCGGCCTCTGGCTGAACGATTTTTCTTTCTCGGTGGCACAATCACTCGTGAGCGTGTCAAGAGCCGCTTCTACAGATTGGCCTGCTTCTGCGGATTCGAAAAAGCGACGCGCTCCTGTCGTGCCGGCGGTCGCGGTCGGAGCCAGCCCCCACAGGCGGGGTCCCCACCGGCGGACTCCCACAAAAAGGGCCTCCACAAAAAAAGGGCCTCCAAGTCGGGAGGCCCTTGTGTCTCAACCGGTCCGGCTGCGATGGACGGCACGGAGGCAAACCTTTGCGGCAAAACGCCAGCACGTCAGGTGCGTCCACCTGCGTCTCCCGATAGGCGGTCGGGACGACGAACGCCGATGCGCAGGGCAAGCCTGCGACGGTGGAGACAATCGCGAATATGGACGCGCCATGTATGCCTTTCGTTACATCCAGGACGGAGCCGCCCCCCGGGGAACGCTGCTCTTTACCAAAGACTCACACTGGCTCTGTGTCTGCATTCCGGATCAGTTGCGCGTAGAATTGGACCATGGTGGTATACTCGTCGACCGAGATGCGCTCGTCGGGGCCGTGAATCCGCTCACGGTCGTTGGGGGTCAGGCGAAACGGCGCAAACCGATAGACGTGGTCGGAGTGCGGGGCGTAGTACCGGCTGTCGGTCGTGCCTGGAACGAGGTAGGGGGCCACGATCAATGGGTCGTTCACGACCTGCCGCAGGGTGCGGTGAATCAGCGGAAACCAGGGGCCCGTGATGTCTGATACCGGGGTAGGCTCGCTGTTCTGCCTCCGATCGAAGGACACCGGCAGGTCATGAAGCGTCGATCGGACGTGATCCAGCACATCAGACACGGACTGTCGGGGAAGAATCCGGAAGTTGACCACGGCCCGTGCGGTGGACGGCACCACGTTGTCCTTAACGCCGGCGTCCAGCATCGTGGGTGCCGTCGTCGTGCGGATGGCCGCGTCCGTCACGTCGTTGCGCGCCAGAGCCCATGTGAGGAGCGGACCCATGAGCCACGAGTTCGCAAAGGCCGCGCGGGTCGGGAGGCTCATTTCTGGGGCCACGTAGTCGAAGGTCTGTCCCGTCACTCCGTCCAGGCTTGCCGGCAGGGGGGCTTCCCGCAAGCGCCTCACGGCCTCCCCCAGGATCTCGATGCTGGTCGTATCGGGGGGCACCGAGGAGTGGCCACCCGGTCCTTCTGCCTCGATCTCGATGCTCAGATAGCCCTTCTCGGCAATGCCGATCACAGCGACCGGATGCGGCACGTCGGGAAGTGCGCCGTCGGTGATGGCCCCGCCTTCGTCGAGGACCATGGCGGGTGTGGTGCCATCTGCGGTGATGTGCTCGGCGAGCGCCCGGGCGCCTCCGGCCCCGCCGACCTCCTCGTCGTGCCCCAGGGCCAGGTGGATCGTTCGACGGGGCTGGAAGCCGTCGCGCAGCAGCGTTTCGGTCGCTTCGATCAGCCCCACGGCGCTGGCTTTATCGTCCAGCGCGCCTCGCCCCCAGACGAACCCGTCGGCTTTCGTTCCGGCAAAAGGCGGATGAGTCCAGACTGCATCCGCATTATCGGCGACGGGCACGACGTCGACGTGTGCCATCAAAACGATGGGATCGAGCGAGGGATCGCTGCCCTGCCACGTATACAGGCGGCTGAGCCCGTTTACGTGCGTGACGGTCATCGCCTCGTGCACACGCGGGAAGGCTGTCGCGAAGTGATCGAACAGCGCCTCGAAGGCCGGACGGTCAAGCGCCGAGGGGTCGCGCTGGGTGATCGTCCGGTACCGGATGGCCTGCGCAAGACGATCTGGCGCGTCTTTCTCTACCGATATGCGGGCCTGCCCGGGCGGATCGATCTGTTTGCTGCGGAAGCGAATCGTGTTGAGTGCGACGATCGCGAGGACGATCCCAACGGTTCCCCCGACGAGGACGAGCACGGTCATGAAGGAGCGAAACGTCATCATCAGCGAAAAGAAAAAAAGGAAGAGCGGGTCCGTCGTTATTCTCCACGAAACGAAGGCGGCCGCCCTTCGCGGAAGGCCTCCAGCGCTTCACGCAGGTCGTTCGACTGCAGAAAGGCAGCGTTCCAGAGCGCCACGTAGTCAAGCCCTTCCTCGACCGAGCCATCGCGCGAACGAGTCAGGACCTGCTTGGCGCCCTGAACCGCGAGTGGCGAGTTGGCGGCGATTTCCTGCGCCATTGCGTGCGCCGCGGTGTGCAGCGCCTCGCGCCCAGCGTGCACGTCGTTGACCAATCCGATGCGAGCGGCGCGGTCCGCGCTCAGGTCTTTGCCGGTGTACACGAGTTCGGCAACGTGGCCTTGCGGAAGAATTTGCTGCAGCCGCTGCAGGGTGCCGAGGTCGGCAACCATCGCGAGCTTCGTCTCACGAACCGAGAACGTGGCATCTGTGCTTGCAAGGCGGATGTCGGCAGCCGTAATCAGATCGACGCCGCCGCCGATGCAGGCCCCATGGATGGCGGCGATGACCGGCTTGGAGCACTGCGCTACGCGCTGCAGGGCCGCCTGCATCGACCGGATTCGCTGGAGCAGCGCCTGCCGCTCGCGCACGGTCGTCTCCTCCCCCTCGCCCAGAACGTCGGGTGCCATTTGCTTCAGGTCGAGGCCTGCACAGAAGACCGGACCCTCTGCGGCCACCACCACCGCGCGCACAGCTTCCGTCTCGTCGATCGCTCGGAAGGCAGCGGGCAGGTCCTCAAAGAACGAGGCGTTCATGGCGTTTCGCGCGTCGGGGCGATCCAGCCATAGGGTGGCGATGGCATCCTTCACGTCCAGGCGGAGAACCGAAAGGTCGGGCACATCCATGGGTCGAGGCGGAAGATTCAGGAGATGATGAAGGGGAAATTGATCGATCGTACCCCCTGACCGACGTGGCGTTTCACCGGTCTTTCGCGTTGCCTTTCGACTAGGCTCTCCCTATCTTTTTGGCGGAAGCGCTCCCGACTGCGCAACCGGCGTGCACCGCTTGTCTTCTCAGCCTCAGCCCCGATCTATGGACGATCCTGCGACAGTCCGTCTCGAGCGCGAAGACGCCACGGCAATGCTGACCATGAACCGTCCCGAGCGTCGCAACGCCCTGAGCCCAGAGCTTGACCGCGATCTCCGCGACGCTTTCGACCACCTCGCCGACGACGACGGGATCCGCGCCGTGGTTCTCCGTGGGGCCGGCGACGGGTTCTGCGCGGGTGCGGACCTGACCGTCTTGCAGGACGATCCGACGCCCGAGGACCTGTACGATCACCTCACCGAGCGGTACTTGCCTCTCATTCAGCGCATCGTGACGTGTCCGCTTCCGGTGATTGCCGCCGTCCACGGCACCGCCGCCGGAGCTGGAATGGCCCTCGCGCTGGCGTGCGACCTCCGCGTCATGGCAGAGAATGCGCAGCTCATGATGGCGTTCAGCAGCATCGGGTTTGTGCCCGACTCGGGGGCATCCTACTTGCTCGCGCGGCAGGTCGGGTACAGCCGGGCGTTCGAGCTGGCGGCCGAAGCCGAGCCGCTCCCGGCGCAGGAGTGCCTCGATCTGGGCCTCGCCAACCGCCTGGCTCCGCCCGATCACCTCATCGACTCGGCGCAGTCCTGGGCGCGTCAACTGGCCGACCGTCCGACGCGGGCTCTGGCCCGCACCAAGGAAGCGTTGCGCTACGGCATGACCCACTCGCTGTCGGAAACAATTGCGTTTGAGGCGGGGCTCCAGAAGGAAATGATCCAGACCGAGGATCACCAGGAAGGCCTGCAGGCATTTCTCGAAAAACGCTCCCCGGACTTTTCGGGACGATGAGGCCCCTCGTCTCTTTCTCATTCCTCGCCCTGATCTTCCGTGATGGAAACGTCGTCCTCCCTCCCTTCTCATGACCTGTCGGACCAGGTGGCGCTCGTCACCGGGGCCAGCCGCGGTATCGGACGGGCCATTGCCGAAGCTTACGCCGAAGCCGGCGCCCGAGTGGTGCTATCGAGCCGCACGCAGTCCGACCTCGATGCCGTCGCGGCCGACATTAAGGCCGAGGGCGGAACGGCCCTGCCCGTCGCCGCGCACACCGGCGACACCGAAGCTGTGCAGGCGCTCGTCGACCGGGTAACCGAAGCTTACGGAGGCATCGACGTACTCGTGAACAACGCAGCCACAAACCCCCATTTCGGCCCCACTCTGTCGGCCGAAGAAAGCCAGTGGACGAAGACGTTTGACGTCAACGTGATTGGCTACTGGCGCCTCATCCGGGCCTGCGCTCCGGTCATGCAGAAGCGGGGCGGCGGCGCGGTGATCAATGTGGCCTCGGTGGCCGGCGAGCAGCCGCTGCCGGGCATGGGCGTCTACTGCGTCACGAAGGCAGGAGTGCTCATGCTCACCGAGGTGCTCGCCGCAGAGCTGTCGGAGATCGACGTGCGGGTGAACGCCATTGTGCCGGGGTTCGTCAAGACCGCCTTCAGCAAAGCCATCTGGGCCAACGAATCGCTGCATGAGGCCGTCTTGGCCCAGACGCCCCTGCACCGCATGGCCGAGCCGGAGGAGCTGACCGGCCTGGCTCTTTATCTTGCCTCCGACGACGCACGCTTCGTCACCGGGTCGTCCTTCCGCATCGACGGCGGCCTGCTGGTGGGCAGCGGAATGGCCGAGTGACACCGCGGTGACGGATCATTGGTCTGGGTTTCTCCTCCCGAATTTTTCGCTTCATACGATATGACCGACGCGCCTGCTCTGGATCCATTTCTGGACGATCTTCGGTCGTTCGTCGAGACGGATTTGCCGCCGCTGGAAGACACCCTGCGCCAGGAGGGGTTCGAAGCCGTGTGGCCTGCGGTCCAATCCCTCCGCTCGGAGGTGCGGGATCGCGGCTGGTGGTGTCCGCAACTCCCGGAAGACGAGGGGGGCATGGGGCTCTCGCTGGAGGCCTTCGGTCGCGTCAGCGAAATCCTGGGGCGCAGTCCGCTCGGTCACCTGACGCTCAACTGCCAGGCGCCGGATGCCGGCAACATGGAGATTCTGATCGACCACGCCACCGACGTCCAGCGCGTGCGCTACCTGGAGCCGCTCGTCGATGGAACCATCCGTAGCTGTTTCGCGATGACGGAACCCGAACACGCAGGCTCCAACCCGAAGCATCTGAGCACCACGGCGCAGCGCGAGGACGACAGGTACGTGCTCAACGGGCACAAGTGGTTTGCCACCGGGGCACACCAGGCGGCTTTCGCGGTCGTAATGGCCGTCACCAACCCCGAAGCGGACAGCCCCTACGCCCGCGCCAGCATGCTGCTCGTGCCTATGGATACTGAAGGCGTGGAGCACGTCCGCCGTCTGCCCATCATGGGCGAGACGGGCCACGGATGGATGAGCCATTCCGAGCTTCGCTTCCACGATGTGCAGGTTCCGGAATCGCATCGACTCGGGCCTGAGGGCCAGGGGTTCACCATCGCACAGGAGCGCCTGGGACCCGGTCGCATCCACCACTGCATGCGGTGGATCGGGATCTGCGAGCGGGCGTTCGACATGATGTGCCGTCGAGCCGCCTCGCGCGAACTGGCGCCGGACGACCCGCTCGGGACGCGGCAGCAGGTGCAAACGTGGATCGCCGAGGACCGTGCGCAGATCGACGCGGCCCGCCTGCTCGTGCTCGACGCCGCGCGCGCCATGGACCGCGACGGCGCCAAATCGGCGCGGACGCGCGTCTCCACCATCAAGTTTTTCGTGGCCGATGTGCTGCACCAGGTCCTCGATCACGCCATCCAGACACACGGCGGGTACGGCCTCACCGACGACACGCTGCTGTCCTTCTGGTACCGCCACGAGCGCGGCGCCTCCATCTACGACGGGCCCAGCGAGGTGCACAAGACCGTGGTTGCCAAGCGTATCCTGAAGGCGCATGGAATGAATGCGTGAGGTTTCGGGGGTCTCGTTTCTGGTTTCGCGTTTCT
>CAYFSC010000177.1:0-6030 GCA_964345695.1 uncultured Rhodothermales bacterium | reverse complement strand
GCTCGCTCTCGCCGTCTGATTCAACATCAAAACAGGTTCTAGGCCCCCGATTCGTCCTCGTCCTCATCGGGCATGTCACTCAGGTTCATGTGCTCGTGCCCGGAGTCGAGCTTGGAGTCCTCGTCGGGCGTGTTCGCGGGCGGCGCATCGGGGTCGGCCCCGAGGGCAGCCTCCTCCAGATCCTCGTCGCTCAGTTGGTTTCCCAGAAGCTGAATGGCTTCATCCACCCGTTCGGGGGGAACGAGAACATGCACGTCGGCGAGGTCCCCGACGTTCAGATTGAAGGCGTGGTCGCGCTGCGTGAGGACGACGGCCGGGATGCCACTGTCATCCAGCCGGTCGCGCACGAGGTCCGCCTCGTAGTCGGTGCCGGTGCGGTAAATCGGGATCCAGTCTTCGTGCGTGCTCATGGCAGTGCAATCTGCAGATTGAGGAGTCAAGAGAAGGAGGAGGACATGACGGATGCTATCGATCTCGTTCGTGCTCGGCGTAGGCAGTACGGAGTTCGCGGCCGCGTTGGTGCAGAACATACAGGATGCCCGCGAAAAAGACGAGCGCGAGCATCGCCAGGGACCACGGCACGGACAGCTCTTGCAGCGATGCCGCACTGTAGGAGGGGCTGGCCTCCATATATCGTCCCACGCCGACCGACACGGCATTGTTGAGAAAATGCACGAGGACAGCCGGGAGGAGGCTGCCAGTGCGCCAGGTCAGATAGGCGAGGTAGATGCCCAGCACCGACAGGGGAAGGAGCTGCGATAGCCGCAGGTGATACATGCCAAACAGTACGCCCGACAGGAGAATGCCGCCGCTGACGCCCAGGGCACGCTCAAACTGGCGTTGGGCGTACCCGCGAAACAGAAGCTCCTCACAGACGCCGGGCACCACCGCTAGCATCGCAACGGTAAACGCAAGGCCCAGATCGCTGCGCAGCACTTCCATGATGAGTTCGATCTGGCTCTGGTCGAGAGCGCGGAGGCTGTCCGGTACCGGAAGCATCCGGTTGACCTCTGCCAGCCACTGCACCACCGGCTGCAGCACCACGAGCCCACCCACCGACCAGCCGAGCAGGCCCCAATCTGTCCCGCGCAGCCGCAGAAAACCGGAGATGCGCGTGGCATGCAGGCGGGCAAAGACCATCGCGGGAATGGCCAGGCCGAAGATTTGCCCGGCACTGTTGCTCACGATTAACTCGCGCGTGTAGGTCGCCAGCAGGTCGCTCGGGTTGGCGGCAAGATTCTCCAGGTTGCCGAGGCCGATCTGCGAGATCAGCGCGACGGGCGTAATGATCACCTGAAAGAGGATGAACGCCGCGCCCAACGCGAAGAGACCGGTGCACAGCGCAACGGTCTTGGGACTGAAGGACGTGCGCTCCATGCCTCCGTCGAGCTGCACTCCTCCGCGGACATCCCAGGGATCCGGCAGCTCCGGAACGGACGGTCGAGGCGCGGGCGTGGACTCCGGTTCGTCGGGCGAAGTAGCCATACCAGTCAGAAAGATACGCGAGAGCAGGGTGGACGGCCGCGGATGGTTCCTCGGACCGGGTCGCCAAACGGAGGATGCCGCCCATTCGGTTCCCGACCTTTTCGCCATACGGGCTCCGGCCGGCGCCACAACGTGTCGCGACGGGGCGTTCATCTGTGCCCGCGCACCTCGCCGATTCACGCGGTTCGCGGATTCTTCGACGGAACAATTCCGCAGTGCAGACCGACTAATGCAGTGTCCATCGCGACACGGCATGCGCCGTGGCTGCCTGCGCTCATAGATCAAGCGCTCATAGCTCAGTTGGATAGAGCGTCGGATTCCGGTTCCGAAGGTCGGGGGTTCGAATCCTCCTGAGCGCACTGCGCCCTCCTCTTGGCCCTGGCTGGGAGGAGGGTTTTTTTCGGCCCGTTGCGAGCTTTGTGCAGAACCGCTGCAGGCCGGCGCGCGCGTCAGTGGGTGCGCGCCTGCATGCGGTCGAGGAGCCAGTAAACCGTGGTGGACGCCGCCGTGTCGGGTAGCACCGCGAGATGATCACGCGCCGCCTCAGTGTAGGTTTGGACCGCGTCGCGCGCTTCCTGGAAGACGCCGAGGTCGGCCATCCGTTCGCGCGCTTCGGGCACGTCCGATCGGGGCAATCCGCCTTCGGTCACGAGACGACGGAACCAGTCGTGCTCTTGCCCTTCCGCCCGTTCGAGGGCTCGCAGCGTCAGGAAGGTTTTCTTGCCCACGACGAGGTCTCCCCCGACAGCTTTTCCCCAGGCGTCCGAGTCAGCAATCAGATCCAGGAGATCATCCTGAATCTGAAAGGCGCGCCCCACCGCCTGCCCGGCCTCGTGCAGAGCGTTGCAATCGTCCTGCGAGGCGCCGCCGACAATGCCGCCCAGTTCGAAGACCGTCGCCAGCAGTGCCGCCGTCTTGCCGTCGATCATCGACAGGTACTCATCCACCGAAACGTCGTTGCGCGCCTCGAACGAGGCATCGAGCGCTTGGCCCGAACAGAGCTTTTCGACCATGGGATGAAAGACGGTGCAGGCTCTCTGTGCTGTCGGACCGTCCAGACGGTCCAGCAGCTCATACGACAAGCCCATGAGGAGATCTCCCGCCAGGATGGCCGTGCCCGTATCCCAGCGCTCGTGGACCGTGGGCCGCCCCCGACGTTCGGGCGCCGCGTCCATGATGTCGTCGTGAACAAGCGTGAAGTTGTGGAAGACCTCGACCGACAGCGCCGCAGGCAGGGCATCCTCGGGCGACGTTCCGAACGACTCGGCCACGAGGAGAAGAAGCACGGGACGCAACCGCTTGCCGCCGCCCGCCAGCACGTAGCGAACCGGATCATAGAGCGCAGCCGGCGAACGGTCGACCACGAGATTGGGGAGCGCCTCGTTGATATGGTCTCGAAGCGTATCGACGCGGGCCGAGGGCTTCACAGCAGACGACAAGGAATCCATCGAGCAGGGCCAGCGATGCAGGAGCGGCGAGCAGACCGACGTCAGTCGGAGCGGTCCACGCGATCGAGGACTGTGGTGATGCGGTCGTAGATCGTCTCGATGTCACCTTCTCCGTCGACCACTTCAAGAAGATCCCGATCTTCGTAATACGCCTCCAGGGGTTGCGTCTCATCGCGATACACCTTCAGGCGATTGCGCACCGTGTCGGGCTGATCGTCGGGCCGCTGCACCACAGCGTCGGGGTCGACGTCGTCGGGCGGCGGGCTGTGATCCAGGTGGTAGGTGTCGCCTGTTTCCTTGTTGACGCGGCGCTTCGAAAGCCGGTCGACAATGACGTCGTCCTCCACGTGCAGGCTGATGACCGCATCGATCGGGCAGTTGTTTTCCCGGCAGAACTCCGTCAGCCACTCGGCCTGCTGCTCGGTGCGCGGGTAGCCGTCGAGCGTCAGGTCGTCGAACCCCGTCAGTTCAATGGCCTGTTCCGCCAGTTTGCGCACGACGCGATCCGGTATCAGTTCGCCGGATTCTACATATTCCTTGGCTTCCAGGCCGATCGACGTTTCCTGCTTGATGGCGTCGCGGATGATGTCTCCCGTAGAAATCTGCTGAAGTCCGCGACGCTCTTCCAGGAGTCGAGCCTGGGTGCCTTTGCCGGCGCCCGGAGGTCCAAAGATGATGATGCGCATACGTTGAGAAGCGGTTTGGAAAGCAGTTGTGTGGATGGGGGCTCAGGAGAGGTCCTCGCCCATCATTTCTTCGACGTTTGCGTTGCCGAGCACCGAGTCGATGGCGTCCCGAGCCACGAGGCTGAGGGCGGTGCGGAGCACGATCTCGACGCTCTCCCCGAGCATGTTTCGCAAGAAGCCGGCCGACTGGGCAGGGGGGTCGGATTCCGACGTGTAGATAACGAGGGGCACGCGATCACGCAGGGCTTTTTCGAGCGCCTGAGACGGCTCTTCGCCTCGGTCGCGCGCCGCCTCCATCTCGTCGGAGAGGGCGTCGACGTACTGGTCGATCAGCTTCTGGTGACGCCGACGCCGGCGGCGCTTTGATCCGCCGAACACCAGCCCGACGGCCAGCCCCACGGCCAACATGCCTCCGACGCTCTGGAGCGGATTGTCCCGCATCCAGTCGCGGAGTGAGGTGCCGGTGGTCGACACCTCATCGCGGAGCGAGGACAACCGCGACGACATGGCGTCGGCCGTCTGACGAAGTTGCTGTTCCACGTCGGATTTTCGGGGTGTGTCGGCCATACGTTCGTGGTGATGCGTATTTCGGAAGTCGCGGTCCCGGTCGTCGCACCGGCGTTAAGAGGGAGAAGCGTCCCAGAACCTGTTTTGATGTTGGATCGGATAGCGAGAGCGAGCAACGTCGCGGCGAAAATCGGATCTCGATCGCGGTTCGTGGCAGCGCGACGGGCCAAGATTGAGAGCAATTGACACCCAGGGCATGGGGCCCCGGGTCCGCCGGGGCCGCTCGCAGCCCGGAGGCATGAGTAAAAGCAGGTTCTCAGGACGTATCGTCGACGGTAGCGTCCACGTCGCGCGTGGGGCGTTCGGAGACGTCCTCGGCCTCCTCGTCCCGATCGCCCCGCATCTGTTCGAAGAGGCCGGAGGGCGGAACGAGTTCCGGCTTGGCCGCCCGGAGCGCGGCCAGCGTCACCAGCAGTACGATGGAGACTGCCAGGAACCCGAAGAAGGGATGCCCCAGCAGCCAGCCCACGCCGAGCGCCACGGTGGTCAACGTAAACAGTCCTGCGAAAAATGCCAGGATGGCCAAGACGATCCCCAGCGCAATCTGGTTCTGGAGTTGATCGACCTTTTCCTCCAACTCCAGCACGGCAAGGTCGAGCCGCAGATCGATCCAGTCCCGCAGATCTTCGACCAGATTTTGGGTGTGTGTGGCGATGCGCGTGAGTTTTCCCCCTTCCGGTTTACGGGCGGGGGTCCGCTCATCGGAGGACGTGGAACGATCGGGAGGCGTCTCCATCGGCAGTCGGGATGTGCTACAAACCGGCGTGGATCCGTAAATATAGCGGAACCAACGCGGATCGCAAGTGAATTCAGCGTCCAGTTGTACCCCGTTCGTCCCGTCCGGGCGCCGATCCTGTCACGGATCCTCCGTCGAAAGACTGCATTCGTTGCACGAGCGGTTCTCCCCCGACGATCTCTCTTGCTTATGCCCACGGTCCGGAGCGAAACGACGCCCAATCCCAACAGCCTCAAGTTCACGGCCGACTCCGGCTCCTTTGTGGACGACGGCATGGAGGCCTTCTCCTCACCCGCCGACGCCGAAGGGCATCCCCTCGGCGAGCGCCTGTTTTCGATCTCCGGGGTTGACGATGTGTTCATCACGCCAGACTTCGTGACCGTCTCGAAGTTGCCTGCGGCGGACTGGTCTGAGCTTGCGCCAACGCTGGCGTCCACACTGGAGACGCACCTTTCTGAAACGTCTTCCTGACTCTCCGACACTGCCGCCACGAAGGGTCCCTGGGTCAGGATGGATCGAGTTCCCGCAAGAACGCCGCCACGGCTTGATCGTCGGCGTCCGGCACGTCGGGTTGGTGTACGGTTCCAGGCTCTTTCCACGGTACGGGCGCATCGAAGATGCCGTGGAGGTCGCGGCGCGCAACGATCGCGTGGATCCGCGCTTCGTGCTCCCGGACCCACACCGCAGCCTCATCGGCGGTCTCGTAATCGCTCCACCGGATGTGTGCACCCGGCTGGGGCTCAGGGTCGCCCCGGCTCAGCAGAAACTGCAGGCCGTCGGCATAGGCGTGCGGAGCGTTCTGCGCTTCCAGGAAAGCCTTGGGCATTTCAAGGGCGCCCGGCGTCGTGGCATGGGCGGGCACGACCCCCCGAAACTGAGCCATCGCGTCCAAATAGGGGTCTGGGTTGAGCCCGCGAGGGGCCCACACGACGGATACGCTTCGCCGATGATGCCCTTCGTACAGAAGAAGGTCTTCCGCGAGCGCCTTGCGATCCTCCTCCGCCTCTTCCCCGTCGATCACAGCCACGCTGTAGGTCGGCGGGATAGAGAGCCAGTTGGCAGGGTTCTCCGCCTTGTCGCTGCGCGCCTGCACGGCATCTAGGGTTTC
>CAYFSC010000176.1:0-6046 GCA_964345695.1 uncultured Rhodothermales bacterium | reverse complement strand
TCGGTTGGCTAGAGGGGGTAGGGGTAACGCGTGGTGTCGTCTCGTCTGAACCGCGGCGATGCGCCCAGTTCCGGCAAACGGCACCGAAGTGCACGTCGGGACTCACTCGCGCGGCGGTGGGCTCTGCCAGAGGATATTGCGAATCATCCACCGGCCATCGACTTTCGCGAGGTGCATGTAGTCCACGCCCCAGTGCGCCACGACCTTGGCGCTGGCCGTCTTGTCGAGCACGTCGAACACGACGATCTCCTTCACCGCCGTCGCCGGATCGACGCGCTGGGGATCCCGGTTCCAGCGCAGGGCGAGCTGCATAAGCTCATCGTACATCATCGCCCCGCCGCGATACGTCCCATCGGCGCGGTAGTAGCCGTACTTCGTGAAAGAATATGTCATCGGCCGCTGATTTCGCGGACGAGGTCGCCGGTCGTCGGGTCCCAGAGGCGGATGTAATTGTCATCGCCGGTCGTGGCGAGGAGCGTGCCGTCCGCGCTCGCGGTGACGGTCCACGTGCCGGTGTCGTGGGCAAAGCGCTCAAAGCGGAGCGCACCAGTGTCGGTGTTCCACACCTTGAGGACGCCATTCGAGCTCACGCTGGCCACGAGGGGCGTTCCCTCGATCACGGCCGTGTTGTTGATAAAGTCGCCGTGGTCGAAGCGATGGACGACCCGGTCCTGCTCGATGTCGATCACGTGTACCGTTTCGGTTCGGCCGCCCGTTACAAGTCGGGTATCGGCGACGTCGACGTCGAAGAGATATCCGCGCTGCAGTTGCCACTGACCGACGGGCTCGCCCTCCGGAAAAGACCAGGCGTACACCGTTCCGTTCTGCTCGGCGCTGTACAGGCGGTCTCCCGCCGGTCCCCAGTCGATTCCGTACATCCGCCGGGGCCGCTCAATGCGCAGGACCTCCGTCTCGGCCTCGGTATCCCACACGACGAGGCGCCCCGGTGAGAAGCGCTGCCCTGCAGCGACGTACCGCCCGTCGGGCGAGAACCACACCTCGGTGATTCCTCCGCCCATGCTCTGGGAACCATCCGAAAAGCCGTCGAGCACCTGCAGGCGCTCGCCCGTCGCGACATCCCACAGATGCACCGTTCCGTCCACGGACGCGCTCGCAAGGGTCGTCCCGTCGGGGGACCACTGAGTTTCGTACACGTACCGCTCCTGACCGGAAAACGTCTTGATCCGGTCGCCGGTCTGCACGTCCCAAATGGCGATCTCGTCATCGGGCGTGTAAGACGCGATCCGCGTGCCGTCCGGCGAGAAGTGCAGGGCATTGGTCGATGCGGCTCCCGGCGGCGCCGAGCGGACCGCGTCAGCAAGCGCCGGGTCTGCCGTGGATGCAGATTGAGCGAGGGCGATGCTGGACGGACACGCGAGGGAAACGCACAGAAGCAGCGCGCTCCAGAACGACTTGAGAACAACGGTCATGGGACAATGCGACGGGTGAGCGTAGAGCATGGACGTGAGGAGACGATGCCTCGCGGCGTATCCCCGTCCCCCCGACGCGACGCGCCGAGACGAATGGGCGGGAAGCCACGTGTGCCTTCGGAAGCGACAGGGAAGGGGCGGCGTCGCTACTCGACGAGGAACGGACAAAGCGCCGTAAGGCGAGCATTGGAGATGCGGTAGTCGTCCCAGTGCAGGTTGCGCGCATCGATGAACGCCTGGGCCTCGTCGGAGAGCGTCGGGCGACGGAAGCGGACGTACTCGGCCTCGACCTGCATGTCTGCGTCGGCACGAAGGACCGACGTGTTGTAGTCCCAGGGATCGTACCACGTCTCCTCGCGGACCGTCGCATAATCGCCGTATGCCATGAGGCCGACCTGCAATGTGTTGGGGAGGTCGGGGCGGTAGAAGCGTTCGTGGATTTGCCACTCGCCCCCAGGCGTCCGGTAGAGGGCGATGATCGTCTGGTCGAGGCGGACGAGCCGGAGCTCGATCGGGCCGCTCGTTTCGCGCGGATAGTGCTTCACGATCGGACGACTCCGTACTGCGCTCTTCGTCTCGATCTTTGGCGCACCCGGTTCTCCGGTCGTACCGGTAACGAGGAAGACGTAGTTCTCGCGGTCCTTCGCCCACGCCGAGTCGGCGCGGAAGGGCGCCCCACCCCGCAGACGCCGCGCCATGAGGCCGGCTAACGAGTAGGTCGTCGAGGGCATCGCGCCGTCGTGGCCCGACACGTTGATTCGCGTCGTCACCATGAAGTTGCCGTCCACGGCCTTAAAGAGAAGCGGTGCGGTGTAGTCGTAGAACCAAACGGACGGATACGGCTCCAGGTAGAGCGCGCCGGGCGACGTGCTGTCCACGTCGAGCGTTTTCAACTTGTCGGTCCATCCCTCTACCTCTGAAAGCTGCGTCCACTCCGAGAGGGATCCGGATGCATCGAACTCGTCGCTGAGAGGGTGAAGGGCGACGGGCTGCGCGAGGGACGGGCTGACGAGGGCGCTGGTCGAGAACAGCAGCGCGGCAAGGAGTTCAAAGAGCATTCGATGGATCATGGCGGAGGGCATTCCGAGATGACAGTGAGGAACGGGACCCGCGGTCACTCGCCGGACGGCGGCCGGCTCTGCCAGAGGATCTGCTGGATCTGCCACCGGCCATCGATCTTCGCGAGATGCATGTAATCGGTGCCCCAGTGCGCGTCGACCTTTGCACTGGCGGTTTTGTCGAGCACCTCGAACACCACGACGCGCTTGCGCGCCGAATCGGGAGGCACGCGCTGCGGATCGCGGTTCCAGTTCGCGGCGAGCTGCTTGAGTTCGTCGTAGTTCATCGGGGTGCCCCGGTAGGTGCCATTGCGGGAATAGTAGCCGTGCTTGACGAGTTCGGGGTGGACGCTCCGGACGATACGGGTCGAGTCGACCTCGTAGATCGCCTCCACGTAATCGAGCGCGGCCTGGCGGACCGCCGTCTCATCAGAGGGCTGCGTGAGAGCCGGTGCGAGGACGGCCGCACTCCACAGGAGCACGGCAACAACGAAGGCGGAGGCGCGGGGGAGGAACGTCATGGCGGGAGGGGCACGTGCGGGACAGAGCGAGCGGGATCTCGGCCGGCGGCTGTTCGGGCAGCTGCGGCAGCGAGGTTGCAGTCCCCAACAAGGGGGCTCCCGCTGTCATCCTCAACGGCCGTGCGACGAGGCGGTCGTCTCGTGCGACGGGACGAAACGACACGGTCGACGAGCGGAATGGCTTGCTGGACCGCTACGCCGCCGCGCGCCACTTCCAGACGGCCGTTCGGCAGCGCGCCGGGCGCGCCGTCTTAACGTGCGTGAGAAATCCGTCGAGTACGGGCTTGACGTTCCGGAATACGATACATATCGTACTATAAATGTCGTATTCGACCCAGTTCTTTTGCGGCACGATCTCTCTCATGATTCGAAATGACGCCAAGGTCCTCCTTCGGCAGCTCTGGAAGGACCGGAGCTACACGTTCGTGGCGCTGGTTGGGCTGACGCTTGGTCTCACGGTTAGCCTCCTCATCACGTTCTACATCCGCCACGAGCGGTCGTACGATGCGTTTCACGAGCACGCCGATCGTCTCTATCGCATCAGCCTGTCGCAGTCGTTTCAGGGCGCGCAGGTGCCGGTGCTGCCGCCGGGTCCGCTCGGGCCGGCGCTGGAGGCAGGGCGAAGCAGCGTGCAACGGGCTGTGCGCGTTCGCTTCTCCGAGCATCCGGTGTACGTGTCGCGGGACCAGCGAGAGCCCGTCCGCGAACCGAAGATGTCGTTCGCGGATGCCTCGCTGTTCGAGGTGTTCGAGTTTTCGCTGCAGCGCGGCAATCCCGAGACGGCCCTCGCGCAGCCGTACACCCTCGTGCTCTCGCCAGAGGCGGCCGCGCGCTACTTCGGCGACGAGGATCCCATCGGACAGCGGCTCACGATCGATGGCGGTGCCACCTACACGGTGACCGGCGTCCTGGCCCGTCCCCCGGGGCCGTCGCACCTGTCGTTCGATCTGCTAGCGTCCTACCCGACGCTTCCGGAGCTCGGGGTGGACACGGAGACATGGACGCTGGGCCACAACAGCTTGTACATCCTCGCCGCTCCCCCGTGTGGCGCGCCCTGCCTGGAGCGCATCGTGTCGGAGCAGGTCTCAGGCGCGGTGGAGGCGGGCGACCTTTCCGTGATCCCGGAGCCCATCACGTCCGTTCACCTCTACGGCCAGAGCACCAGCCGGCAGCCGCTCACCGGAGATGTCCGGTATCTGTGGCTCTTGGGCACCATCGCGGTGCTGGTGCTGCTCACGGCCTGCGTCAACTACACGAACCTGGCGACAGCCCGCTCCCTGCGACGTGGAACGGAAATTGGCGTCCACAAGACGCTTGGGGCGGGTCGCCGTCGGCTTGCGCTCCGCCACCTGGCCGAGTCGACCGGGCTCTGCCTCGTGGCACTCGTTCTTGCTGGTGCGCTGGCGGCGGTCCTACTTCCGTGGTTTGGGGACCTCTTGGGCGTGTCGTTCCGTCATCGCGGTGATCTCTGGACGGTGATTGGGGCCTTTGGTGGCGTGGCCCTCGTGACGGGCCTCCTTGCCGGGGCGTATCCAGCCGTATACCTTGCTCGGTTTCAGCCGGCGAATGTGCTGGGCGGGAGCCGCTCGTCCGCGGCGCCGGGATCCCTCCGTACGGTTCTCGTGGTTGTTCAGGTGGCGGTGTCCGTGGCCTTCCTCGCCGGAGCATTCGGTATTTACGACCAGCTGGAGTACCTGCAGAACCGGGATCTCGGCTTCGACGCGTCTCGTCTCATCGTGGTTGACGCTTCGCCTCCCGTCCAATCCGACTACGCGACGCTGAAAAATCAGTGGGAGCAACTCTCCGGCGTGGAGGACGTGACCCGCGCGCCGATGCCCGGCCACACCCACGTGCCCACTGTATCCGTGAAACCGGAGGGATGGGCCGGAGACGACTTCGTGTGGGTCCCCACGTTCGGCGTCGATCCGGAGTTTCTGTCCACCACAGGGGTCGCTTTGAAAACCGGGCGCGGGATCACGCCGGATGACGGCACGGGCGCGGGCGGAGCCGTGCTCGTCAACGAGGCGGCCGTGGACCGCTTCGGCTGGGAGCAGGCCGTGGGGAAACGCATCGAGATCCCTGTCGGTGGCCAGCTTGTCCGCAAACGGGTCGTCGGTGTCGTGGAGGACTTTCACTACGGCTCGCTGAAGCAGTCCATCAAGCCCGTGGTGATTCACCGGACTGCAGAGCCGGGTGGATTCTCGAACGTGCTGGTTCGCATCAACGCCTCCAACGTGGCCCGCACCGTGGATCGCTTAAACGAGGTGTGGTCGCGGATTGCGCCCTCCGTTCCCTTCACCTACCGGTTCATGGATCGCCAGTTTGAGTCGTACTATCGGGCCGAGCAGCGCATCGGGACCGTGGTGAGCGTGGCGGCTGGGCTGACCGTCTTGATCGTCGCGCTGGGTCTATTCGGGCTGGCCGCGTTCACGGTGCAGCGGCGCCGACGCGAGATTGGCATCCGGAAAACCCTCGGTGCCACCATCTCCCAGGTGATTGGGTTGTTCACGAAACAGTTTCTTGGCCGGGTCGCAATCGGCACTGCGGTTGCCCTACCGGTCGGCTACTGGGTCGTGCACCAATGGTTGGATGGCTTCGCGTACCGCGCGAGCATCGGGGCGGCGGTGCTTCTCGGTCCGGTGGCGTTAACCGTGGTCGTGACGCTCGTCACCCTCAGCTACCATGCCCTTCAGGCGGCACGGGTGGATCCCGCCGTCACACTTCGCGACGAGTAGTCCACTTCCGTACCTGTTTTCGGAGTGGGAACGTTCGACGCGGAACGTTGGCCCGTTATAGACGGGGTCGGTCACAGATTCGAACGTTATTTCAGGGTTTGTTGCGCTGGTGCCAGTTCTGTACGCGTGTGCACGGAGAACCGGTCGCCGGAGTGCAGAAAGAAGAGCTTGTCGTCGCGGTCCAGCGCGCTGTCGGCCCGGGCCCAGCGGCGGTGGTCGTAGATCGCCACCTTGCTCTCGCCGGTGACGCGGGCTGTGTCGCCGCGCACGACGAGGGCGGTGTTCTCGTCGATGCCGATGCC
>CAYFSC010000175.1:0-6062 GCA_964345695.1 uncultured Rhodothermales bacterium | reverse complement strand
CTACGCTCCGAGCGCTGCCCCGTGTAGCAGTCGGAAGCGGGCCGGAAGCGTTTGCGGTTGGCAGGAGCTCCTGCCCATATTGCCGTCGCCCGAATTGCCACCGCCCGATGTTTCAAAAAACAAAGGCGTTCCTTTCTTTAGGTCCGACTGGCGGTCCGATGCGTGCTCGGTGTTCGCTTGTGCTTGCTGTTGGATGGGGGCTGCTCTTCGCAGTTCTTGGCTGCACACAGGATCGGTCGTCGCCGACGGAGGCCGAGAACGATCCGCCACCGGTTGCCGAGCCGGAGTGGACGCAGGTATGGGCCGACGAGTTTGACGGACACGGCCGCCCGGACTCTGCAAAGTGGACCTTCGAAACGGGCGGCCACGGCTGGGGCAACGACGAACGCCAGCACTACACCGACCGGCCGGCCAACGCACGCGTCGAGGACGGGCACCTCATCATCGAAGCGCGCAACGAGTCGTACGCGGGAAACGACTACACGTCGGCGCGGCTGAATTCGGCGGCCTCCTGGACGTACGGACGGTTCGAGGTGCGTGCGAAGCTGCCGTCCGGACGCGGCACGTGGCCGGCCATCTGGATGCTCGCCTCGCAAGACACGTACGGCGATCAGTACTGGCCCGACAACGGCGAAATCGACATCATGGAGCATGTGGGCCACGACCCCGACGTCGTTCACGCCACCATCCACACCGAGGCCTTCAACCATACGCAGGGCACGCAGCGCGGAGATGCCATCACGGTGGACAGTGCCCGCAGCGCCTTCAACGTGTATGCGGTGGAGTGGACACCGCGCATGATCCAAGCGTTCGTTAACGGTCAACGGTACTTTGTCTTCGAGAAACCGCTGGACGCCACCTACGCCGAGTGGCCGTTCGATCAGGACTTTCACCTTCTGCTGAACATCGCCGTCGGTGGCACCTGGGGCGGCGCCCAAGGGGTGGACCCCACCATCTGGCCGCAGCAGATGGCAATCGATTACGTTCGTGTGTACAAACAAAACCCATGAGTCCCGCCGGTCCAGACGCGGCGTGCATCGATTGGGGAGCGTGTGCGTAACACCGCCCGTGGCAGAGGCGACAGTAGAAGGAGCGATGTTTCACGTCCTTCTTCGCATGCGTTGAATGAAGACAGCCACAATGGCCGCTACGAAGCACATTTTGCTCGTCGAGGACGACGAGGACATTGCCGACCTGCTGGAGCTGCACCTGAGCGACGAGGGCCACGAGGTCGACTGCGTGGCCGACGGCGATGCCGCGCTGGAGCAGGCCCTGGATCAGGCCTACGACCTGGTGATCCTCGACATCATGCTGCCGGGGCGGGACGGGTTCGACATCTGCCGGCGCCTTCGACAGGAGAAGCGGCAGCTGCCCATCCTGATGGTGACGGCCAAGACGGAGGAGATCGACAAGGTGCTTGGGCTGGAGTTGGGAGCCGACGACTACATCACCAAGCCGTTTAGCATCCGCGAGGTGATGGCGCGCGTTAAGGCCATTTTTCGGCGTGTGGAGATCGACCGTGAGGAAGCCACCGACAGCAGCGAGGCGCCCATCGAGCTCGGCGACGTGGTGGTCTATCCGCAAAAGCGCAAGGTCACGGTCGGCGGCGAGACGGTGGATTTGACGAGCAAGGAGTTCGAGCTTCTGCTGCTTTTTGTCCGCCACCCCGGCAAGGCGTTCAGCCGGCAGGAGCTGCTCGACGAGGTGTGGGGCTATCAGTACAGCGGATACAGCCACACCGTCAACACCCACATCAACCGCCTCCGCAACAAGATTGAACCTGCTCCCTCCGATCCGCGGTACGTCAAAACGGTATGGGGGGTGGGCTACCGGTTTGCGGAGGCCGACGAGCTGGCCGAGACGGTGGACGGCGGTTAACGATGCGGTGGGCGGCATGATGAAGGGCACGATGAAGGACAGTGAACAACGGATTCCGGTCCATCCGGGGATTGCTCATGTTCAACAGTTTCTACGCCAAGCTCAGCGCGCTTTTTCTGATCCTCCTCGTGGGGCTCGGGGTGATCCTCGCCGTTCTCGGGGTGCGGTCGGCCCGCCGCTACGCCGACGAGGTGGAGCAGAAGCTCAACCGTACGCTCGCCGAGGAGATGGTGCCGCGCTTTCGGCCGCTGCTGCAGGACAGCATCGACTACGAAGCGATCGAGGCGACCATCCAGGACATGACGGGCATCAATCGGCGCATCGAGATCTACCTGCTGGACGAAAACGGGCGGCTGAAGGCCTCCTTCGCAGTCTCCGACGAAGCGATCGAACAGGAGTCGATTGACATGCGGCCCATCGATCGCTTCATGGAGGGCGAAGAGTTGCCCATCCTGGGCGACGACCCGCGCAACGCAGGAACGCGCAAGCCGTTTTCGGTGGCGCCTGTCGAGCAGGACGGCAAGCACTGCTACCTGTACGTCATTCTAGGCAGTGAGCAGTACGCGTCGACGGCCCGCATGATCGGGGACAGCTACATCATTCAGACGGCCCTTCGCGGCCTCGGAATCGTGGTGCTCGTAGCGGCCGGGGTGGGGCTGCTGCTGTTCCGCCGTCTGACGCGGCGCCTGAAGCACATGCAGGACGTCGTGTCGTCCTTCGAGTCGGGCAACTTCGAAGAGCGCATGGAGGTGGAGTCGAGCGACGAAGTGGGGCAGCTCGCCCAGTGCTTCAACCAGATGGCTGACACCATCGTCGACAACATGGAAGAGCTGCGCCAGGCCGACCGCATGCGGCGCGAGCTGGTCGCCAACGTGTCGCACGACCTGCGGAGCCCGTTGGCCTCCATCCAGGGCTACTTGGAGACGGTGCACATCAAGGACGGGTCGCTGCCGCCCGACGAGCGCCAGCGCTACGTGGAAACGGCGCTCAAGAACGCCCGGCGGCTGAATCACCTCGTCAGCAATCTGTTCGATCTGTCGAAGCTGGAGTCGAACCAGATCGAGCCGACTCTCGAGCCGTTTTCGGTGGCCGAGCTGGTGCAGGACATTACCATGCAGTACCGGACCACGGCCGAGGAAAAAGACATCCGCCTGCAGGCGGCCATCCCCGAGCGACAGGTCCGCGCCAAGGCCGACATCGGACTCGTGGAGCGGGTGCTGTCCAACCTTATCGACAACGCCATCCATTACACGCCGCCCGGCGGCGAGGTGTGCGTGCGCCTGACCGACACCGACGATGACACCCTGCAGATTCGCGTCGAGGACAGCGGGCCCGGGATCCCGGAGGACGACCTCCCGCACATTTTCGAGCGCTTCTACCGGGTGGACAAAAGCCGCGACCGGTCGAAGGGCGGCGCGGGTCTCGGTCTCGCCATCGCGCACAAGATCGTGGAACTGCACGGAAGCACTCTGCAGGTGGAAAGCACCGTCGGCGAGGGCACGGTCTTCCACTTCACGCTGCCCACGGTCGAACGCCGCCGGAAGGTGCCGGCGTAGTCTCAGTTCCGAACTTCCGGGTTTGAGACCGAGGGGCCGATGGGGCGTACCCTCGGCGATTCCATTCGGCAGAAACCACAAACCCGAAGTCCGCTACAGACGGTCTTCTGGCACCCAGGCCCACTGGAGCGTGCCGTCGACCGGGGTCTGGTGGCTGGCGTCTTCGCAGCGAACGGCGACGTCGACCTTGCCGATGGGGCGCTCGCGCAGGCGGGCAGTCGCGTCGTCGGACAGCGCGGCTTCGGCGCGGACGGCCCCCTCGGCCATGCGCTGAAAGTCCATCGTCATCGTCCGCAAGAGGGGAACGGCTGGAGGGGTCAGGTTGAGGGCCACGACGAGCCCTGTCGCAGTTTCAGCCAGCAGGGTCATCGCCGCCGCATGCATGCCGCCGATGTGGTTGTGCACCGCCTCGCGATCGTCGAGGCGCACGACCACGCGGGTCGGCGTGTACGTCTCGATGGTGCAGCCAGCCGTTGCCACGAAGGGAATGGTTTCCCCGATGGCCTTCGAGAGCCACGCGCGGCGCTCAGCGCCCGACGTGCCGGCGTACGTTTCGGCGATGCGGGTGAAAGGATTTTCGTGCGGCATGCCGGGGGGAGAAGCGAGTGCGGGGAACCAGGCGCGCCCTTGGGCCGGGTCAGCGAAACGGTGGCCGTCTCAGCGGGCCTCACGACGCCTGAACGACTGTCCAGTACAGGTTGATGCTCTTACGACGCAGCGCATCGAGGGAGCCGTCGTTTTCGATCACATGATCGGCGCGGCGGCGCAGCTCGTCTTGTGGCAGTTGGTGTCCCATGCGGTCGCGCACCTGCCCGGGCGAGACGCTGTCACGCTCCACCACGCGGGCAATGCGGTCCGCGTCGGGCGCCACCACGGCCGCCGTGGCATCGACGTGCGCATCGCCGCCGGCTTCAAACAACAGGGCGGCTTCGTGAACGAGGAGGGAGACGTCCTCGTCCTTGGCCCGGACCGCGGCCGCGTCGAAGGCCTCGAAGACGTGGGGATGCACGATCGCGTTGAGGCGTTCCACCTTTTCGTCGTCTCCGAAAACCTGGTCGGCCAGGTAGGCGCGGTTCAGCGTGCCGTCGGTGTAGCTCTGCGGCCCGAAGGCGTCGACGATGGCGGCCCGGACCGCCGGGTCCTCTTCCATCAGCCGCCGGGCCTCCAGGTCAGCGTAAAACACCCGGGCTCCCTGCTCCTCCAAGAAGCCGCAGACCGTCGTCTTTCCGCTCCCGATGCCTCCAGTCACCCCCAGTGTCTTCACAATGCTGAAGTCCGAATGACAAAGTTCGAGAGGAGGAAGGAGCAGTGCCCCCGAGGGCCGACACGCGACATTCGACATTCGACACGCGACATTCGACACGCATCGTCGGGGATCATCCGGGAGGCCACTCCAGGCGGCGTCCGCCCAAGAGATGCATGTGGAGGTGATAGATCGTTTGCCCGCCGTCGTCGCCGGTGTTGATGACCGTGCGGTAGCCATCGCGCAGGCCTTCTTCGCGGGCGATGTCGCGTGCCACAAGATGCAGGTGGGCGAGAAGGTCGGCGTCCTCATCCTCGACGTCGTCGAGGCTCGGGATCGGGCGCTTCGGCACGATGAGGATGTGGGTCGGCGCCTGCGGATTGATGTCGCGGAAGGCGATGCACTGGTCGTCCTCGTGGACGATGTCCGCGTCGGCCTCGCGGTCGATGATCTTCTGGAAGATCGTGGGTTCAGACATGTGGCGTCACGCAGTAATGAGCGGTGGCGTGCGGCGTCTAAGATGCACGCTTAAACTATCGGAGGACGACATGAATCACAAGACCAGACCGGTACAGGAAAGACGGACCTGTAAAACCTGAGCGCACGAACAACAAGCAGGCGCAACGGTCTGTAGAAGTACCACGTACAATCCTCGACCTAGTCTTAATCACCTTCAGAAGCAACGCATGGCTACCGTTTACGTCACGCGCAAGGTGCACTTCAACGCGGCGCACCGCCTCCACAATCCGGACAAGTCCGACGCGTGGAATGAAGACACGTTTGGACCGTGCAACAATCCGAACTGGCACGGACACAACTACGAGCTGGAGGTGACCGTGGCGGGGGAGCCGGACCCCGAGACGGGCTACGTCGTCGACCTCGGTGCGCTGAAGGACGTGCTGCACGAGCGCGTTGTCGACTGCGTTGATCACAAGAACCTGAACCTGGAGGTCGACTTCATGGACGGCGTGCTGCCCTCCACCGAGAACTTCGCCATAGCCATCTGGAACCAGCTTGAGGGCGCGCTTCCAGCCGGTCGCCTGCACTGTGTCCGCCTCTACGAGACCCCGCGGAACTTCGTTGAGTACTACGGCGAGGACGGGGACCCGCAACGGGCGTGACGCGCGTCCGGCACGCACCGCCGGATGCCGGCTCTGTTCGAGGGGCGGCCTTCCCGCAAGGCGCCGTGCGTGAATTCCCTTTCAGTCTGTTTTCCAACGAGATCTCTGCTTTCATGTCCGAGAAGAAAGTGCTGTCCGACGACCTGCGTGCCAATGGAGCGGCCGAGGACGTGCCCCCGAAGCTCTATGAGCGACGCGACGTGTACGACCAGCCTACCACCGAGGCCCTGGCCGAGCGCATAGGCGAAGTTCTGTCGATTCTGG
>CAYFSC010000174.1:0-6087 GCA_964345695.1 uncultured Rhodothermales bacterium | reverse complement strand
CGAAACCCGCCTCACGACCGACGCCCTCATCGCGCCGCAGTTCGTAATGGAGGGCACGGATGCGCAGGAGGAGGTGCCCTCGATGCCGGGGCAGTACCGGTTCACGATCAACCGCCTGGCCGACGAGGTCCAGACGCTGGACGCGCTCGGCATCCCGGCCGTCGCCCTTTTCCCGGCGATTCCAGCGGCGCGCAAGACGTCGGACGCCCGCCACGCGCTGGACCCGGACGGCCTCTATCCTCGCGCCGTGCGTGCGCTGAAGGACGCGGCTCCCGATGTGCTGGTGATCACAGATACAGCCCTCGACCCCTACAACGCCGACGGGCACGACGGCATCGTGCGCGACGGTGCCATCGACAACGACGCCACGCTCGACGTGATGCGCGAGATGGCCGTCGTGCAGGCCAACGCCGGGGCCGACATCATCGCCCCGTCCGACATGATGGACGGCCGCGTCGCCGCCATCCGCGGCGCGCTCGACGCCGCCGGCCACACCGACGTGGCAATCATGGCCTACACCGCCAAGTATTCGTCCTCGTTCTACGGCCCCTTCCGGGATGCACTCGACTCTGCTCCGCGCCAGCGGGAAGGCATTCCGGAGGGCAAAGACACCTACCAGATGGATCCAGCCAACGCCGAGGAAGCCCGTCGCGAGCTTATGCTCGACCTCGACGAAGGCGCCGACTTCGTCATGGTGAAGCCGGCCCTGCCCTACCTCGACGTCATCCGCCGCGTGAAAGACGCCAGCGACGTGCCCGTGGCTGCGTACAATGTGAGCGGCGAGTACGCCATGCTCAAGGCCGCCGCGCAAAACGGCTGGCTCGACGAAAAGAGCTGTGCCCTCGAAGCCCTGACCGCCATCCGCCGGGCCGGCGCCGACGTCATCCTGACGTATTTCGCCAAGCAGGCGGCCCGCTGGCTGAATGCCTAAAGCTGTCTTCGACGCGCTTCCTCCGGCCTGCCCTCCAACCCATGCCTGATTCCGACACGACGGCTCCCGACCCGGGGACCCTGCTGAACGAACTCGTTGCCGCTCGCTGGTCCACCGCCGCCCGTCATGCCTGGCGCCAGTATGAGCAGCGCGGACGCGGCGCCATCGTCTTTCAACTGCAGGCGTCGGCGTCCGACGCGCCGGCGGCCGACGACACGCGGACGCCCCTGCGATACCTTACGTTCACCGATCGCGAGGCCGCACGACGGGGCGCCTTCAAGAAGCTATCGAAACTGGTCGACGCCTATAATCCCGAGCGCGAGGTCGTTGTCGCAGCGGTCCTGCCCGACGACCGCACCGTCTTCGACGTGTACGCCCACACTCCGCCTCCCCCCCAGGCCGCAGCGTCCGATTCTGATGACGCCGACTGATTCTTTCTCGCTCTGCTCCCCTCCTCTGCCATCTCCGTGACTCATCCTCATCCCTCCCTCGATGCACCGCCGCCCCTCCGCGGCGGCGACCCGGACTCGTTCGCGCACCATTCGGTCGTCGACCGTCTGCCGCGCATCCTGCGACAGACGATGAGCGAAACCGACTTTCCGGCTCGGAGGCAGGCGCAGCTTCATGCCCTCCAGGCCGAGATCCCGCACGCCCCGATTCGGACCTTCGACGATCCTCCGGCGCCCGACACCTCAGATTGGAACGCATACATCGAACCGCGCCGGTCGCAGGACTGGCTGGAGGTCCCGTGGTTTTTCGCTGAAACATACTTCTACCGCCGGATCGTCGCCGCGGCCGGTTACTTCGGCGCTCCCTCGCCGGAGTGCGATCCCTTCCGTCCTCAGAAGGCGGAGGGGCTTGCCAGCAGCACGGGGGCAATTGGCGCACTGGCAGACCGGCTCGTTCCGGCGTTTGATGAGGACGCACCCGAGGTCGAGCCGCTGGTGCGGGCGCAGACCCTGTCGCTTTGGGGCAACCGTGCCGACTTGAGCCTCTGGCCCGCTGGGTCTGAGGCCGACCGCACCACCGCTCCAGCCGACGCGCACATCCTCGCTGACGATCGGCGTGCCGCGGCCGAATGGATCGTTGCCCACGCCCCGCTCGATCGCGTCGACGTGATTCTGGACAATGCGGGCTTCGAGTTGGTGAGCGACCTGGCGCTGATCGCGCTGCTGCTGGAAACGAACGCCGCGGCGTCGATGCACCTGCACGCGAAGGCCCATCCCACGTTCGTCTCCGATGCCGTAATCCTGGACGTAAACGAGACAATCCGGAGCCTTGCCGGTGCCGACGACCCCGACACCCGGACCCTCGGCACTCGCCTCCGAGCGCATCAGGCCGATGGCCGGCTGATCCTCACCGATCCCTTCTTCTGGACCTCCCCGCATCCTGGCTGGATGATGTCGGATGCGCTGGCCCGCACGCTGGGCGCAAGCGATCTCGTTATCAGCAAGGGGGACGCCAACTACCGGCGCCTCCTCGGCGACCGTCACTGGTCGCCCCCGGCACCGTTCGCGCGCATCGTCGAGTACCTACCGACGCGGCTCCTGGCCCTGCGCACGCTCAAGTCCGAGCTGGCCGCCGGCATCGACGCGGCCACTGCCGAAGAGACCGCGTCGAACGATCCCGACTGGCTGATCGACGGCGACTGGGGCGTGATTCAGTTTGTGGACGAATAACCGTCCTTCGTCTCAGGCATCTGCGTCTGGAGCCGGGGCGAGGAGAATCACGCTGCTGCGCGGGGCCATCGCGTAATGCTGCTGATCGTCGAGGCGCGTCTCGTTGCCCGCGGTGAGGATGTCGCCCGGCGCTTCGTGCGACGTGTCGGCCTTGCGGAACCAGGGGCCGCCCTGCGGCGCCGGTGGAAGCACGAAGCGGTGCGCCTCGGCCTCGGCGTTGAACAGGAGCAGCAGGTCGGAGGTGTCCGCCCCCGGCACGAGCAAGCCCAGACAGCGCCCCTCCGGATCGTTCCAGTCCGGCGTTTGGGCGCGGCAGTTGAACCAGTGCACCTCGTCCGGATGGTAGTAGGTGTCGGCGCAGAGCGTCGGGCGGTTCTTGCGGAACTGGATCAGCTCCTGCACGAAGTGCAAGAGGTCGGCATGCTCGGAGCCGAGCGTCCAGTCCACCCAGCTGATTTCGTTGTCCTGACAGTAGGCGTTGTTGTTGCCTCGCTGCGTGCGTCGCATCTCGTCGCCGGCGAGGAGCATGGGGACCCCGCGCGAGACGAACAGCGTGAGCAGGAAGTTTTTGATCTGCTTCAGCCGGACGGCCTCGATGCTGGGATCGTCGGTTGGTCCTTCCACGCCAAAGTTGGCACTGTAATTGGCATCGGTGCCGTCGCGGTTGTTTTCGCCGTTCATCTCGTTATGCTTCCGCTCGTAGCTCACGAGATCGTTGAGCGTAAAACCGTCGTGCGAGGTCACGTAATTGATGCTGGCGTCGGGGCCGCGTCCCGAGAGCGCAAACAAGTCGGAGCTGCCCGCAAGGCGGCTGGCGAAGTCGGCCCGCATGCCCGGGTCGCCGTGCCAGAATCGGCGCACATCGTCGCGGTAGCGGCCGTTCCATTCAGCCCATCGCCCGGAGGCGAACGATCCGACCTGGTAGGCGCCTGCCGCATCCCACGCCTCGGCAATGATCTTGACGTCCCGCAGCACGGGATCTTCGGCGATCCGTTCGATGAGCGGCGGATCGGCGAGGATGTGGCCGTCCTGGTCGCGGCCCAGCACCGAGGCCAGGTCGAAGCGGAACCCGTCCACGTGCATTTCCACGACCCAGTAGCGCAGTGCATCCAAGATCATGTCGCGCACGACGGGATGATCGGCCTTGATCGTGTTTCCGGTACCTGTAAAGTCGCGGTACGAGCGGCGGTCCTCGTCGAGCACGTAGTAGACGAGATTGTCGAAGCCGCGCCAACTGAAGGTCGGCCCCTCTTTGTTCCCCTCGGCCGTATGGTTAAAGACGACGTCCAGCAGCACCTCAATGCCGGCCGCATGGAACGCCTGCACCATCTGCTTGAACTCCAGGACCTGCTGCCCATGGCTTCCGGCCGCGGCGTAAAATCCGTTGGGCGCCATGAAGGCCGTCGGGTTGTAGCCCCAGTAGTTGCGAAGCGGCTCGCCGGTCTCGGGGTTGGTGCGTGGAATCTCGAACTCGTTGAACTCCTGCACCGGCATCAGCTCGACGGCCGTTACTCCAAGCCACAGCAGATACGGAATCTTCTCAACCAGGCCGCGATACGTTCCCGCATGTTCTACGCCCGAACTCGGGTGCTTCGTGAATCCGCGGACGTGCATTTCGTAGATGATGGTCTCCGACCAGTCGTGCTGCAGCCGCTCGTCGTGCTGCCAGTCGAAGCCCGTGTTGGTCATCACGCACTTTGGCGTGTATTCGACGTTTTCCTGCTTCCACAAGACGGCGTCTTCTTCCAGCGCCGAAGGATCACTCCCCTTGGCCTTCTCGAAGTCCCATGTGTCGAGATGCGTAACGGCCGTAGCGTACGGGTCAATCAGCAGGCGGTACGGGTTGAACCGATGGCCGTTGTCCGGGTCGTACGGACCGTCGACGCGGTAGCCGTACAGCTGGCCCGGCTGCAGTCCGTCCACCCACACATGCCAGATGTCGCCGGTGCGGTTCATGTGAGGGTTGAGCCCGATCACCTCCGACGGCTCGCTGTCCTCCGGATGGGCGTACAGTTCAAGCCATACCTGCGTGGCGTGGCGGCTAAAGACAGCAAAATTGACGCCGCCGTCCCGGAAGTCAACGCCCAGTGGCTTCGGGAGCCCGCGGCGCACGCTTCCAGTTTCGAGCAGGCCCTCGGCGTAAGCTCGGTAGCCCGAACCGTTCCGGACAATTTCCGCGGCCTCAGCCGCTTCGCTCATCATGGTCGTCCAAGAGAAATCGAGATCGGAAGAAGCAGGCATTGGAGAAAGATGCAAGGAGAAAAGCAACGAGGTCTTTTGGTGCACATACAGTGCCCCCCCTTTTGCCTCCTGCGAATCGCGGGAAGGACGTCGACAAGGCATGCAAGCCCTCTGGATGGGGCGTCTCCGCTCCGTCATTGTGGTGCACCCTTAAAGATCACTTTCAATGCGGTGCGGCGGAGTTAGGGCAGTGACAGCACCGCCCAGGTCCAGCCGATGATGCCGCCCAGATAGGCGACCCCCACGAGGAGAATCCCTGCGTATTGCCGATAGATGTCGGAGGAAGAGCGGTTCATGCGGACACGGTGCATTGAGGCAATGGTGTGACGATCCTGTACGCACCTTGCGCTTGAATGCTCCCCATTTTGAATGCTCCCCATTGCCAGCCTCTCGACCGTTCTGCGCCCCGATCAGAGGGGGGATCTTCACTGCGATGGGCGATTGTCTTTCCCGTGGGTCATCCCCTATCTTCACGGCGGGCAATTCGCGTTGCGGTCGGTCCGCCCCGGTCCGGGACGCTGCTCTTGGCCCCTCCTCCGCGACCACACGCTGTCTACGTCCACGATCCCTCTCCAGTCATGACGACTTCTTCTCGAACGCGCAAAGGCATCGTACTGGCCGGCGGCGCGGGGACGCGGCTCCATCCGGTCACGCAGGCAATCAGCAAGCAACTGCTGCCCGTTTACGACAAGCCGATGGTCTACTATCCGCTGTCGACACTGATGCTGGCTGGCATCCGTGACGTCTTGCTGATTTCCACCCCGAAGGACCTTCCGCGCTTCGAACAGTTGCTGGGCGACGGCAGTCAATGGGGCATTTCGATCCAGTACGTGGAACAGCCCAGACCCGAGGGCATCGCACAGGCTTTCGTCCTGGGGCGCGACTTTATCGGCACAGACGACGTGTGCCTGATCCTCGGCGACAACATCTTTTACGGCCACGGGCTGCAGTCCTTGCTCAAAAGCGCGTCGGCACGGCTCGACGGGGCCAGCGTCTTCGCGTACTACGTACGGGACCCGGAGCGGTACGGGGTCGTGGATTTTGACGAAAACGAGCGGGCCCAGTCCATTCAGGAGAAACCCGACGATCCGCAGTCCAACTACGCAGTAACCGGCCTGTATTTCTATGACAACCGTGTGGTCGACGTCGCAGCGTCGCTGGATAAGTCGGATCGCGGCGAGCTGGAGATTACGGATGTCAACCGGCAGTACCTCGAGTGGAGCGACCTGCAGGTAG
>CAYFSC010000173.1:0-6304 GCA_964345695.1 uncultured Rhodothermales bacterium | reverse complement strand
ACGCCAAGGCGTCCTCACACCTGCTCCGTCGCAGCGAACTGTGCCCCGAGGTCTCGGCACAGCGCCTCCAGGTGCTCCTGGTCGGTCTCGTCGAACGCGGCGAGCGCGTCGGAGTCCACGTCGAGGACGGCGAGGAGGCGGTCGTCGGGGGTAACGACGGGCACGACGATCTCGGAGCGCGTGGACGACGAGCAGGCAATGTGGTCAGGAAACTGCTCGACGTCCGGAACGAGCTGCGTTTCGCGCGTCCGGGCTGCGACCCCGCACACGCCCCGGTCGAAGTCGATGTGCAGGCAGCCGTGCGTGCCCTGGTACGGGCCCACGATCAGATGGTCGTCGGACACGGCCCGGTAGAAACCCGTCCAGTCGTAGCGGTCAAACGTGTGGTGCAGCTCGCACGCCACCGTCGCCATGGCGGCGATCCAGTCTGTTTCGCCGTCGAGCAGGGCGTCCAGGCGGCGACGCACGTCCTCGTAGTGGGTAGCGCGGTCGGTGGAAGTCTCCAACGCGGACATGGCAGGTGTCTGTAGAGAAGAGAACCCGTGTATGTTTTCGGAACGGACGCGTCACCGCATCTCCGGCCGGTTCACGTGGCACGGATGGGGGAACGCAGGGACACCCGGGCGCACGAGCCCCCTCGCCTGCGCCCCCCGATGCCCGTGAATGTCCGTGTTCAGACGGTTTATTCCGTCACCTCCACGTCTCCGTAAAAAGCCACGTGGCCTTCGATTTCGGCCGCCGCGTCGGAAGGATCGGGGTAGTACCATGCCAGATTCTCTTTGCGCTCGCCGTTGACTTCCACGTGGTAGTAGCTGGCCTCCCCTTTCCAAGGGCAGGTTGTGCGGTGGTCGCTGGTCGCGAAGTGCTCTTCGTTGATGGACTCGGGCGGGAAGTAGTGGTTGCCTTCCACGACCTTCGTGTCGGTGCTTTCGGCGAGGACGGTGTCGTTCCAGATGGCTTTCATAGCAGTGGAGTCGTTGAGAGGTTGAAGGGGAGAACGTTAAAGGTAAGAGGCCGCTCGCTGTCTTTCAGAGTGCTGGCACCGGTTTCGTCTCGCAGCGGGTCAGCGGTCCAGGAGCGCAGCCAGCATCCAGAGCACCAGTCCGGCGCGGAGCGTCCACGCGGCGGTGCGGATCCAGTTCGTCTGTACGAGGCGTGCATGAGCCTTGGCGTCAAAGCCATCGGCCAGCGTGCGATGAAGCGGCACCTGCAGCAGTCCGGTCGTCGCCCAGATGAACAGGACGAGCGCGAGACCCGCCCATACCTGCCACGCGGGCAGAGGGGCCGGACGCCATGCCACGAGCGCTCCGGCCGTAAGCAGTTCGGCGGCCATCGCGGGCAGTACGATCCACGTGATGCGTGTCATATGCGCAGCCTGGTAGGCCGCGTACGTGTCGGCTCCCACCAACCGGAACAGCGGATAGTGGACAACCTGCACGACGAGGATCACGCCGAACATGGTCAGCGTGGCAGCAACGTGCACCAGCAGGAGAGCGTTCACCGGGATTGGGGCGAGACGGCGGAGCGTCGTTCGTGTTGGAGAAGCAGGAGTGGCCGTTACGCGGCGAGAGCAGGTGCGTCGGCAACGACGGCCTGGGCAGCCGTGCGGCCTGCAGCAATGGCCCCGTTGAGGGAGCCTGTGCGCCGATGATCGCCGCAGACGTACAGCCCGTCTCGCACGCGCACCGATCGCTCGGGCGGCGAGAGGAACGGCGGCGTCTGGTCGGGCAGGGCGTAATCGATGCGGTACGTGCGCAGATGCTCCCACCCGCCCACCTCCGCGCCAAACCATTCGATCAACTGGCGGCGGACACCGCGTTCCAGCTCGGCGTCGGTTTCGGGCGGATCGCCGACGACGACGGCCGAGACGAGCGCCTGGCCGTCCGGAGCATAGCCGGGCGCTATGTCCGAGAGGACCGCCACGTTGTTCAGCACCCCACCGCCGTCGCCGTCCAGGACCAGCACGGGCTCGTCGAGGGGCGATGCCGGAGCCGCGTAGTACAGGCAGACGGTGGAACGCCCGGCCGTGTGGACCTCGTCGTTCAGCAGCGACTGAGCGCTCGGCGCCTCGGCGGCCACGACCACCGCCGAGGCCTCGACCGTCTCACCGCTTTCGAGCGTCACCGTCTGCCCGTCGATCGACGCCACGGGCGTGTTCAGACGGATGCAGTCGTCGGGCAGATGCCCCGCCATTTGCTGCGGAATGGCCTCCATGCCATTGGCCGGCAGCGCGGCCGTGCCTTCCGCAAACATCTTGAAGATGAACTCGAACATCCGGCTGGAGGTATCGAGTGTCCGGTCGAAAAAGATCCCGCCGAAAAACGGCCGGAAGAACCGGTTGATGATCACGTCCGAAAAGCCCCATCGCTCGCGCAGAACCTCGAGGGTCGACGTCTCGGAGCGCACCATCACGTCGGCCACCGACCGGCGGGTGAGGTCGCGTCGCGCCCGCGCGATACGCAGCTTGTCGGAGAGCGTACCGACAGGGGCAAAGAGCGTCTTCGGCGCGTCGAACGGATGCCGAAAGGGATCGGCAATCCGGTGGAAGCGCCCATTGTAGCGGACGAGCGCGCCGTCGTAGAAGGAATGCAGATCGAGATCCGCGTAGTCAAGTTCACGCTGGGTTTCCGGATAGGCCGTCAGAAGCACCTGAAAGCCGCGGTCCAGGCGAAACCCGTCGACCGTGTCGGTGCGCACGCGGCCGCCGACGCCGTCGGACGCCTCCACGACCCGAACGGAGCGCCCGTGTTCATGCAGGTGGCGCGCACAAGCCAGACCCGCCAGCCCGGCCCCGACGATAAGAACATCTGGACGTGTCATCCGCTGTGCGGTTGGTTGCATGGCATGAAATACAAACGCGGTTTAAAAACGCACTGCCCGGTCAACGGTTGGTTACGTTCATGTGTATTGACACGTGTGTTGAGAGGACCGTCGTTCAGCCACGGTGATACGATCTAGAAACGAGCCCCCGGCGACGGTGCGTCTGCACGGCGTCCGGCTTTCGGAACCCGAACGCGCGGAACGTCACACGCATTCGATGATCTTCCGACGCACCGGTCGATGCATCGGTCCCGCACCCATCGCATGTGAGGGACCACGACCGGACCGGTTCCGTTCCTCGACCTCACGGCCCCCCGACACGCATGCCGTCGCCCCCGCCCGACATTCTGAAGTACTTCCACGAGGAGCCCGCCCTTCTCGAACCGCTCACGCCCGACCACGACCCTGACGCCCGACGGCAGAAAGGTCGCACGGCCCATACCGAGGGTCCGTCGTCGCCGCTGGAGGCACTCCTCGATACCGACGAGGCCTACCGCGGCTACTTGGCCGGCACGGACCGCGCCGACGACCGCGTCGGGCTCACGACCCTCGCGCCCGAGGCCTACGTGCCGAGCCTGCTGGAGGCCGCGGGCCGCGCCTGGTGGGCGCGCAGTCGCGACGACGGAACGGTTGAGACCCTGACGCCCGCCGCGGTCCGCCGCGTGCTGCAGACGCCCGCCGACACCACCGTGCTCGTCACCGCCGAGGCTCCCGTCCCGGCGGAACGCATCACGGCAGCGGCGGGTACGGCACGGCGCCGTACAATCCCGGCCCTTCGCGCCCTGCTCGACGTGGCGGCCGTCGCCTTCTTTCCCGAGCCGGCGCACGACGGGCACGACTGGAGCTTCTTCTCGGCCGACCCCATGCGTGAAGACCTGCTCGACGCCTTCCGGGCACACCCTGTGGACGGCGTCCGCCGGTTTGCCGTGCCGTACCAGAAGGCTCGTTCCGAATCCAAGTTCTACTTCGAGACATGGCAGCTGACGGAGCCGTCGCTCCCGGACTACATCGAGGAAGTGTGAGCCCGCCCGGCGACGCCACGCATGCGCACTGGATGCGACGGTGCCTGAAGCTGGCACGGCGCGGGGCCGGCACGGTGAGCCCCAACCCGATGGTCGGGGCCGTGCTCGTGGGACCGCACGGCGAGCCCCTCGCAGAGGGCTGGCATCAACGCTACGGCGGCCCCCATGCGGAAGCACACGCCATTCAGAAGGCCGTCACGCGTCACGGCAAGGCCGCGCTCCAGGAAGCTACAATGTACGTCAACCTGGAGCCGTGTACCCATCACGGCAAGACGCCGCCCTGTACCGACCTCATTCTGGAGATGGGCATCCCGCGTCTCGTCGTGGGAACGATCGACCCGTATCCGGCGGTGAAGGGAAGAGGCATCCGTCGGATGCGCGAGCAAGGAATGGACGTGGAAGTCGGGGTTCTGCGCCACGCATGCTGGCGGCTCAACGAGGCCTTTTTCCATCACGTCGAGACGGGGCGTCCGCTTGTGACGCTCAAGGTGGCACAGACCTTGGACGGCCACGTGGCCACTCACACGGGCGACAGCCGCTGGATCTCGGGCACTGAGGCGCGCACGCTCGTGCACCAGTGGCGCGCCGACCTCGACGGTGTCCTCGTCGGCCGTGGGACGGCAACCAGCGACGACCCGCGCCTCACCGTCCGCCACGTCGACGGCCCGCAGCCGCTGCGCATCGTGCTCGACCGCACCGGCACCCTTTCTCCCGATCGACAGCTGTTTACCGACGACCACGTGGCCCGCACCCTTGCCGTCGTAGGCCCCCATCGTGACCGCCCGCCCTACGCCGACGCGCTCGACGACGCAGGCGGCACCCTCCTGCGCGTCGACGAAACCGGCGACGGCCACCTCGATCTTCGGATGCTCCTGCAGCGCCTCGGCACCGACAGCGGGCGGGAAGCCGAGCCGATGCAGTCCCTGCTTGTCGAAGCCGGCCCGGGCCTCGCCACGGGCCTTCTCGAGCAGGATCTCGTGGATCGCTACTTTTGCTTCGTCGCCCCCAAATTCATCGGACAGGGCAAGCCCACGTTTCACGACCTCGGCGTTGACGAGATGAAGCAGGCCCACACCTTCGCTGAACAATCATGGGACGTTGTGGGCGACGACGTGCTCCTCCGCGGATACATGCGTGAGGTGTAGCGTAGGAGGAGCCCTCGATCATTTCGGTCTTCCCGCATCGTGCCATGCCAGCAACCAAGGAGCTTCCGCTCCCGGAGAAGGAGCGCTACACGTACGACGACTACCAGCAGCTTCCCGAGGGGGCGCCGTATGAACTCATTCAAGGTCAACTCGTGATGACCCCCGCTCCGTCCATTCAGCACCAGCGTATCGTCGCCGCGCTCTACCGCGCACTCGATACGTTTGTGCGCGACGGAGCGAACGGAGAAGTGCTGTTCGCCCCGACCGACGTGCGCCTGGACGACGACACGGTCGTCCAGCCCGACGTTCTCTTCGTCGCTGCGGAGCACGCCGACCGCGTGGGCACGCAGGAAATCGGCGGGGCGCCGGACATCGTGATGGAGGTCGTCTCGCCCACGAACAGCCACCACGACCTGCTGCTCAAGAAAGAGCTCTACGAGCGGCACGGCGTGCCCGAATACTGGATCGTCGATCCCGAGAGCCGCACCGTGGAGGTGTTCCGCAACACGGACGACGGTTTCGCGCAGCACGCCCGCGTGGTGGAAGCCGGAGCCGCCACATCGGCCCTCCTGGAGGACTTCACGGTCGATCTCGACGGACTCTTTCAGACGTAAGTATTCTTCGCATTACGCCCCGCATCGCTCCATATGTTTACCGGCATCATCGAAGAAGTCGGCACCCTCGCACAGATTGAACCGCTCGGCAGCGACCGGGCCGGAAAACGGCTCACCATTGAAGCGGAGATGGCGCCTGCGCTCCGCGTCGACGAGAGCGTATCGATCAACGGCGCGTGCCAGACCGTCGTGGACGTCACAGACGACACGTTCGCCGTCGTTTCCATCGAAGAAACCCTGCGCAAAACAACCCTGGGTGCCCTTGAGGCAGGCGATCCCCTCAATCTGGAGCGCGCCCTGCAGCCCGACGATCGGCTCGACGGACACTTCGTGCAGGGCCATGTCGACACCACCGGCACCGTCGTGGACGTGGAACGCGAGGAGACGGACTGGCTCTACCGCGTCCGCTTCGGCGCACCGTTCGCCGCTTACCTGATTCCCGTGGGCTCCATCGCCATCGACGGCATCAGCCTGACGATAGCGCGCCTCGACGGGAATGAGCTGACCGTGGCGATCATTCCTCACACGTACGAACAGACCAACGTGCCGACGTGGGCAGCCGGCGTTGACGTCAACCTGGAGTTCGACATGATCGGCAAGTACGTCGTCCGTGCCCTCCAGCAGACCGACGAGGCGCCCGACCCGGACGCGCTGGCCCGCCAGTGGCTCGACCAGGGATGAGTTTGGAGTTCGGGGTTCGGAG
>CAYFSC010000172.1:0-6330 GCA_964345695.1 uncultured Rhodothermales bacterium | reverse complement strand
CCACATCGATGTCGAACCGCTGACTCGCTCTGCCCTTCCTTTCTTCCATTCCTCCTTTCCTCCAGAGCGTCCGCAGCTTCCAGAGCGCCCAAGCCCTACCGACGCACCACCGCCGTCCGACTCCCTCGTCCGGTGACATCGAACGCGCGAAGATGCACCGGTCCGTCGCCGTCGAGCGCGACGGGCGCGGTGTAGCGCGGCGCGTCCGGCGTGGGCGTGCTGCCATCCGTCGTATAGCGGATCGTGAGGCCCGGGTACGGGACGTTCGCCCGCAGCATGCCGTCCTCGATGGCGGCGCCGGGCACGGGAAGACGGTATTCCAGATCAAACTGATGCGCGAGGCGCGCAAGCTCATGCCGCCCGAGGCGGTGGGCGAAGCGGGTCCAGGCGTCGGCGCGGGCCTGCTCGCGGTCGATCCGGTCGTCGATGTCGGTCCACGTCGGATGCGGCGCCCAGGCGCGCTCCGCGAGACCCAACAGACGCGGCGCTGCCATCTCGTCCACACGGTCTGGACGGCGCAGCGTCTCGCCCCACAGCTGGCCCTGCAATCCCAAAATGCGGTCGCGCGCGTCGGGCCGGAGCCGCGTGTGATCGGCGAAATCCGACGGCTTGATCGGACGCCCCATGCGGTCCTCCTCCGCACTCTGAAACAGGTTGAACGGCTCGAAAATGAAGGGGTCGCGCGTGTCGACGAATGCCGCCCAGTAGAAGCCGTCTTCCTTCGGATGCTTGTTGTACGCCATGTCGAAGTAGAAGCTCGACGCGTGGCTCATCACCACGTCGACGCCCGCGTTCGCCAGGCGGTAGGCAAGGTCCTCGGTGCCGCTACCCCAGATGCTTCGCCAGACGTACGCCTGCACGCCTGAGTCGGTCAGGTCCGGGTCGGGGTGCACGTCGGCGTGGCCGCCCTCGCCCTCGTCGAGCGCCACCTCCTCCCATCCCGCCATCGTCAGCCCGCGCTCGTCGAGCATGGCGCGGACGCGCTCGAAGAAGTGGTCGTAGAGATCCCCCACGCCACCGACGGCCTCGGTCGTCGCGATCCGCTCCTCGCACGCCGGAGAGCCTTCCCAGGCGCCGGTCGGCACCTCATCGCCGCCGATGTGCACCGTCGATAGCGGCGCGCCGGCCTCCGCATACAGGGCCTCGATGTCGTCGAAGACAGTTTCCAGAAATCGGTACGCCGACGGCCGGCACACATCGATCACGTTGTCGGTCCACCCCTGCACGGATCGGTACTGCGAGGTGTCCTGCGGATGCACCAGCCGGTAGCGCGACGCGGCGTCCGTCCGCCCCTCGTCCATGAGCCGATGGTACCGGCTCTCCATCGCTTTGATGGCGGCCCGCGCATGGCCCGGCAGGTCGATCTCCGGAACCACGCGAATGTGGCGCGCCGTGGCGTAGCGCAGGATCTCGATGTAGTCGTCCCGCGAGTACCATCCGCTTCCCTGCGACACCTCGGGGTCGGGGTTCGGACCGGAACCGTACGACGGCACGAGATGGTCGCGCTCCGTGAGGGTATGGCCGCGGCGCCCGCCGACCTGTGTGAGTTCAGGCAGCCCGTCGATGGCCAGGCGCCAGCCCTCGTCGTCCGTCAGGTGGAAGTGGAACGTGTTCAGCTTGTAGGCGGCCATCACGTCCAGCAGCCGCTTCACGGTCTCGACCGACTGGAAGTTGCGCGACACGTCCAGGTGCATTCCGCGGTAGGCAAACCGCGGCGCGTCCGTCACCGTCACGGCGTCGAGCGGCACCGATCCGCCCGCCGTCGCCGGGTCGGCCGGGAGCAGGGCGCGCAGGCTCTGCACGCCGTAAAATACGCCCGCGGCGTCGCTTCCCACGATCTCGATGCCCCGATTGGGCGCCACTCGAAGGCGATAGGCTTCGTCCGTTCGATCCACCTCGTCGACCGTCACGGAATCCTGGCGGAGCGCGATCGTCGTCGCTCCGGGCGCAGGCGTTCCTTCACGCATCGACGGCCGCGCTCCGAGATACGGCTCCAGGACAGCGGCCAGAGTTTCCGCCTCGTTCCGAAGGCCCGGCTCGTACTCGAGCGTCCACGCCGCGTCCAGCGTGACCCGTCCGTCGCCGCGCTGAACCCGCACCGGCGTCGGCGTGATAGCGCCCACGTCCTCCACCGGTACATTCACGCGCCGGTTGGCTTCGTACCGCCGCTCGGGCGTCGGCACCGGCACAGCATCGTTGGGGCCGCGGTTCGTCTGCTGCGGACGCGTAAATGGCGCGACCGTGGCCGTCTCGATCGGTGCAGGCGGCTCGTCCCCGAAGACGATGTAGTAGCCGGCCGGCGCATCGATCTCCTTGATGGCCGACCCGGCCGTCACGAACGAAATCGCCCGCGTTTCGCCTGGCTCAACAGGGGCAAACCCCTCGCCGGGCTCGATCTTGTAGACGTCCCCGTTGATGTGCGTAAGCGCAACCGACGGCGGCGTACTGGCCGGATCGATCGGGCGCAGGACGTTGAAGTAGAGCGCCCATCCTTCTCCGCGCAGCGGCACATCCCCACGGTTCGTCAGCGCGATCTGCGACCGGAAGCGGTCGCCGCCATCCACAACGTTGGTGAGCACTTCCCAGCGGACGTGCAGGTCCTCCGCCGCAGGATGCCGTGCGCTGGACTCGCTGGAGGGTTGCGCGAGGGCCGTTCCGAACACCCCCAGAACGCCGAGGCACAAAAGACTGGAGACAAGAGATGGAAGGGGATCAGGCTGCATGTGGTGAACAGGGAGCTGGGCGGGAAAATGTGACGGGGAGCGCGGCCTCTCTCACGGGAATTTGAAGGCGTCTCTATCGGCCGTTTTCAGTCGACCCTCCGACGCGATAGTGAAACGGACATCTCGCTCGTCACCGCGCGGCGACCTCGCTCGGGGGAAGCCGAAGCTCGAAAAGATCGAGCGCCGCGTCGTTGTTGCCGACGAGGACGAGCGGAGCGTCCGCCGTCGGCACGAGCAGCAGGTCGCGCACGTCGCCGGGCGCGTAGAAGCCGCTTTCGGCGGCCCGCTGCGCCTTGAAACTCATTCCGCCCTGGTTGAGCAGGAGCAATCCTTTGCCGGCGTCCGAGGGGCCCCAGTATCGGTGGCGGGTAAAGTCGTTGCCCGCCAGGAGCACGTCGGGGCGGTCGTCGCCGTTCACGTCTCGCACCACGACGCCGCGGGTGGGGGAGAACTGGGCCTCCACCGGCAGGGCATGGCGCGTGAAGGTGCCGTCGTCCTGCTGTTCGAAGACGCTGCTCGCAAACGTGTACGCCCGGAAGGTCTCGGCTCGCTCCCACTGCTCGGGCGTCAGCACCTCGTCCATGGTGGCGTCGGCGTAGGACGCGTACGACTGGTACCGGACCCGAAACATCGACAGCTCGTCCATGAGCAGACCGCGCCGCGGCACCGGATACTCCACCCCGTCGATGTAGTGACTCATGATGGGCTCCGTGTCGCCGTCGTCATCGAAGTCGGCCGCGTAGACGGACGCCGGGGCGTCGGGGCGGGCTTGAACCTGGTGATTGCCGCCCCGGTTGCCACCGAGCACGTCGAGGTCGCCATCCCCATCGAGGTCGACCAGGGCGAGTCGGTTCCACCAGCCGTTGGAGCCGTCGAATCCGAGGGTGCTGCTGATGTCGGTGAAGGCGCCGTCGCCCTCGTGCCGAAACACGCGGATCGGCATCCATTCGCCGGCCAGGACCAGTTCCTTGTGACCGTCCCCCGTCATGTCGCCCCAACGCGCATCGGCCACCATACCGGGACGCCGAAGGGCGGGAGCCACCGCGTCCGTCACGTCCTCGAACGTTCCGCCCGTGTTCTCCAGCAGGTAGCTCTGCGGCGGCAACGGGTACCCGATGGCCCGCACGCGTCCGCCCACGAAGAGGTCGGGGTCGCCGTCACCGTCGTAGTCGTGGGCGGCGACCGTTCCGCCGCTGCTTCCGATGTCGGGAAGGACATCGGGGGCCGCTTCGAGCCTGCCCGTGCCATCATTCAGATAGACCCGGTCCTGGTAGTCTTCCGGAAGCACCTGCGAGCGCCCCCCGCTGACGACGTAGAGATCGTCGTGCCCGTCTCCGTTCACGTCGAGAAACGTAGCCGCCACATCCTCAAACGCAGCGTCACGGGCGAACGCCTCAACGGGGCGGGACACGAACTTCCCGTCGTCCTGCTGCACAAAAAGAGCGGCCTGCTGCTCGCGGGCGCCGCCGACGAACACGTCCTCTCGTCCGTCAGCGTTCACGTCCCCACGGGCCAACGCGGGACCGAGTCGTGCCAGCATGTGGGGCATGAGCGCCTCGTCGCGGTAGTCCTCGTACGCATTTTCCTGGTGGGTGACATCCAGTCCTCGCGCTTCCGCAGACACACGGGCCAGTCGCAGGTCGGGCGGAGACGAGGACTCCGCCTCGACCGGCTGCGCGTCGCGGTGGTGCAGGGACAGCGTCTGATCGGCACGAACCCGTGCGCGCTTCTGCTGTGTCTGGTCGGGCCAAGTGACGGTGACGTCCACCGTGTCGGCGGTCCCCAGCCCGAAGGTCAGCACGGGCTCAACCGAGGACTGAAACCCGCGCGCCGGCATCATCTCCTGGAAGAAGGTCTGTCCGTCCCGCGTCGTCACCGTCACGGTGGCCCCAATGCCAAACCGGTTGGCCTCCGGGCCCTCAAGAGCGACGCGCAGAAAGTGACGATCGGTGGTTTCGACCGTCGTGTTACGGTACACCCAGGCCGGATCGTCGATGTTGTTCACGACGAGGTCGAGATCGCCGTCGCCGTCAAGGTCCGCGTAGGCGGCGCCGTTCGAGAATCCCTTCTGCGCAAGACCCCATTCCGCGCTCGTCGTCTCGAACGTGAGGTCGCCGCGATTCCGAAACATGTAGTTCGGAATCGGTGTGCTCGGCATGTCTTGGGACAGACGATAGAGCTCTTCCTCGCTGGTCGACGCGTCCATGAGCGCTGGAATGTAGTCGGCGAACTGAAAGTCCATGTTCGTGTGGTCGTAACGGACGCCGTTGGACACAAAGAGGTCTTTGTGCCCGTCCAGGTCGAAGTCGCCGAAGAGCGGGGCCCAGCTCCAGCCCGTGTTGGACACCCCTGCCAGCTGCCCTATTTCGCTGAAGCTGCCGCCCGATCCCGAACGAGCATCGACCGGTCCATTGTGCAACTGGAGCACGTTGCGCTGAAACTGAAAGTTCTCGGTGACGCTAGGCCGGTGCGTGATGTTCAGAAGCTTCTGCCGCCGGTTGTCTTCGGGCAGCATGTCGGCGACGAAAATGTCGGGGCGCCCATCATTGTTGTAGTCGGCAATGTCGGAGCCCATCGACGACCGCGCCATGTGGTCGGTCCACTGGTGGATCCGGTCCTCGAAGGTGCCGTCCTGCTGATTGATGTAGAGGCGGTCCTCCACGTTGTAGTCGTTGGCCACGTAGACATCGGGCCAGCCGTCCTGGTTGATGTCGCTCACGGTTGCGCTCAGTCCGAACCCAATTGCATCGTGCCGCAGGCCCGATCGGGGCGTCACGTCGACGAACGTGCCGTCGTCGTTGCGGAAGAGCTGGTCGTTCTCGAACTCGCGCCGCTGCCGGCTTGTGGGCTGCGTGCTGACGCGTGAGTCGCGAATGGGCGGATTGTTGAGCAGGTACAGATCGAGGTCGCCGTCCCGGTCATAATCGAAGAACGAGGCGTGGGTGGAGTAGGCCGAGGCATCGAGCCCGTACGCGGCGGCCTGTTCGGTGAAGGAGCCGTCGCCGTCGTTGATGTAGAGCTGGTTGCGGCGGTGGTCGGCGCCCACGATGCCGGCCCGGCAGACGTAGATGTCGAGCGCCCCGTCGCCGTTGATGTCGGCCATCGTCACGCCCGTCGTCCAGCCCGTCGTGTCAGAGACGCCGGCCTGCTCGGTCACGTCCCGAAACTGGAAGTCGCCCTCATTGCGATACAGCTTGTTCGGCCCCATGTTGGCGGTAAAGTAGAGGTCGGGCCGTCCGTCGTTATTGATATCGCCCGCTGCGACGCCTCCGCCGTTATACATGTAGGGAAAGTTGAGGACGTGCCGGTCGACGGTGTCCTCCACGTCGTTCACAAACGTGATGCCTGTCGAGTCGGCCGGGAGCTGCGTAAACAGCGTGTCCCGCTGGGAGGACGCCCCGCATCCCACTGTAATCGCGACGGTAACACACACAACGAGAAGGCGGAGAAAGGGGCGCATACCACTGTCGAGATTGGGTTCGTGTATCCGTCATTCACATCGCACGCCCGTCTCTTCCGAACATACGACAGCCCTCCTCGATCCCGGCTTGGGCCGAATCAGAGGAGGGCTGAAGAGGGCGTCAACGCCCCGCTCGACGGGAACTGA
>CAYFSC010000171.1:0-6379 GCA_964345695.1 uncultured Rhodothermales bacterium | reverse complement strand
CAGGGCGGAAGCGCTCATTGCACCCACGCGCTTCGCCTTCCTCTCCCACGCGGTTTATTCAAAGTAGCTGCGGAAGCGTTCGCGCACCTTCTCCGTCAGGTGGCTGCGCAGAGCGTCAATTTTCACTTCTTCCAGCACGTCACTGGCGAAGGCCTGCAGCATGAGGATGCGCGCGTGTCGTTCGCTCACCCCGCGGGACCGCAGGTAAAAGACGCCTTCTTCGTCGAGCTGGCCTGAGGTCGCGCCATGACTGCATTCCACGTCGTCGGCATAGATCTCCAACTCCGGCTTCGTGAAAATGTCCGCGCGATTGGTGAGGACGATGCTGTCGTTCGACTGGTAGGCATTGATCCGCTGCGATCCGCGACGCACGAAGACCTTTCCGTTGAAGACACCGGTCGACTCGTCGTTGAGCACATGCCGGTACAGTTCGTTGCTCATGCAGTCCGGCTGCGTGTGGTCGACGAGCGTGTTGTTATCGACGTGCATGTCGTCTTTCCCCACATACAGGCCGAAGAGGTGCGACTCGCAGAACGTGCCGTCAGGGTTGATCGAGACGTTGTTGCGGATGACATCGCCGGTCAGCGTAGTCGTGTGCGTGTCGAAGACGCTGTCCTCTTCGTGGTAGGCCGCCAGCGTATTGACCTGAGACGCGTTCGGTCCCTCGTTCTGCAACAAGTAATGATCGAGATTGCCGCGGGCGCCGACATAGGCTTCCGTGACGCTGTTGGTGAAGGTGCGCGCGCCGGTCAGCGACTGCTGCGCCTCCACGATCTTCGCGATGCTGCCTTCTTCAGCTACAAACAGGTGGCGCGGCTGAAGCAGGGTGTCCTCCTCGTGGGCGTTGACGTGGAGGAGAAAGATCGGCTTCTCGACCACAGTGCCCTTCGGCACGTACACGAAGGCGCCGTCCTGAACGAACGCCGTGTTCAGGGCGGTCAGCGCCTCGTCTTCGAGGTCGGCATACTGGCTGTAGTGGGCCTCCACGACCTCCGGATGGCTCGATCCGGCCTCGGCGAGCCCCGAAACGACGACCCCGGCGGGCAAATCGCCAATGTCCGAGAGCGACGCGCTGACCCGTCCGTTGACGAGCACAAGGCGATGGGCGTCGAGGTCGTCGATGAGAAGCGGTGCGATGTCGTCCTCCGACACGGCCGGCTGCTCGGGCGCGAGCGGGAGGGTGTACTGGCGGTCGAGAATCTTGGCGATGTTGGTGTACTTCCAGGCCTCCAAGTCCTTCGTGGGGATGCCGAGCTCGGCAAAGCGCTCGATGGCGTGCTCGCGCTGCTTGGCAATGGAGGCATTCGTCCCGTTCAGGGTCTGGCCGTTGTTGACCTTAAAGGCCGAGATAAACCGATCCTCAGGACGGATGTCGGTGTCGAGAGTCGTAGTGGGCATGATTCGGTGTCGAGCAGGTTGGGTGAGAAGGGAGGCTTTGTCGGACGGGCCGGAGCGCGAAATCCGGAACGCGGAACTACGCGACGGCGGCCGCCTCCTGACGGAACTGGTCGTATCCCTCTTCCTCCAGCTGAATCGCCAGTTCCTTGGTGCCCGACTTGACGATCTTTCCGTCCAGCATGACGTGCACGTGGTCGGGAACGATGTAGTCCAGGATGCGCTGGTAGTGCGTGATGAGCATAAAGCCGCGGTCGTCGGAACGCAGCATGTTGACGCCGTTGGCCACCTCCTGCAACGCGTCGATGTCGAGGCCGGAGTCCGTCTCATCCAGAATCGCGAGGCGCGGCTCCAGCATGGCCATCTGGAAGACCTCGTTCTTCTTCTTCTCGCCGCCCGAGAAGCCCTCGTTGACCGACCGCTTCGACAGGTCGGCGCTCAAGCCCACAAGATCGGCGCGCTCCCGCATCAGCTTCAGAAACTCCGCAGCGGAAAGCTCGTCCTGGCCGCGCGCCTCGCGGACGCTGTTGACGGCTTCTTTGAGGAAGTTGGTCATGCTCACGCCCGGAAGCTCCACCGGATACTGAAAAGCGAGAAACACGCCTTCTTCGGCGCGCTCCTCCGGTTCCAGCTCCAGCAGATCCTCGCCGTCGTATCGGATGCTGCCTTCGGTTACGACGTACTCCTCACGCCCCGCCAGAATGGCGGCCAGCGTGCTTTTGCCCGAGCCGTTCGGCCCCATGATTGCGTGGACCTCGCCCGTGTTGACGGTCAAATCGACGCCCCTGAGGATTTGAATGTCGTCATCCTCGACGCCGACGTGAAGGTTTTCAATCTCTAAGAGTGCCATGAGTGGTGTGTGTTCTCAGTGGTGCGTTGCAGTTAGCGTAGCAGTCGTCCAGGCAGGAATGCCCGGGTACAGCAGTTGGGAGGGAGGGAAATTGGGAGGGAGGGGCGCGGACCTGCAGCCCCTCTCCCCCGTCCCTCAGTCCAGAAGGAGTTACCCGACGGAGCCTTCCAGCTCGATCGCCAGAAGCTCTTTTGCCTCGACGGCGAACTCCATGGGAAGCTCGGCAAGAATCTCCTTGCAGAACCCGTTCACGATCAGCTTCAGCGCCTCTTCCTCGCCGAGGCCGCGCTGGTGACAGTAGAACATCTGGTCCTCGCCGACCTTCGACGTGGTCGCCTCATGCTCGACCTGCGCCGACGGGTTGCCGATTTCGATGTACGGGAAGGTGTGCGCGCCGCACTGGTCGCCGAGCAGCATCGAGTCGCACTGCGAGAAGTTGCGGGCGTTCTCCGCGTTCTTGCCGACTTTCACGAGGCCGCGATAGCTGTTGTCGGCGTAATCGGCCGAAATCCCCTTCGAAATGATCGTGCTCTTCGTGTTCTTGCCGATGTGCTGCATCTTTGTGCCAGTGTCGGCCTGCTGGTAGCCTTTCGTGAAGGCCACCGAGTAGAACTCGCCGTTCGAGTCGTCGCCCGCGAGGATGACGGACGGATACTTCTGCGTGACAGCCGAGCCGGTCTCCAACTGCGTCCAGCTAATCTTGGACCGATCGCCCTTGCAGATGCCACGCTTCGTTACCAGGTTGTAGACCCCACCCTCGCCGGTCTCCGGGTCGCCGGGGTACCAGTTCTGGATGGTGGAATACTTGATCTCGGCGTCCTCGTGGGCGATGAGCTCCACGACGGCGGCGTGCAACTGGTTCTCCTTGCGCATCGGAGCGGTGCAGCCCTCCAGATAGCTGACGTAGCTGTCCGGCTCCGCGATGATGAGCGTCCGCTCGAACTGGCCGGTCCCCGCTTCGTTGATGCGGAAGTAGGTGGAGAGCTCCATCGGGCATTCTACGCCCTCCGGAATGTACACGAACGATCCATCGGAGAAGACCGCCGAGTTCAGCGCCGCGTACAGGTTGTCGGTGTACGGCACCACGGTCCCCAAGTACTTCCGGACGATCTCGGGGTGATCGCGGGCGGCCTCACCGAACGATTTGAAGATGACCCCCTTCTCCTTGAGCTTCTCTTTGAAGGTGGTGGCAACCGAAACGCTGTCCATGACGGCGTCCACGGCCACCCCGGTGAGGGCCTTCTGCTCTTCCAGCGGAATGCCGAGCCGCTCAAAGGTTTCCAGGATCTCGTCCGGCACCTCGTCGAGGTTCTCGTAATTGGCCTTCTGCTTAGGCGCCGAGAAGTAGCTGATGTCCTGGAAGTCGGGCTCCGGATAGTCCAAGTGCGCCCAATCCGGGTATTCACCCGACTCGATGCGCTGCATGAAGTGGCGATAGGCCTTCATGCGCCACTCCAAGAGCCACTCGGGCTCTTCCTTACGGGAAGAAATATAGCGGATGACATCTTCATTGAGACCTTTCGGGGCCTTGTCGGTCTCGATGTCTGTGTACCAGCCATGCTCGTACTCCTCGCTGGCTTTTTCCTCTAGAAATTCGGTTTCAGACTGGCTCATGGGTGTGTTCGATCTGTTGCGTGCTCAGAGCGTGTGTGAGGACGGCAGGCAGCGGGAGCGGGGCCGGCCGGGAGAACCGGCGACTGCGTCTGACCCATCCGTACTGTAAACGTGTGTTTACACAACTGCAAGTGTCAATGCTCGATTACAACCTGAGCCAACGAGCCAACGTTCCCGGCTTCCGAATGCAGGTTACGTCTTCATTGCAAGTTGCGAAGGGCCGTTCCTGTGCCGGCGGTCTTGTGCCGGTAGATGGGAGGAACCGACGGACGTGGGCGGCGGCCGAAAGAAACCTCCATCCACCGTCACGTGTACAGCGCACCAAAGAAGTCGTCCACCATCACATGCAGGGTTGGTTGTCATGACCATCTCAATCACCGATCGCGCTCTCGACCAGATCCGACAGGTTGCCGACGATCAACACGTCGATGTGAACGAGAAAATGCTGCGCGTGGCTGTCGTGCCGGGGGGGTGCTCCGGACTCACCTACGATCTCGGGTGGGATACCACGGAGCAGAGCAGCGACACCGTCGAGACGCACGCCGGCATCACCGTCGTACTCGACAAGCGCAGTTCGCTCTATCTTGAAGGAACGAAACTGGACTTCACGGACGGTTTGCAGGGCGACGGTTTCCACTTCATTAACCCCAATGCCGAGCGTGAATGTGCCTGCGGCGAATCGTTTGGTCTGTAATCCTTGCGTGTATCTGCGTGTTAACGTTCGTTGACAGCTCCGGCCTAGCCGCCTAATCTACCGAATCGGCCTGTCGAGAGAATCCTCGTTGGTGGCGCTGAGCTGTCTGTCCCCGTCCGCCGCTTCCGCCCGACTGTCGCTCATGAACGACGACGACCTCCCCGCCTCGATCTGGTTCGACGCCGACACCGAGCGTCGCATTCTCGCCCTGATGCAGTACGGTTTCTGGACGGGGGCGGCGGGCGTCGCGCTGGCCGTCCTGGGGGCCGCTGTCCTCTATACGATTACGGCCTGGGGCGCCCTCGTCACCGCCGGCTGTGCCGTTGGGTTCTCGCTAATCGTGATGCTCTCGGTACGGCTCCTGCGTTTGCACGGCCTGCGGGGGGCAACGTGGCAGGAGTGGACGTTTATCGCCCTGAGCGCTGGGGTCATCGTCGGCCTCACGGGCATTCTGGAGTGGCTCCTTCCGTAGGGCCTGCCGCCTCCCGTGGGACGGTCGCCCCTCAATCCCTTGAAGAGGCTTCCGTACGCTGCCAGCGGACGCGGTCGCCCTCGAGCAGTCCGTACTGATCGGCGAAGCCGGCGGGCGTTTCGATGACGTACTGAGCCGGCGCCTCCGACTCGATGTTTTCTGCAGAAAAGGGGGTGGTGTATTTCGCGATGTGCACGATCTGCGAATCGGCACCCACAAAGAGGATGTCCAGGGCGACCGGCGTGTTGGCCATCCAGAAGCTACGGGGCTGCTCCTGCGGGAAAGGGAAGAGCATGCCACTGGCTTCGTTCGGGAACCCGTCCCGTTGCATCATGCCCCGCTGCCGGGCCGAGTCGGTCTCGGCGATTTCGAGGTCGATGGTGACGACGCTGTCGCCTTCTTGGACGAAGGCCAGCGTGCCCTCTTTGTCGAAGGGAATCGTCACCGTATCAGAAGGTGCCGTTGAGGAGGAGTCGGTCCCGGAGCCGCATCCGGCAGCAACAAGCAGGATGGCAAGTCCGAGGGCGGCGAAGAGCGAGCGCATGGCGGAAAAGGAAGACCTGAAGAAAGGGGCGGGGCAATGCAAGACCCGCGTCAGGGAGTGAACGTGCGCTGCCAGCGGATGCGCGTGCTGTCGGTCAGGTTGTGGCGGTCGGCGAAGCCAGCGCGGACTTCGACGACGTACTTCTTGGGGGCCGTCGGTCGGATCGGGTCCAGCGAGAACGGCTTCGTGCGCTCGACGATGTTGATCACGGCGGAGTCGGGCGCGACAAACACGATGTCGAGCGGCAAGGGAGTGTTCTTCATCCACATCCCGTCTTCGTTCACCGCGTCGAAAATAAACAGCATGCCCCGATCGTAGCCCAGCGAACGCCTTCGCATCAGCCCCTGCTCGCGCTCGCGGTCGGTATCGGCAATCTCGACGTCAATGGTCGTGATCGGGGAGCCGTCCGTCCGGGCGAAGGTCAGCGTTCCTTCCTTGGTGAAGGTTGGCTCTTCCGAGGGGGCGCCGTCCGTCGCATCCGACCCACAGCCAGACAGGCCTACTGCGAGCAGCAGAGGGAAACTCAGAGAAAGAAGCCAGCGGTGCACCATATCGCAAGGCGAAGCCAGGGGGGAAGGAAACTGGAACCAAAAATGACGAACGTTGCATTCGGTCAATCGATCCAGCGCAGCGAACAGGGACGGTCGCCGATCTTGGGTCAGAGAGCCGCCGTCAGGAACGCGACGATGCTGTCGGTCTGCAACCGGCCGTCCAGCGTGAGGCGGAGGCAGTCGCGCGTGTGCCGTTCGAGGAGGCCCTCGTCCATCAACCGCACGATCCGGGCGGCGAAGGTCTCGGACCGTTCGGCAC
>CAYFSC010000170.1:0-6423 GCA_964345695.1 uncultured Rhodothermales bacterium | reverse complement strand
TGTTCTGGTTCATCGCCACGTGGCTGGCTCGGTCGGTCGTTGTGACCCAATACGGGATCATCCACGACATCAGCCGAGTGCATCGTGCCGTGGCCTGGGCGCAAATCGTCGACTACTTCGAAACGACGCGCCAGGGCCACCGGCACTTCGTGTTCTTCTACCGAGACGGAGACGACAGTCAGGCTCGCCTGGATCTTCCTGTGCCCGAGAGGAAGCGTGAAGCGTTCGACCGGCTGGTCGCACAGAAGCTGGCGACCCGGCTGCACCTCTCGCCCAAGCACGCCTTCGACGAAGAAACGCTCGATGAACTGGACCGACGCTGAGGCGCTGTCCCGGCCGTTCGGTCCCGCAGCAGACGCCCGGCCGTGAGGCAACCCGCCAGGTTTCATGCAACACCTCATCGCGCCGAAGGTAAATCCTATGTAGATTCGCTGAACCGCGACGGACGCCATACGTGCGTTCCGTCCGGTGCGCTCTCGCGATGTTCTCCCTCACAAGTGCCGATTCGCCTTTGTACACCGTCGAAGAAGACACGCAGCCTGAATCCGCCATCATCGTCGGCGTTGTCACTCCCAATGAAACGCGGTGGGACGTGCGCGACCATCTCAACGAACTCGAGCAACTGGCCCGCACCGCAGGCGCCGACGTCACCGACCGTGTCACGCAGTCTCGAACAAGCCCCGATCCGGCCACCTTCATCGGGTCGGGCAAAGTCAAGGAACTGAAGCGCCTCGCCGGAGAGCGTGGATCGGATCTCGTCATTTTCGACGACGATCTGGCGCCGGTGCAGGTGCGCAACATCGAGAAGGAGGTGAGCTGCAAGCTTCTCGACCGCTCCGGCCTGATCCTGGACATCTTCGCCAATCGGGCGCAAACGGCTGCAGCGAAGACCCAGGTGGAGCTGGCACAGCTCGACTACACGCGATCGCGGCTGACCCGACGGTGGACCCACCTCTCCCGTCAGGAAGGAGGCATCGGCACGAAGGGACCCGGCGAAACCCAGATCGAAACGGACCGCCGCCTCATCGACACGCGCATGGCCAAGCTGCGCGACCGGCTCGACAAGCTGGATCAGCAGCGGCAAACCCAGCGGAAGAGGCGCTCGTCGCACACCACCGTGTCGCTGGTCGGCTACACGAATGCGGGCAAGTCAACCCTCATGAATGCACTGGCCGGCGCCGACGTGTTCTCGGAGAACCGCCTCTTTGCCACGCTCGACGCCACCACCCGCACCGTCGAGCTCGACACCAACAAAGAGGTGCTGCTCTCCGACACGGTCGGCTTCATCCGGAAGCTGCCCCACCGCCTCATCGAGAGCTTCAAGAGTACGCTCGACGAGGTGCGCGAGAGCGACGTCCTCGTGCACGTGGTGGACGTGACCCACAAGCGCTACGAAAACCACATGGCGGTCGTAAACGAAACGCTGCGCGAGTTGGACGCCAGCGACAAGCCGACACTCGTGGTGTTCAATAAAGTGGACGCCCTGGAAGACCGGAACCTGCTCCGTGCCCTTCGAAAAGAGCATCCGGACGCGGCCTTCGTCTCGGCCCTGCGCGGCATCGGCCTGCAGAAGTTGAAGCAGAAGCTCTTGGATGTCATCGAGAAGGACTATGTGGAGCGCGTAGCGTACATTCCGGTCACGGAGCCGAAGGCGATTTCACGCGTCCACGAACTGGCCGATGTGGTGAGCGAAGACTACATGTATGCAGAAAACGGTACCGGTCCGCAGGCCGTGGCCCGAATGCATTTCCGCGCCGCAGAGCGCAATGACGAGCGCATCACCGAGATGCTCGAGCCGTTCGACGACCTGCGCCCGAAGGCCGAGGACGGAGTGGCGTCTTCGTAACTTCCCTTCGTTTCGCGCCCCCAATCAACCCCGACGGCCGGAAACCGGTGCGTGGGGCCTCAGACGCCGGATGCAGTTCTTCTGAAGCCCGCTCGGCCCGAGGTCGGTTGCACGACATCGTTGCGGTCGGTTGCACGACATCGTTGCATGTCGGCGGATACATGCCCCCGAGCTTCCCGTCTGAGAGAATGGCAGGCTGTGCATCCGGCACAGCCCTTGCACGGAAGCACAGTGTACTCCTTTTTGCGTGTGACGACAGCCGCGATCCCTGCGGCATGTTGCATGCGCCCTCTATCACAGTTCGCACCCATTTGCCATGAAGGCACAGGACGCGATCCATTCGGCCACGCTCTCGCTCCATCCGACGGATACCCTTGAGGATGCCATGGGAGCCCTCATGGAGCATCACGTGCGGCATCTCCCGGTGGTGGATGACGAGGGCAACCTCGTGGGCATCCTCTCCGAGAAGCAGCTTATGGATGCCCCAGGGCCGGATGCCGAAATCGGCGAGCTTCTTGCCGCCCGGCCCATCAGCGTGCATCCGGAGGCCCACATCTTCGACGCGGCCCGCATGCTCGTAGAGCACAGCCTCAATGTGGTGCCCGTCGCTCACGAAGACGGCACCTACCTCGGGCTGATCCGGCGGCACGACATCTTCGAGCAGTTTGCGAAGATGCTGGCCACGAAAGAGCCGGGTGCCATCCTGGCTCTGGAGGTGGACCCCCGCGACTTCGCGCTTGCCAAGCTGATCCACGTCATCGAACAAAACGAGGCGAAGGTGCGGGCCGTTGCGTCCGAGACGCCGGAGCGCTCGACGGAGAAGATCCGCGTGACGCTCAAGCTGAACGTCAAGGAGACGGCTCGTATCCGTCACGTGCTGGAGCACCACGGCTATCACGTCGTGGCCTCGTTTGGCGAACAGGGCGAAGAGATCGAGAAACTCGTGGACGAGTTCATGCGCTATCTTGAGGTCTAAGGTCCTCTGAAGCTGTTTGGCGGATGGATGAGACGCCGACACGAGCGCAGCGAGGGCCTTCAGGTCATACCCTTGCGGTGCTGACGAGACCCTGCCGAGTAAACGCAGCGGGCGAAGCTCCAAACACCACCCAAACGAGCTCTGTAGTGCACCAGGGGCATGACCTCCGGCCCGAACGACCGGGAGGCCTTCTGCGGAGCAGGGCGAGTGCAGAAGGCGTTTGGAGCGAGATCCACGAAGTCGCAGCGCCCTGAGCGCAGCGAAGAAGTACTCCTGGGGTGGCCGCAGACCGCCCGCCAAACGGCTTCTCAGGTTGGACGGTGCTCGATAGGCTTGCACCGTCTCTGCAGCGGCCTTTCGCCCGCGTTCCTTGCCCGCGTTCCCAGGCTTCCCACACTTCCTTTATCGATGAGCGATAGCAACTCGGAACAGAAACCGCCCGATTCCGCGGCTGTCCTGGAGTCAATGACGCTGCTCGCGACTCTGTCCACGGCGGCGGACCTCCGCACCGCCCTGGCCGAGCGCCGCGCCGGGCGGGATCCGTCCGCGCAAGAGCGCAACGACCGAGCCGCCGACCGCCTCCGCGAAACCGGCAGCACGCTGATGGACCTGACCATGCAGCTACTGTTCGGTCGGGTGCATCTGGCGCACCGGAAGGAGGAGGCGCTCGCCGCCGCTGTTCGGCATTTCGACCTGCTCATGAAGCTGCGCCGCGCCGAGCGGCATCTCCACTCGATGCATCAGCGCCTGCTGAGTCTCTACCCGAAGGTGTCGGAGGCTCTTGTTGAAGAGGCACGCCTCACCCACGACGGGGTGGCCGATCTGGTCGCGTCGTCCGACGACGTAGAGTACGTGCTCACCGAACTCGAAGCCGTTCTGGAGCGCATCGTCAGCTTTGTGGTGTGGACGCGCCACGAGACCTGATTCCGCACGCCGCCTAGCCCCTGGGGGTGCGGTGCGCCGAGAGGAGGAGCGGGGAAGCACGACGACGTCGTACGGTCCGTGAAAGAGAAGGCAAGCGGAGGGCAGACCGAACCATCGGAGCCGGGGGAACGTTGCAACAAAGATGCTTACGTCCTGGCCTCGTCCGGTCCAGGAATTCGTTCGTCCCGCTCTTATTCTGCCGGCTCCATGAGTACTCAGACCGACCTCCCTGATCGCGCCATCAGCTCATACGCTGCCTCCAACATCAAAGTGTTGGAGGGGCTCGAAGCCGTGCGGAAACGCCCGGCCATGTACATTGGCGACGTGGGGATGCGCGGGTTGCACCACCTGGTGTACGAGGTGCTCGACAATTCCATTGACGAGGCGCTGGCTGAGCACTGCGACCACATCGAGGTGCACATCCACGAGGACGGATCGGTCAGCGTGGCGGACAACGGCCGCGGCATCCCTGTCGACACGCATCCGGTCGAAGACCGATCGGCGCTGGAGGTTGTAATGACCATGCTGCACGCCGGCGGTAAGTTCGACAAGGACAGCTATCAGGTGTCCGGCGGGCTGCACGGTGTCGGCGTCTCGTGCGTGAACGCCCTTGCGTCACGGTTTGAGGCGACCGTGCGGCGCGACGGATCGGTCTGGAAGCAGGCCTACCGCTGTGGCGTGCCGGAAGGCCCGGTCGAGGAGGTACGGCCGATGCGTGAAGACGAAGAAACCGGCACGCACATCCGCTTCTGGCCCGACGAGGAGATTTTCAAGACGACGGAGTTTCGCTTCGACACGCTCAGCGACCGGCTCCGAGAGCTGGCGTACCTCAACAAGGGCGTACGCATTGTGCTGGACGACCACCGCGAAACCGACGACGACCTGCGCCGCGAGGAATACTACTCGGAGGGCGGAATCCGGGAGTTCGTCGACTACCTCGACGAGACCCGCGATCCGATCCACGAGGAGATGATTTACATCGCGGACGAGAACAGCGAGGTGCCCGTCGAGCTCGCAATGCGCTACAACGACGGATACAACAAGAACGTTCTTTCCTTCGTCAACAACATCAATACGCACGAAGGGGGGACGCATGTCTCGGGCTTCCGGCGGGCGCTGACACGCACGCTGAAGCGGTGGGCGCGCAAGAACGGCATGCTGAAGAAGCTGAAGTTCGACCTCTCGGGCGACGACTTCCGCGAGGGCCTCACGGCGGTGCTCTCGGTGAAGGTGCAGGAGCCGCAGTTCGAGGGGCAGACCAAGACGAAGCTCGGCAACTCGGAAGTACAGGGCATCGTCGAGTCGCTCATTTACAACCAGCTGGGGCGCTGGCTGGAAGACCATCCGAACCAGGCCGAGCAGATCATCGAGAAGGTGATCCTGGCGGCACAGGCCCGGGCGGCGGCCCGCAAGGCCCGGGAGCTGGTCCAGCGCAAGAACGCGTTCAGCGGCGGCGGCCTGCCCGGCAAGCTGGCCGACTGCACCTCCCGGGATCCGGAGGAGAGCGAGCTGTACCTCGTGGAGGGCGACTCCGCCGGCGGATCCGCCAAGCAGGCGCGCGACCGCCACTTCCAGGCGATCCTCCCGCTGCGTGGAAAGATCCTCAACGTCGAGAAGGCACGGCTGGACCGCATCCTCGAAAACAACGAGATCAAGAACATGGTGACGGCCCTCGGCACGGGCCTCACGTCGACCGAGGAAGAGTTCGACCTTGACAAGCTGCGCTACCACAAGATCGTCCTGATGACGGACGCCGACGTGGACGGTGCGCACATCCGGACGCTGCTCCTCACCTTCTTCTACCGTCAGCTGCGGCCGCTCCTGGAGCAGGGCTATATCTACATCGCCCTCCCCCCGCTCTACCGCATCCAGTTCGGACGCAACGAAGAGTACAAGTGGACCGACGACGCAATGCGCCAGCGCATGACGGAGCTGCGCGAGGGGGGCAAGCGTCCGAGCCTGCAGCGCTACAAGGGCCTCGGCGAGATGAACCCGGAACAGTTGTGGACGACGACGATGGACCCGGACACGCGCAAGATCCAGCAGGTCACCATCGAGGACGCCGCTGCGGTGGACCGTATCTTTTCCACGCTCATGGGGGACTCCGTGGAACCCCGGCGCAAGTTCATCGAGCGCAACGCCAAGTACGCCACCATCGACGTCTAGACCGCCTGTAGACCGCCATGCCGAGCACGAAAGAGCAAATCCTCGCGGCGCTGGATCGTCTTCCGACCGAAAAGCACGAAGCGGTGCTGGACTTCGTCGAGTTTCTCCAGCACCAGATCGACACGTCGAGCGAAGAGCCGTCGGAGAACGGACGCGAGAATCTGGATCCGGAAGACGACCGCATCCTTGATGCGATCGGCAGTACAGACGCAGATCTTGGATCCGACCGGATTGACGAAATCCTTTACGGCCAATGAAAGAGCGTCTTTTCATCGACACGTGGGGATGGCTCAAAATCTTCGGGCGGTGGGAGTCACGGCATGAGGAGGTCGCCGAGTACTCCCGTCGCTTCCGGCAGGAAGGAGGATGGGCCCATACGACCGATTACGTCTTGGATGAAACGCTTACGCTGCTTGACTTCAAAGAGAGTGTTTAACGTTTTGAGCGTCAAATGAGTGATGTATAGAATGAGAAGAACTCATTCCACTCCGGTGCTGCCGACGTTCCGATC
>CAYFSC010000169.1:0-6452 GCA_964345695.1 uncultured Rhodothermales bacterium | reverse complement strand
TCTGCCCGGAAAGCCACGGGCAGGTAAAACCATCATGGTTTCACCACGCATGAGACGGCAGAACGAGAGGGTCTTTCAGGACGCTCCACTGCCAACCTACCGATCTCATGCAAGCAAGTATCTCGGGATGAGAGGCGAAGGCTAAAGCGACTCCCATCTGCTCTCATTCCAAGTAGCCGGGGCGATGGCGTCCCCCACGGGTGTGCGGTATAAACCGCACATGTCGTGTAATCCGCTGAGTGGTAGGCGACCAGAGATCGCCGGTAAAACTCCTACGGAGCAGCCACGGTGAAGCGCGCGAGAGCCGCGTAAGCAGCTCAAGAATCCCCGTACTTTAGTGCGGGGAGTACGTCAAAGGCCAATTCCCTCGGCGGCGTTGTCCCGAAAGAGGCCGCCGTCCCGGATGTATCCGCGCAGGGTTTGCAGGTCGGAGTGCCCGGAGTGCCGCATGATGATGCGCTCGGGCTTCCCGGCGCGCGCGGCCTGCGTGATGAAGCCGGCCCGCAGCGAGTGCCCGCTGTAGAGGGAGGCGTCGAGCCCGGCTCGGTCGCAGGCTTTTTGGACGATGCGCCGCACACCGTCGGTCGAGAGGCCGTCGTCGGAGACGTTGCCCCAGCGATCAACCGACCGGAACAGGGGGACGGCATCGGTGCGCGCCTCGGTGCCGATTTCGGCGCCCGAGGCCCAGGCTTGCAGGGCGCGGATCGGGCACGTGTCGGGCCGCTCGCCGTGCGGAATCCCGATCGTGTGGCCCTCGCCCTCCTGGTCGGTCTTGGAGCGGCGGACGGTCACGGCCAGCCCGTCGGGCCCGACGCGCACATCCTGCATCTGCAGCGCGGCGATCTCGCTGCGGCGCAGAGCCCCGGCCCAGCCGACCAGCAGCAGGGCGCGGTCGCGAAGCCCAAGCATGTCGTTGTCGAGCCCGCGCGTGGCCCGGACGATGGCGCGAAGGTCCTCAATCAGAATCGGGGCGGCCTTGTCCTGCTTGCGGGATTTCTCGCGGACAATCCCCGCCCAGACGGAGTGCAGGGGCTCCTCCGTTGTCAGGGCCGGTTTGTCGTAGTCGCGCGCGACATGCGCCTGATTGATGGCGGCGAGGCGGCGCCGGAGCGTCGCCAGGGCCAATTCGTCGGAGCGCGCCGCCACGTAGAGCGCGACGGTCTTGGTGCGCGCCGGAAGCGGGGACACCTCCCGGCTGTCGCACCACGCCGTGAAGTCGGCCCAGTCGGCCCGGTAGGCGCGCTTAGTATTCGCGGCGCGGGCCTGCTGGGCAAACGCCCGGGCCCGCTCAGTGTCCGAATGGATCGGGGCCAGGCGCTGCTCGGCGCCGTCCTCCGCCGGAAGGATGGCTTCGATGGATGAGTGGGGAGAGCCGTCTGCAGGTTCCATGGGCGGAAAAGAGGGGGATGCATGCGTTCGGAAGAGCGGAGCCGTCGCGGGGCCGAGAGGGGCCCGGTCTTCGGTCTCTGGCTCCCGATAATTCTCACTTATCGCGAGCCAATCAGCCGGAAAAATAATAGGGTCGCGACCGGGATTCTGCAAGTGCAGATTCGAGCCCTTCAGATCTCGTCCCGTTCGGGCGGATCGTCCGGTTCGGCCCGGGCTCTGGACACGGCAACGTGCTGGGCTCGGTCGGGATGCCAACGGGATCGTGCCACGCTCCGAACAAGCCGGCCGCCCGATGGTACGCACGGCTGCTGGGGTGCCTCGCCACCGCGAGGCTGAGAGCAAACCCATTGAACCTGATCCGGCTCGTACCGGTGCAGGGAACGGCACGTCCTCCTGTCGAGGTCGAGGCATCGCCAGCATTCGCTCCTTTCACAGCTGGCAACGCCCCATGGATACTCTTCGTCTTGGACTTGAGTGGTTTCTGAATCCCGATCACGTCCCGCTCCTTCTCGCGCAGGAGCATGGATGGCTCGAAGAGGCCGATCTGAATCTGGAGATCATCGAGCCCGAACAGCACCTCGACGCCGTCGACGCCATCGAAGACGGTACGATGGACCTGGCCATCACCGAGCCTCTGCACCTGGTGGAAGATCGGGCCGACGGTCGCCCGGTCGTCGGGCTCGCGCGCTTCCTGCACACGAATGGCGGCGTGATGTACCGCACGGGTCGAGGCATCGAGCGGCCGCGCGACATGGCCGGCGTACGCATCCAGTATCCCGGAGCCCCTGGACCCGGCGGACCCGCCATCGTCGGCACCATGATTGAGGCCGACGGCGGCGAGGCCGATCCCGACGCGTTCACGCCCGTCAACAACGGCTTCTACCACACTGACGCCCTGGCCGAGGACAAGGCCGACGTCGCCACTCTGGCCTTCTACAACTTCGAGGTCGTCGAAGCCCGCCATCGCGGGATGGAGGTCGACTTCTTCGCGCTGAAGGACTGGGGCGTGCCCGACTTCTGTCAGCTCATCCTGATCACCACTCCCGAGCAGTTGGACATGCAGCGAGACGTGTTTCGGCGCTTCGTGGGCGTCCTACAGCGGGGCATCGACGCGGTGCACCAGCATCCGGAGGAGGCCCGACGCGTCTACTTCGCGCACACCGATACCGAGCCCGACGATGCCCTCACCCGCGCCCTCTTTGACGCCACGGCGCCGTGCTTCACCTACGACTTTTCCATGACGGAGCGCTACTACGCGCGCCTGGAGCGCTGGCTGCATAGGCGCGGCTTGATCGACCGAACGCCCGGCCCGGCGGTTTACTGGACGAATGACCTCGTGCTGCCGGAGCCTACCGCCGCAGTCGTCTGAACGGTTGCAGTTGCCTGAACGGTTGTCGTTGCCTAAACCGGTGCGGAGGGCTCACAACGACCGTAGGAACGCAATCAGGGCGTCACGCTCGTCCTTCGAGAGGCGCTTGAAGGACTGCTTGGTGGATTCGGCCTCGCCGCCGTGCCAGAGAATGGCTTCGGTGAGCGTGCGAGCGCGTCCGTCGTGCAAGAAGCCCGCCTCGGGGTTCACCAGTTTCGAGAGGCCGATGCCCCACAACGGCGGGGTGCGCCACTCGCGACCGCTCGCGTCGAAGATCGGACGGTCGTCGGCGAGCCCCGGCCCCATGTCGTGGATCAGCAGGTCGGTGTACGGATAGATCGTCTGGTTCTCGACCTCGGGGACGTTCGCCAGCGTTCCCGTTCGAAGCTGGGGTCGGTGGCAGGTCGCACAGCCGAGCCGATCGAACAGCTGCTCGCCCCGTCGCACCGCCGGATCATCCAGGTTGCGGCGGGCAGGGACCGCGAGGGGTTGCACATAGAACGTGGCTTCCTCCAGGGTTTGCCGGGGGATTTCTGGGTCGTCGTCGCGTCCATCGTCGAAGCCCGGTTGCCCGGCCGTCGGCTCCGTCGAAAACATCGGGTTGGTGACTCCCATGTCGAGGTTGTATGCGTCGGCATTCTGCTGAAGCAGAGTCGGTTGCGTGGCTTTCCATCCGAACCGACCCACGTCCATCTGTTGAGTGGCCGCGTTCCAGACGCGGTTGATCTCGCCGGTGATGCCGTCGCGAGCCGCGGCCTGCTCGTCCGCCAGGTCGCGAAGCGTGGCATCGGGCACGGCCTCCAGCAACCCGAGACCGAAGACGGGCCGTGGCATGCGCAGCGACGTCAGAATGTTGTCGGGGACCTCTGTGTACGGATCGTCGATACGCGGCTCGCGGTCGCGGAGGGTGTACGCAGTGCCGTCGGCAAACTGGCCACGCCGCACTTCCTCTTCGATCGTGAGCGTCCCTTCGGCGCGATATCCGAACAGGGCCCGGTTCTGAAGTTCGGTGCCAAATCCGGGCACCGGCTTGACGTTGCCGTGCTCGCCCGTTCCGGGCACGCTCATGTGAAGGAGCGCCTCGCCGCCCGTCCGTCCGTTGCGGGTGTGGCACGCCGCGCATGAGTTGCGCACGAAGGCCGGCCCGAGTCCCCCGTTGACCGTCGCCGGGGCCGACACAAACTGGTCATCGAAGGCCGCATCGCCCGCCAAGTGCAGGTCCAGCCGTTCTCCTTCCAGGTTCGGTCCGGGAAGAGTATACGACTGGTTGGTGAACGAGAAAATTGTGAGGTCGCCCCCGGCTCGGCGCGACGCGTCCCGCTGCTGGGAGGCCGGATCGGGAAGGTTGGCGTCGCACCCTGCCAGGCTGATCCCAAGGAGCATTGCACCGAAAAGAAGGACGATCCGGGAACGTCGGAGCATAGCGTACGGGGGCCGTTCGCCCGATGAGACGGGAGAGGAAGAACGTGCCGGGTCGTGCGTTGGGGCAGCCGATCCTACGCCACCGGGACGCACGCCGGCAGTTGGACTAGAGATTGCTGATGAGCGGCCGCAGCTCCGACTGAACGGTGTCTCGGATGTCCAGGATCGCGTCCTGCGCATCGCGCATCGTCTGGAGTTGGTTCTGCTCGATCGACTTCCGGAAGCTCAACGGGCTGCCTTCGAGCGTCTGGATGGCGGTCTCGATCTCGCTGCGAATTTGCTCGTCAAGCTCCGGATTCACCGCGGCAACCACGTCGTCGAGTCCTGGGCCGGTGCTGCTGCCCACGTCGCCGGTGTAGATGCGTCGGAGGCTGCGCATGTTGTTGGTGAAGTCGACCAGCGAGTTCTCACTGTATTTCGACTCCACGCGGGCAATCGTTCCCTCCTCGAGCGGTGTGCCAATCTTGCCACTCCCCACCTCGTCGGCGATGATCTCCATGCCTTCAGCCAGTGCGTCCAGCGCGCCTTTCGGGCTGGAGGCGACAGACGTCTGTGCGTTGACGAAGTCGGTCGCAAAGCCCCCCTCCTCCGGACGCCATGCACCTGCGAGGGCCTGCGTGTCCTCAAACAGCACGGTGGTCGCGGCAGTCAGGTAGTCGATCTCCCGGTCGGTGAAGTCGGATGGCGTCTTGTCGCCGTTCGGCCCGAAGAGCAAAAACTCAACGGTGTGGAACCCCTTGCTGTTGGTGCTCAAGTTGCGCACCAGGTCCGGCGTAATCGCGTCGGAGCTGTTGAGTACACCTTGAATGTTGCTCTCATCAACCGGCCACGAGTCGAGCGCCGGGTCGAGATCGTCCTCGGCGACGGGGCCAAAGAGGAAGCTCTCGGAAGCTTCCCACGGGTCGCGCGCATCGATCCAGGCTTGCTGGGCCGCATCGAGCGTTGAGGGAGACGGGTTGTCCACAAAGGCCTGGACGGCATTTTGCAGCTCTCCCGCCCGGCCTTCGAGATCGACGTACGTGGCGAGAATTACGTTGCTGGCCTCGTTGGTTAGGATGGCCGTGGCGTCGATGTCGTCGATGGTAATCTCGTCGTCTTCCACGCCAGGATCGGACGAGTCGCAGGCAACGAGCAGTCCTCCTCCAACGAAGAGGATGAGAACGAGAAGGAGTTCACGAATGCGGGAGTGTCGGTGGGTCATGAGGCTAGACAAGGTGTTCATGAGGCTAAAAGGGACGATTGAAACGGTGGAACAAGCGGTGGAACAAGCAGCAGGAGACGCCGGGCGAACGATCCACTAGAACTGGATGCCCATCCCCAATGAAAAGGTGTTCTCCGTGTCGCCAGAGCGCTCGCCGCTGATCACGCGACCGCGCCCACGTTCGCGACGATCATACTGCGCCTTGAAGACGACGCCATCCACGACGCGGTAGTTGAGCCCACCGGTGTACACGGTGCGTTCCCATAGGGCGTTGTCGCTCACGTCGCCTTCCGTGCGGAAGTGGGTGTCGTAGACGCTGAATCGCCCGAACACGTCAAGGCGTTGGGGACCGCTTGTGCCGAACAGCGCCAGGAGGTCGTATCCGGCTTCGACGCGGTAAGAAAGCATCTCGCTTCCAACGGGCGTCCCCTTCGCGTTCAGGTTTCGGGAGAGGTTCCGGTTGACAGTCGAGACGACATCCGCGTTTTGCAGATGTCCGTACAGCAGAACAGCCCGACCGGTGAACGGACCGTGGCGCCACTGCGCGTGTCCGTCAACGATGCTTACGACGGCACTCACCGACTCGCCGTTTTCGTCGAGGGAGGACTTGCGCCGGTTGTCGGCACTGTCGCCGACGTAGCCCGACACGCCGACAAACGTTTCGTCGCCGAAGTAATAGTCGAGGCGCCCGGTGAACCCGACGTCGTCGGCGGCAGCCGTCTCAAACTTGGTTTGGCGACCGCGCACGACCCAGTTCTCCGCGCTGAACTCGGCCGAGTTGAGTCCATTCACCACCGCTGCGCTGTACGCAACAGGCCCCACGCGCCCTTCGGCCTGCACCCCGATCTCGTACCAGTTCGTTGGGATTGTGCTGGCCTCCGCCTCGGCGCGCGTCGTGGCGAAGTACTCCTGGGGCTCGTCGTTGAGCGCCGCAAGCCCGATCGGCAGCTTGAACTTCCCCACCCGCAATGCAACGTTAGGACGCACTCCAATGCGCACGTTCAGCTGTTCGAGCAGCACCTCGCCCCCCGCTTCGATCTCGTCCTCGAACTCGCCGAACTCCTCAAACTT
>CAYFSC010000168.1:0-6493 GCA_964345695.1 uncultured Rhodothermales bacterium | reverse complement strand
AACGGCACCCTTTGATCTGTGGCGGTCGGTTCTCAGTCGGTGCGGCGCAGCAGGGTGCGGAGGCGGTCCGCCGCGGGCGGGAACGCGGCGGATCCGTACAAGATGTCGTGCACCGAGACGTCGCGCCCATACACGGCACGATTGTTCGTCTGGCTGAAGGAGAGCTGGGCGCCTTCGATGGACAGGCCGGCAAAGGCGCCGCGACTGCGCGAGTACGAGTAGATCTCGGCCTTGAGGCGGGCGTCGGTAGCGGCCTCGGCGCTTCGCCCGACGGGGCCTGCGGCGACCGAGACGGTGCCCCCGAGCGTGAGCTTGCCGTCGATGAGGCTAGTGACGCTGCCGCGGTTGCGGAAGACGAGCACGACGTCGGTGGAGGAGGCGCCGGCCTGTAGCCCGAAGCTGCCCCCGGTGATGGTCAGGAACGCCGGGGCGCTCCATGCACTGTCGCGATGTACCAGAAGCACGCCCCGGCCGCGGCGTCCAGCGAACAGAAACCCGGCTTTGACGACCCCGGGCAGCACGGCCACGGCGTGCGCTTCCTCCAGAATCCGGTTTGGGATGGTCGCCTCGTTCATTTCGAGCATCTCCTCGAACACGGCCGTCACCTCGCGGAGCTTGGCCGTCTCTTCATCCTGCGCGACCGCCGCCCGCGGAAGCGATGCGCTGAGAGTCAGGGCGAGAAGAACAAAAACGGGGAGACGAGGCATGGGAGGAATCGGCACTGCGCAGGATCGATGAGGAGCATTCGTGCAGGTGCCGAATCGCATGTTACGGGCAGTGGATCCCGTGGTGATGCCGGGGGCAGGTCCTGGAAGGCTGAGATCGCAATCTATCGAAGATTTCTCACCGTGCGCACGACGCTGAATGCCATCTCCAGAGCCTGCTCGTAGTTGAGGCGCGGATCGACGTGCGACTTGTAGGCGCGCTCGAGGTCGGCTTCCCCCAGGCCGCGCGCCCCTCCGATGCATTCGGTGACGTCCTCGCCGGTGAGCTCGAAGTGCACGCCGCCGAGGTGAGAGCCATGGGCGTTGTGGATCTCGAAGGCCTGCTCCAGCTCCCCGAGGATGTTGTCGAACCGGCGCGTCTTGAGGCCGCTCGACGTCTTCTCAGTGTTGCCGTGCATGGGATCGCAGATCCACAGCACCGTGGTGCCGGTGGACTGAACCGCGTCGAGCAGAGCCGGCAGCCGGTCGGCGATGTGATCGACGCCGAAACGCGTGATGAGGGTGAGTCGTCCGGGGGTGTCGTTCGGATCCAGCGTGCGCACGAGCGCCTTCAGGTCCGACGGCGTCATGTTGGGGCCCACCTTGAGCCCGAGCGGATTCTCAATGCCGCGCGCGTACTCGACGTGCGCCCCTCCCGGCTGGTTCGTCCGCTTGCCGATCCACGGAAGGTGGGTACCCAGATTGTAGTGGCCCGGATTGTGTGGGACAGTGCGTGTGTGGGCCTCCTCGTACGGCAGGAGCAGCGCTTCGTGACTGATGAAGAACTTGGCCCGCTCCAGCTCGTCGAGGTTGCTGCCCGAGACGGCGGTCATAAAGTCGAGCGAGTCCTCAATGGCATCGACGAGGGCGTGGTACTCGTCGGCCAGCGGGGAATGCTGCATGAAGTCGAGATTCCAGTACTCCGGGTGGCGCATGTCGGCAAAGCCGCCCTCCGCGAGACCGCGCACAAGGTTGAGCGTCAGGCTCGACTTGGTGTAGGCGCGTTCAAGGCGCTGCGGGTCCGGAATGCGGGCTGCCTCGTCAAACTCTGGACCGTTGATGATGTCGCCGCGGTAGCTGGGGAGCGCCTGCCCGTTGCGCGTCTCGGTGTCCGACGAGCGCGGTTTGGCGTACTGCCCGGCGAAGCGACCGACGCGCACGACGCGCGTGTTCAAGCCGTACGTCAGGATCAGGCTCATCTGCAGCATGATCTTGAGCCGCTTCGTGATCACGTCGGCCGTGCAGTCAGCAAACGATTCGGCGCACTCGCCACCTTGGAGGAGAAAGCGCTCGCCCTGCGCCGCGCGGGCCAGTTCGTCTTTCAGGTCTTCCACCTCCCAGGAAGTGACGAGGGGCGGCAGGCTCGCGATGTGATCGAGCATCGAGGCCAGCGCGTCGTCGTCGGGGTAAGTGGGCTGTTGCAGGGCCTCTTTGGAACGCCAGGAGGTGGGAGTCCAATCCGCGGTGGACGTCGTCGGCATAGGGAACACGCAGGCACATGGTGAGAACAGAATCGACAGCATCCCTCCGAACGAGTGGTGCCACCGTGCGTTTCGATGCTGCGCGAAGATTGAGCGGGAAATTCGGCTGCCGCTGGTCCGGAACCGCTTCCGGACTGGGACGCAGCCTGCCCCCGATGCCGTGCTCACGGGCAGCGGTGCTCTCGGCCAGTTCGTCGCGCGTCCTGGGATCGGGATGGATCTGTGTGCCGCGTGCTCAGTATGTACCGGCGCATTTTCGGCCGGGCCTGCACCGCTTGTGGACGGAGTGCTTCTGTTTCTCGTCCGGGTCGCGAACGCCCCTTCTCCTTTCCTCTTGTTTCACTCACTGCCCAATCTGATGCTACATCGCTGCCGTGCTTTCCTCCGACGCCTCGGGGCGGCCGTGCTCGTTCTGGCGGCGCTGGCCGCCGGGCCGGTCGCCGCGCAGGAGCAGGACCTCCTCGCCCAGTTCGAAACGAACGTAACCACCTTCACGCTGGACAATGGCCTGACGTTTGTGGTCATCGAGCGTCCGGAAGCCCCGGTCGTATCGTTCCACACCTACGCTGACGTGGGGTCGGTCGATGAGCCCGAGGGGCGGACGGGCATCGCGCACATGTTCGAGCACATGGCCTTCAAAGGGACCACCTCCATCGGCACCAAAGACATCGAGAAGGAGATGGCTGCCCTTCAGCGCCAGGAGGACATCTACCTGCAGCTGCGGCGGGAGCGGGCCAAGGGGCCGCAGGCCGACTCCGGGCGCATTGCCCAGCTTGAGGCCGAGGTCGAAGATGCGCAGGCCGAAGCCGAATCGTACATCCAGGACGGCGAGTACGAAAACCTCCTGGAGCGGCAAGGCGTCACGGGGCTGAACGCCTACACCTCCGCCGACGCAACGGGCTACATCTACAGCCTTCCTGCCAACAAGCTGGAGCTTTTCTTTGCGCTGGAATCGGACCGGTTCAAGAACCCGGTGCTCCGCGAGTTCTACACCGAGCGCGACGTCGTCATGGAGGAGCGGCGGCAGCGCACCGAGTCCAGCCCGACGGGCCGCCTCATCGAGGAGTTCCTTACGACGGCGTTCAAGGCGCATCCGTACGGCAACCCGACCATCGGGCACATGTCCGACCTGAAGAACCTGTCCCGGTCGGGGGCCAAGGCGTTCTTCGAGACGTACTACAACGCCAGCAACCTCACCATCGGCATCGCGGGCGACGTCGACGCGGAGCGCGTTCGTCGACTGGCGGAGGAATACTTCGGACGCCTGCCGAAGGGGGAGGAGCCGCTGCCCGTCACGACGACCGAGCCAGAGCAGATCGGCGAGCGGCGCGTTGTCATCCGCGAGCAGACGCAACCCTTCGTGGTTGCCGGCTACCACCGCGGCAGCATGCAGAGCGAGGACGACCCGGTGTACAACATCCTCTCGGACGTGCTCACGACCGGTCGCACGAGCCGGTTGCACGAGCGGCTGGTAGAAACCGAGAAGGCCCTGCAGGTGCAGGCGGGCCCGGCCTTTCCGGGGAGCAAGTATCCGAGTCTTTTCGTCCTCTTCGGCGTGCCGAGCCGCGGCGTGTCGCCGGACAGCGTAGAGCATTCCATTTACGAGGAGTTGGACACGATCAAGGAAGAGGGCATCACACAGGCCGAACTGGAGCGGGCCAAGACGCGGGCCCGCGCCACCCTCATTCGGCAACTCGACTCCAACTCGGGCCTGGCGCGCCGCTTCTCGCGCATGGAGGCGCTGACGGGCGACTGGCGCAACGTCTTCCGGCAACTGGAGGAAATCCAGTCCGTGACGGTTGACGACGTGCAGCGCGTCGCACAGGAGACCTTCCAGCGCAGCAACCGCACCGTTGCCATGATCAAAACGACCGAGGACGGCGATCAGCCCACCGCGTCCACCGAGTAGCGCCCGCCGGTGGCTTCTGCTTCCTGCTCCTTCCTCTGCGACCGAACCCTCTCGCTCCAATGATGCTTCTGACGACCCGCTTGACCCGCATCCTCTCTCTTCTTATCGGCGTGGCGTTGGCTGCGTGGGCGCCGCCGCCGGCCGCTGCGCAGGCTCCCGCGACGGAGGTCGATACGGCCGACTACAACGTCCAAGACCTGACCTACCCGGAGCTCCGCGACTTCGACATCCCCGATCCGCAGCGCGTGGAGCTCGACAACGGGATGACGATCTTTCTGCTCGAAGACCGTGAACTGCCGCAGGTCAACGCCGCAGCGCGCATCGGCGTCGGCTCGGTGTATGAGCCGCACGAGAAGCGCGGCCTGGCTGCCATCACCGGCACCGTCATGCGAACCGGCGGCACCGCCTCAATGGCGCCCGACAGCCTGAACCTCGTGCTCGAAAACCTGGGCGCCACCGTCGAGACGAACATGGGCGAAACGTCCGGGTCGGCGTTCATGTCGACCCTCGCCGACCACGTCGGCACCGTCCTGCCCGTGTTTGCCGACGTGCTGCGCAGCCCGGCCTTCGCCGAGGCGAAGGTGCAGCAGGCCAAGAGCCAGCAGAAGTCGGGCATCTCGCGACGCAACGACGACGCCCGGCAGATCGCCTCGCGCGAGTTCGACAAGATTCTCTACGGCGCCGACAGTCCGTACGCTCGCACGCCCGAGTACTACACCATCGACCGCATCACGCAGCAGGATCTCGCGGAGTTCCATGCGCAGCACGTGCAGCCGAGCAACGTCATCCTCAGCGTGTGGGGCGACTTTGACGCCGATGCGATGGAGGAAATGATCCGTGAGCAGTTTGGCGACTGGGAGGCCCCGGCCGATTTCGAGCCGCCCACCCCGCCAGCCCCGGAGGCGCGCCGGGCCTCTTCGGTCAACTTCATCCAGAAGAGCGACGTCAACCAGAGCACGATCTTCATGGGGCACCCCGGTGAAATCACGCGCGAGAGCGAAGACTACGCTGCGGTCACGATCATGAATCAGGTCCTCAGCGGCGGGTTTTCCAGCCGCCTGTTTCAGACCGTGCGCAAGGAGATGGGGTTGGCCTACTCCGTGTTCGGCAGCTACTCGGCCGGTTACGAGCGCCCGGGGCGCTTCTTTGCAGGCGTGTTCACGAAGAGCGGAAGCACGGTGGAGGCCACCAACGCCGTCATGAATGAGGTCGAGGGCATGCGTACCACCCCGCCGACCAACGAAGAGCTCAGCCTGGCGAAAGACAGTTACCTGAACTCGTTCGTGTTCAACTTCGACACCGAGCGAGAAGTGCTCGGGCGGCTGATGACGTACGAGTACTACGACTACCCGTCCGACTTTCTGCAGCAGACCAAGGACCGGATCGAAAACGTGACGTCGTCGGACGTGCAGCGCGTGGCGCAATCGTACCTGCACCCGGAGGCGGCGCACGTGCTCATCGTGGGCAACCGGGACCAGTTCAGCGACTCGCTGGCGACGCTCACCGAGGAGGGTACGGTCAATGAGATCGACATCTCGATTCCTACGAGTCCCCCGAGCGAGGAGGCGCCCGCCACGGCGGCCTCCCAGAAAGCCGGTCGCGAGGCGCTGATGCAGGCGAAAGAGGCGCTGGGCGGCTCGGCGTTCGACGACCTGCAAAGCCTGCGCGTGGCATCAAAGCAGTCCGTCGAAACGCCACAGGGCACGCAAACCATCGAGAGCACGCTCCTCGTCGCGCTGCCGGGCAAGATGCGGGCGGAGCAGACGCTTCCGAACGGCATGCAAATCGTGATTGCCGACGACGGCAGCACGATGACGATGAAGACGCCCCGCGGTACGCAGACGGCCCCGCCGCAGATGCGCAAGCAGGCAAAGGGAACGCTCTGGCGCAGCCTGCCCTACCTGATGGCGCACCTCGACCACGAGGAGCTGTCGGTGCAGTCGCAGGGCACGACCACCGTGGAGGGCATGGAGTATGAGGCCGTCAAGGTGACGCCGCCGACTGGCAGCGCCATTACGCTCTACCTGGACCCTGAGACGTACCGCCCGGCCCGCATGGACTACACCGCCATGAGCCGCCAGGGCCCGCAGTCGCAAACGGACGTATACAGCGACTTCCAGACGCACAGCGGCATCATGATTCCGCATACCACCGTGACGTACCAGGACGGCGAGAAACAGGCCGAAACGACCATCTCCACGGTCGCGATCAACAGCGACGTGTCGCCCAGCGTCTTCTCGCTCGGAGACGCCTCCGAGTGATGGGCCCCGCCAGGACTCCCACAATTGCCGCCGTGCAGACTCCGAGATCCGGGTCCTGCGGGGAATTTATCGGCGCGAGGCCCCTACGCTCCGAGCGCTGCCCCGTGTAGCAGTCGGAAGCGGGCCGGAAGCGTTTGC
>CAYFSC010000167.1:0-6545 GCA_964345695.1 uncultured Rhodothermales bacterium | reverse complement strand
TGAAAACCGGCAGGCCCTTCGCGGGTCTCGGGGGTTCGAATCCCTCCCCCTCCGCTTGTTTCTTTCTACGGCGTCTCGGCGGGAGCGCAGGGCCGACTTCCGCCTGTCTTTCCGGCCCCGACGCCCCCTGCGCCTGTCCCGAAGTCACTCGGGGCACGAATGCCCTGCTCCCCTGTCGGTGCACCGGTGCAGTCCGGTTATTGCAACATCTCAACCGTACACCGGGCGCTTCGCACCGATCATGAATGATGCTGTAACAACGGTGCCTAGGCAGTCGTTACGAGACCGGCTCGGGCGAGAGGCCGTCGTCGGAATTCATCTCCCGTCGCCGGAGTTCGTCTCCCGTCCCGTTTCCCGATGATTCTTCAGAGATCCGTACCATTCATGCCTGTCCGACCGATGTTCTCTCGTATCTCCTTCTTTTTCTGTGTGCTCATGTGTTGTCTCCTGTGGGTGAGGCCTGGGGAGGTGGCCGCACAGGACACGACGCGTATCGGCTTCAACGAGGCGATTCGCATCGCGCTCGACCAGAACACCGACATCAAGCGCGCCGCCAATCAGGTCGACCAGTCGAACGCGACGATCAAGGCCGAGTGGATGGACTTCGCGCCGACGTTCAACATCCAGACCTCGGGCTCACGCGACTTCGGACGCACGTTTAGCACGCAGCAGGGCGGGTTCATCAGTCAGACGACCGACTTCGTTCGCATTACGGGCCAGAGCCAGCTGACGCTGTTCGATGGGTTCGGCAACATTGCGTCGCTCCGGCAGGTGCAGGCCCGCGGGGAGTCGAACACGCTCTCGCTGGAGCGCACCCGGCAGGACGTGATTTTCGAGGTGATGAATCGCTACATCACGCTCGTCGAGAACCGCGAGATTCTTCGCGTACAGCGGGAAGAACTGGACGCCCGACGCCAGCAGCTGCGCCAGACTCGAGAGTTCGTCGATGCGGGGTCGCGCCCGGTGTCGGCCCTGTACGAGCAGGAAGCGGCGGTTGCCGAGCAGGAGTCGGCCGTGTTTCGTTCGGAGCGGGACCTCCAATTGGCCGAGACACGACTTATCCAGACATTGCAGCTGGAGCCGATGGGCACCTATCGGTTCGTGGCTCCCTCGTTGGATGACGACAGCCTTGCCGTGGTGGACTACGACGTGAAGAACCTGCTGGGGCAGGCCATGGACCGGCGTCTCGATCTTCGCGCGGCGCAGGCGCAGGCGCGGGCGGCCGAGCACAGCATTCGCAATGCGAAGTCGAGCTACTTTCCAAGCCTGAGCCTCAGTGGCAGCTACGGCTCGAACTGGTCGAGCAATCCGGCTCCCACAGAGCCCGACGCGTTCTTCGATCTGCTCGACGAGCGCAAGAACGGCGGCCTGTCTCTCAGTCTGTCGATTCCCGTCTTCCAGGGGCTGCGCCGCAACGTGCAGGTCGAGCAGGCCCAGGTACAAGCCCAGAACGCCCGCTACGCCCTCCAGGATCAGAAGCAGCAGGTGGCCTTGCAGGTGCGCCAGGCGTATCTGGACTACGAGAACGCCCGGAAGCAACTGGAGGCCACCCAGAAGCGCCTGCGCTCGGCTCGTCAGGCGCGCGAGGCGGCCCAAGAGCGATTCAACCTGGGGGCGGCTTCGATTGTCGAACTCACGAACGCGCAGCGCACGTTCGTCGACGCGGCCAGTCAGCGCGTGCGGGCCCGGTACAACTTTCTGTTCCAGCAAAAGCTGATTGATTACTACGTCGGCATTCTCACGCCGCAGGAAGCACTCTTTCAGTAGAGGGGCCCGCTGTCCGAGGTTCTCCCGCATTCCCTACGACGCCAACAGCATCCCAACATCATGGCATCGTCAAGCTCAACACGCCGCATTTTGTACGCAGTCGGCGGCCTCTTCCTCGCGGTGGTTCTCATCGGAGGCGTCGGCCGGTGGATGGGATGGTTCGGGGCAGGGCCGGAGGGGCTGGAGGTGGAAGTCGCCGAGGCCGAGCGCCGTGACATCACCCAGGTCGTTACGGCCTTTGGCCGGGCCCAGCCGGAGGTGGAGGTCACCATCAGCCCCGACGTTTCGGGCGAAATTGTGGAACTGCCAGTGGAGGAGGGGCAGCAGGTCCAGGAAGGCGATCTGCTCGCGCGGCTCAACCAAGAAAATCCGCGTGCGGTCGTCGAGCAGCAGCGCGCCACCGTCTCACAGGCCAAGGCCACCCTTGCGGAGCGACGGGCCGACTCGCTCTCGGCACGGTTGGATTTTAATCGCCAGAAAGGGCTGTTCGAGAAGGGCGTGATTTCGGAGAGCGAGTTTGAAACCTCACGCTCGCAGTACCAGCAGGCCGTGGCGCGACTGCAGGCCGCCCGTTTTCAGGTGCAGAGCGCAGAGGCCAGCCTGCGGGACGCCATCGAGCGCTTGGAGAAAACGCGCATCTACGCGCCGATGACCGGAACGGTGAGCGCGCTCAACGTGGAACAGGGCGAGCGCGTGGTGGGCACCGAGCGCGTGCAGGGCACCGAGATGATGACCATCGCCCAGCTCGACCGAATGGAGATGGAGGTAGACGTCAACGAGAACGACGTCGTGAACATCTCGATGGAGGATTCGGCATCCGTCGAAATCGATGCGTATCCGGACGAGGGCTTCCGCGGAACGGTGACCGAGATTGCCAACTCGGCCCGCGTCAGCAGTCAGGGCACGCAGGATCAGGTGACCAACTTCCCGGTGAAGGTGCGCATCCACGGCGTGCAGAACATCGAGCCGACGCTTGCCGGCAGCGACACCGGCGAAGGCGTCACGCGGCCCGAAGTGCCGTCGGGGATGCGGGTTATGCCCAAGCTGCGACCGGGCATGAGCGGCACCGTCGAAATCTACACGCAAACGGCGTCCGACGCGGTGGCCGTGCCCATCCAGGCCGTTACGGTGCGCGACTTCAACACGGTGCGCGGCGGGGGCGACTCGGCGTCCGCCGCCGGTCAGCCCGCAGAGGACCTGCGCAAAGTGGTGTTCGTAGCCGAGGCTGACTCGGCCCGCATGGTCGAGGTGAGCACCGGCATTGCCAACGAAACGCACATCGAGGTTCGCGCCGGCCTCAGCGGCGGCGAGCAGGTCATCATGGGCCCGTACAGCGCCGTCAGTCGCGAGCTTTCTCCGGGCGACAAGGTCCGCGTTCAGTCGGAGAACGAACAGGACGGCGGCATGCTTGCCAGCGGCATGTAAGCCCGATGGCGCCCGCCCCGCTTCTGAATGTCTCTGCGCCTCCAAACGACCTCCCTTTCCCTGCTATGCGCGACCACGCTTCCGCCCCGACTGCTGCTGCGACCACGCCGACCGACGATGCCCTGATTCAGCTGACGGATCTGAAGAAACGCTACCTCATGGGAACCGAGGAGGTGTGGGCGCTCGACGGCATCACTCTCGACGTGGAGCGCGGCGAGTACATCGCCATCATGGGCCCCTCCGGTTCCGGAAAGTCCACGCTCATGAACATGGTCGGCTGTCTCGACACGCCGACGAGCGGCACCTACATCCTGAACGACCAGGACGTGAGCACCCTGTCGGACGACGAGCTGGCCGAGATTCGCAACCGCGAGATCGGGTTCGTCTTCCAGACGTTCAACCTGCTTCCGCGGGTGGACTGCCTGCGCAACGCCGAGCTTCCGCTGATCTACGCGGGCATGTCGAAAGCCGATCGCCGGGAGCGGGCGGCCGAAGCGCTGCGCAACGTAGGCCTCGGCGACCGCATGGATCACCGGCCGAACGAACTGTCGGGCGGCCAGCGGCAGCGCGTCGCCACGGCCCGGGCCTTGGTCAACCGGCCCTCGATCATCCTGGCCGACGAGCCGACCGGCAACCTCGACACCGCCACCGGCGACGACATCATGATGCTCTTCGAGTCGCTCTACCGGCAGGGCAACACGCTGCTGGTCGTGACGCACGAAGAGCCCATCGCCCAGCACGCGCGGCGCATCATCCGCCTGCGCGACGGCAAGCTGGAGCAGGATGTGACGGTCGAGGACCCGGAGTTGGCGGGTGTCGAGGTGCAGGTATAGCAGAGATCGCAGGGGCGAGGCCGACGGAGTTGTGCCGGTCGTCTAACGTTTCACGGGCGAAGAATCCTCTCGGTGGGCGTGCGGGTTCCCATTCATGATTCTCCCCCGCTGTCTCCTTCCCGCGCATGGCCGCTACGTCTACCGACGCTCCTTCTACCGACGACGACGGCGACACGCCGGCCCTGAAGCCGAAGCGGCTGTGGACGGTGCTCGCTCGCATCTTCCGCTTGAGCCGCCCCTACCGCCTGCGTCTGTACGGCGCGCTGGCCCTCACGACCGTCGGCTCGCTCATCGCGCTCGTCGTGCCGCTCGGACTGCGGGAGCTGCTGGACGCCGTGTTCGAAGAGGCCAACCGAGCCCAGCTCGACCAGCTGACGATCGGCCTGTTTGCCCTTTTTCTCGTGCAGGCCCTCGTGTCGTTCGGCGGATCGTACGGCCTGCGGTGGACCGGCGAGCGCATCGTGGCCGACTTGCGGAAACGTCTCTACCGCCACCTGCATCGGTTGCACCTCGGCTTTTTTGCCGATCGGCGCACCGGCGACCTGACCTCGCGGCTCACGAACGATGTCGGCTCCATCCGCGAGGCGGTTACGCGCGCCCTGGCCGAGATGCTCACGCAAAGCCTGTCGATGGTCGGCTCTGTGGCGCTCATGGTGGTGCTGAACTGGCGCCTCAGCCTCATCATCTTCCTCGTCGTGCCGGTCGTGACGGGCGGAGCCATCTTCTTCGGACGCAAAATCCGCCAGCTCTCCCGGCAGATTCAGGACCGGCTGGCGGACACTACAGCGGTGGCCGAGGAGGCGCTTGCTTCGATTCGCGTCGTGAAGTCGTTCGGACGGTCGGCGTATGAGGTGGAGCGGTACGCCGAGGCGGTTGAGGACCTGTTCGACCGATCCCGCGTGCGGGTGCTCGTTTCGGCCCTGTTCTCGTCCGGCGTAGGCCTTCTCTTCTTCGGCGCGCTCGTTGCGATCTTCTGGTACGGCGGCACCGAGGTGCTGGCGGGACGCCTCACCGCCGGCGATCTGGTTGCGTTCATCTTCTACGCGTTCAACATCGCCCGGAGCGTGGGCGGCATGTCGCGCCTCTACTCCACGTTCAACAGCGCGGCCGGGGCGACGGAGCGCATCTTCGACCTGCTGGATACGGAGCCGCACATCCAGGAGGCGCCGAATGCCACGGAACTTCCGGTCGTGGACGGGCGCGTGCGGTTCGAGGGCGTGACGTTTGCTTACGAGCCGGGCACTCCGGTTTTGCACGGCATCGATCTGGACGTGAAGGCGGGCGAAACCGTGGCGCTCGTAGGCCCCAGCGGCGCCGGAAAATCGACGCTCGTCGGTCTGATCCCGCGGCTCTACGACCCCCAACAGGGACGAATTACCGTGGATGGCTACGATCTACGGAAGGTGACGCCTCCGTCCCTTCGCGATCAGATTGCCGCGGTATCGCAGGAGGTCCACCTCTTCAACGCAAGCATCCGCGAGAACATCCGTTACGGTCGCCTCGATGCGTCCGACACCGCGGTGGAACGGGCCGCGCGGGCCGCAAACGCCCATGGATTTATCACTCACCTCCCCGCAGGCTACGACGCAGCGGTCGGGGAGCGTGGCGTGAAACTGAGCGGCGGGCAGCGGCAGCGGATCGCCATCGCGCGGGCGCTGCTCCGCGACGCTCGCATCTTGCTGCTGGATGAGGCCACGTCGTCCCTTGATTCCGCCTCCGAGGCCCAGGTGCAGGAGGCGCTCGATCAGCTCGTGGAAGGGCGCACGACGTTCGTCATCGCGCACCGCCTCTCCACGGTGCAGGACGCCGACCGCATCGTGGTGCTCGACGAGGGCCGCATCGTGCAGACGGGCACGCACGCTGAACTCGTCCATCGCGACGGCCTGTACCGCGACCTTGCGCGTCTGCAATTTAACACGGAACCGGTGGGGTAAGCCTGGAAGAGCAGAAGCCCCGCAGTTTGGGTCAGCCGCCAAGGTCGTCGAGGGCGACAACCATTTCACTGCCCACCGGATGGTTCTCCACACGTTGCTTGAGGGTGGCGATCTTCGTGCCGATTTGCCAGGACACAGGAGCGTCAGGGGCCTGAAGCACACGCCGCATGAGGAAGAGCGCCCGGCCGTAGCAGGCCCCGGCCTCCTCCGGGTCTCCGCATTTGCGGTGGGCGTCCCCCTGCAGGGCGAGAAGCTTCGCGAGCGTCTGCGCGGCATCGGAAAGGAAGCGATCGCCGTCTTTGCAGAGCGCAAGCAATCGCTCAGGGGGGAGCGTACGCAGATCTTCGGCCGATCCGTCGAGGTGGTTCGCGCACGCCTCGTCCACCGCCGCGATGGCCGCGTCGTACTCGCCGTTCGACACGAGCTGCACGATGTTCGTCAGTGCCTGTGCGAGCTGCTGGATTTGCCGCATCAACACGTCACGCTCGATCATGGTACTGCGGGAAGGAGGGACGAGGAAAGGAGAGAGCGTACGAGACGACGGGGACGACGTTCGGACGGAGCAGAAGGAGAGAGGGTGGAGGAT
>CAYFSC010000166.1:2101-6561 GCA_964345695.1 uncultured Rhodothermales bacterium | reverse complement strand
GGCCGTCGAATCGCTCGCAAAAGGTTTCGACGTCCACGCGCCGCACGTCCGGGCCCAGGTCTTTCGCCTCGACGAACGCCTCGGGACGGTCGACGAGACGGACGCGAGCGAACTTGCGCGGGCAGATCAGTGCGAGGCGATGGCCGTTCTCCAGATAAATGCGAACGTGGCTGTAGTCCGGAGGATCGCCGTTTGCGTAGTAGTGTGGCTTGCCCGTCATCCCGAAGTGCAGCGCCAGCCACCCGTGCTCGTCGTACTGCACGAAGAGATGCTTGCCGTGGCGATGCGTCGCTTCGAAAGCCCGCCCCGTCAGTGTTGCGTCCAGCCCCTCGGGCGAAGTGCCCTCGTCCACGAGGATTGCGTCGCGCACCTCCACGCCCGCGATCGGCTGGTGCAAAGACGTGCGCTCGACGTAGCGTTCGTGGACGATCAGGTCAGGGATTTCGGGCATCCGAGCGAGGGGAGCGGTTCCGGAGGCGTGAGTCCGAACGGCGGCGCCAGGAAGCGCCTGCGAGGGACCGATGCGGCGTCTGGGTCGGTCCCGCTGCGCGGGGCATTCCGGCTCTCCGTCCGGTGCCAAGCGAGCGGAGTGCGAGAACCCGTTACTGTCCGCTTCCACCGGAGGACGAGGCGTCGCGCTCGGCCGTGCCCTCGTCCATCTGTTGCAGCAGCTCCTCGACAGCGCGGCGCAGTTGCGGGTCCTCGCCGGTGGCTTTCACGGCCGGTGGATTCGAGACGCGGACGTCGGGCATCGCGGGGCCGTGCTCCATGTTTTTGTCCGTCTGATGGACGTACCACGCGCGGAACGGCATGCGCACGAACGAGCCGTCCAGGAGGCCCGCGCCGCCCGTCGAGATGACGGCGCCGAACGTGGGTTCGCCGACGAGCGGGCCGTGGTCGAGGTTCTTGAACGCGTGGGAGAAGATCTCGGCGTTCGAGTAGCTGTTGTTGTTGGCGAGGGTGGCGGCGGGCTTCGTCCACGCCGCGTACGGCAGGCGCTCGCCGAACGGATAGTGCGCGCGGAATTGCTCGTGGTTCTGCTCCAGGTTGTCCGTCGCCCCGCGCGGCACGGTGTACGCGTGACGGCGCACGTTGAGCACCGTCAGCAAGAAGTCGGTCGTCCAGCCGCCGCCGTTGAAGCGCACGTCGATGATCAGGCCCTCTTTGTCGTGCGCCGTGGCGTAGAGCTCGCGCTCGAAGTGCTCGAAGCTCTGCCAGTTCATGCCCTCGATGTGGATGTAGCCGAGGCGCCCGTCGGAATACTCTTCGGTGAGTTCCTTGCGCTCCTCGACCCACTCGCGGTAGAGCTCGTCGTCGAGGTCACCGGTCGGGCGGATGCGAACGCTGCGCGTCTCGCCCTCGGGATTGGTAACGGCCAGCAGCACCTTCTCGTCCACTTTGTCGCTCAGCAGCTTGTAGAAATTGCCCGCTTCCGTCACGCTCTCGCCGTCGACGGCCGTGATGACATCGCCCACGCGGAGTTTGCTGGCTTCGCGATCGGCGGGCGAGCGAGGGACCACGCGCTGTACCTCCACGCCGTTCTGCACCGGATCGAGCTCGACGCCCAGGCGGCCGGTGCGCGTCTCCTGCGTCTCGGCGCGGTCCTGGTTGTAGAAGCCCATGTGGCTGGCATTCAGCTCGCCGAGCATGAGGTTGAGCACGTCGCGGAAGTCGCGCATCGTGGAGGCCTGCATGGCCCACGGGCGGTACGTGTCGCGCAGGGCGGCCCAGTCGTCGCCGTGGAAGTCCGGGTCGTAGAAGCCCTGGTTGAGGGCGCGCCACGTCTCGTGGAAGATTTGCTTGCGTTCCTCCGAGTAATCAACCTCCATCTTGGCAGCGAACGAGAGGCGTTCGAGGTCGCCCGAGCTCGTGGGAACGCGGGCCAGCTGACCGCCGGAGTGCACGAGGAAGAGCTGATCGCCGGCAGGGCTGAGACGCACCGCGTTCGGCGAGACGCCGCCCTGCGTGATGCGCGCCTGCTCGCTACCGTCCCACTTCACGCTGTAGAGGTCGACCTCCGTGTCGTAACGGCCCGTCCGACCGCTGCGCCCGGCGACGAAGTAGAACGTATCGCCGTCCTTCGAGAGGACGGGATCGCCCTCGTTGCCGGGCAGCGCCGTGACGCGCTCGAGCCGGTCGTGGATGTCCGCGAAGTCGATCTGGACGTCGACGGAGTCGCTTTCCTCGTCGCCCTTCTCCTTCTTTTCCTCCTTCACCTCCTCCCAGTCTTCGTCGGTGCGCTCCCAGTCTTCCTCCTGCAGCCACACAAACCACACGTCGGCGTCGTTGGAGCTGCGGTTCGAGATGAAGCCGAGCTTCGAGCCGTCTGGGCTCCACACCGGCTGGCCGTCACTCTTCGGATGCTGGCTCACGTTCACCGGGCCCTGCGAGCCGTCGGCGGCGTGGATGTAGACTTCGGCGTTGAAGTTGAGGTCGGAGCGCGAGTAGGCGAGCCACTCGCCGTCGGGGCTCCACGTTACGTCCATCGGCGCCGACCAGCTGTCGACGAGCGTCGTCTCGTTCTGTAGCGCGCCGTCGCCGAGCTCCGCTGTGACGAGCGCGCCGGCCCCGTACGCCGTGAAGGATCCGCGGCGCAGCGCGACCTTCTCCTGGTTGGGCGAGACCGACAGGATGCGCTCGTCCACTTCGGTATCGGTCAGGCGTGTGACCTCGTACTGGAGCGCGTCGAACAGGTCGGTATTTTCGGGATCGGCGGACCGGAGCTCATACAGATCGTACTGCCCACCCGCGCGGTCGGAGACGAAGACGAGCGTCGAGTCGCTCGTCCACGCCGGGTCGCGGTCGCGGTAGGCGTGCCGCGTGAGCCGCCGCGTCTGGCGCTCGCCCGTCTCGTTTTCCATGAGGAAGAGCTCGCCACGCAGGACGAGGGCAATCTGGTCGCCGTCGGGCGAGACGGCGTAGTCGCGCAGCTCGCGGGAGAACGTCTTCTGTTCCGTCGGGTCGAACCGGTAGTCGGCCGGAACGGTGACGTCCAGCTTCTGGGGGTCGCCGCTGCCCACGTCGAGCACATACACGTCCGTCTGCCGCTCGAACGCGACGGTTTCGCCATCCTGGCTGACGGTGAAGTAGCGCACGCCATCTCCGTCGTAGTTCGTCAACGGCTCGGCGGAGCCGTCGCCGTCTCCGTCCTCCGAAATCGACTGCCGATACAGGTTGTAGGTGCCGCCGTCCTCGCTGATGTAGAAGAGGCTCCGCGGGCCGCCCCACATTGGGTTGTAGTCGTTGCCCTCAAACTCCGTCAGCTGCTGGTAGTCGTCGGCCTCGGGGTCGTAGATCCACACGTTGCGGTCGGCGGGGCCGGTGTAGCCCTTCTTCTCGGTGCGGTTGTAGCCGCGCTCCAGCGCAATGAACCGGCCGTCCGGCGACATGCTGGGGGCGTCGCCCACGGCGTCGAGCAGCCGGTCGGGCGTGCCGCCCTCGGCGCTCACGTGGTAGATCTCGTTCTGCCACTCGGCCTGCGCGAAGGTGCGGCGCGTCGTGAAGAGCAGGCGGCCGTCGGGCGTCCAGCTGCCGAGGGCGTCGGAGGTGGAATGGTACGTAAGACGGCGCGGCGTGCTGCCGTCGGCCTCCATCACGTACAGGTCGTCGTTGCCGAAGCGGTCGCTGGTGAAGGCGATCTGCGAGCCGTCGGCATTCCAGCGCGGATGGGCGTCGTACGCCTCGTGCACCGTCAGGCGCACCGCGCGCCCGCCATCCGCCGGGACGGTCCAGATGTCGCCCTGGTAGGAGAAGGCGACCGTTTCGCCGTCCGGACTGATGGCCGGATGCCGCATGAACGGCTCGGTGTCCTGGCCGAGAGCCGTCGCGGTGCCGAGGAAAAGAAGGAAGGCGACGAGAGACAGTGTGTGTCGAAGCATGAGCAGTCGGAGTGGAGGCGTCGTCAGGCGGAGCGTTGACTGAGATTGCTTCCTTCATACTTCAGACGGCACACGGTGATTCAACCCGTCGGCGGCGGCAATCCGCGCTGCCTGAAAGCGCTTCAGAAAAGAGAAGTGTTAACAAACGATGACCAAAAGCGCTTTGGTGTCTGACGACGCGGATCCGCGTGAAGGAGGTGGGATTGACTCCGGTGATCACGCGGTGGACGCTCTGTGCCGCCGCTTCTGCGAACAACTGTTACGGTGCATATGAACCGCTTCCTGCAATGGCTCGACCGGCTCGTGGGCACGCTTGGAACCGGCCACGCGGCCCTCGGTCACGTCACGCTGGTGCACGACCACTGTCCGCACTGCGACGCGCGGACACTGTGCGAGGTGCATGTTCTGAGCGGGTATCAGCGTTGCCTGCAGTGCGGCCGGCGTCCCTCGGATCGCCGATCGCACAACGCCGAACTGGATCAGACGGACGACCTTGTCGCCGCCTGATCCCGCCCTCTACCCGAAACATATGACGCCCGCCTCCGCGCGACCGAAAACGGTCCGTGGGGCGGGCGTTTTTTC
>CAYFSC010000166.1:0-2001 GCA_964345695.1 uncultured Rhodothermales bacterium | reverse complement strand
AGCTCACGAGTTCATCTTCTCCAGGAACGCCTCGTTGCTCGCGGTCCCCTGCATCTTGTCGAGCAGGAACTCCATGGCCTCGATCGGATCCATCTCGGCGAGAATCTTGCGCATGACCCAGACGCGCTGCTTCTCCGGCTTTGACAGGAGCAGCTCCTCGCGACGAGTGCCGGACTTGATGAGGTCGATGGCGGGGAAGATGCGGCGGTCGGCCATCTTGCGGTCGAGCACCAGTTCCATGTTGCCGGTGCCCTTGAACTCCTCGAAGATGACCTCGTCCATTCGGCTGCCGGTGTCGATGAGCGCGGTGCCGATGATGGTGAGCGAGCCGCCTTCCTCAATGTTACGGGCCGCGCCGAAGAAGCGCTTGGGGCCGCGCAGGGCGCCGGCCTCGATGCCGCCTGAGAGGGTGCGGCCCTGTCCCGGCGCCACGGCGTTGTAGGCCCGGGCGAGGCGCGTGATCGAGTCGAGCAGGACCGTCACGTCCTGCCCCGATTCGACGAGGCGACGCACCTTGCTGAGCACCGTTTCGGCCACCTCGACGTGACGCTCCGGATCGCGGTCGAACGTCGAGGCGATGACCTCGCCGTCCACGTGCCGGTCCATGTCTGTCACCTCCTCCGGCCGCTCGTCGATGAGGAGCACGATGAGGTGCGTGTCGGGATGGTTGTTCGTGATGCCGTGGGCGATCTTCTGGAGCAGCACCGTCTTCCCGGCCTTGGGCGGCGAGACAATCAGCCCACGCTGGCCCTTGCCGACGGGCGCAAACAGGTCGAGGATCCGTGGGCCGTAGTCGTCTGAGTCGACCTCCAGCGTAAGGCGTTCGTTCGGGAAGATGGGCGTGAGGTACTCGAAGTCCCCTCGCTCCTCCACCTCTCCCGGGGGGAGCCCGTTCACCGAGTCGACCTGGATGAGCGCGAAAAACTTCTGTCCCTCCTTTGGCGGACGCACCTTGCCGCGCACCGTGTCGCCGTCCTGCAGGCCGAAGCGCTTGATCTGCGACGGCGACACGTAAATGTCGTCCGGGCTCGATTCGTAGTCGAACTCGTCGGAGCGCAGAAAGCCGTACCCGTCGGGCAGCACCTCAAGAAGGCCGACCTTCTCGATCATGCCCCGGAGCTCGGTCTCGTCCGAGTCATACTCCGCCATGTAGTCGGGCTTATCGCCATAGAGGCGTTCGCGGCGCGAGGGGCGCCTCCCGCGCCTAGACCGGTCGGAAGACCGGTCGGAGCTGGATGTTGCTTTCGACGATCCGTTGGCGGTCTTCTCTTCCGTGCGGCCGTTGCTCGGTGGAGACGCCTCGCCCTTCATCGCCTCGCCCTCCTGAGGCGATCCGTCAGAGGCCGCTCCCTCGGCTTGCGCCTCGAGGATGCGGTAGATCAGGTCCTGCTTGCGGAGCTTGGAGTAGCCGGTGAGGTCGAGATCACGCGCAATGTCGCGCAACTCGTCCAGCTTCTTGTCTTGCAGAGTGGAAATCTTCATCCGATCGATGGGGATTCGATACGAGCCGTAGTGGCGGGTGTGGGCGTCCTCGTCGGCCGAAGCCCTTCCCGAAGCGTGCGGTACCCTGCGGCCTCTGGTGGAGCCGGCCGCGGGGCCCATCTGGAATTACGGGAAGAACATTGCGAATGTCGCCCAACAGAGACGTGCTTCATCGTAGAAAGGAGTCGGCATCGGCCCGGGTGCGCGCCAGTGGAAGGCCCGAACTTACCGGTGGGGGGCCAACGAACACCGACAAGCACACAGGGTGCGCGTCAGCATACCGACGTGTACGTTTGAAACTGCAACCCCTCTATACGAAAGGGGCGTATAACGTATCCCGTGAATGATAAAGAACAGGACGGCGGATTGCGAAAAGTTGGTTAAGCGGGTCGATGCCTCCGCGAGGTCGGCGTTGGCGAACGCCGTAAATTGAAGCGAAATCCGTGCCGGTCGTCTGGACGTCTGGTCTCGGCACCCGACGAGCGCCGTACGGAAAATTCCTCTCGGATTGAACCGCGT
>CAYFSC010000165.1:0-6644 GCA_964345695.1 uncultured Rhodothermales bacterium | reverse complement strand
AACGTATGCGCGTTCCCTGAGAGCACCGACGTGCGACGACCCCGTGCTCTCTCCCCCGGCGGGAGAGAGTCAGAGAGAGGGGGAGGCGCTCAACAGAACCGCGAGAGGCGGCATCAAACCCTCACCCTGCCCCTCTCCCTGCTCTTCGGGAGAGGGAACGCGTCGTCCGTCGGTTGTCGCTAAACATGTACCGGTCCGCCGTCTGCCGTCTCAACACGTCACGCCGTCGCGACCTCTTCCTCTTCGCCCTCGACGCCAGGCACCGTGGTGATCGTCTCTTCTTCGCCCTCCACGACGCGGTCGTTGAAGAAGATCAGAAAGAAGACCATGACGGCCGCGGCGAACAGGGCCGGGATCCACCAGAAGTCGTACCACTGGGAGAGCGTCAGCGCCTCCTGCGTGCCGAGGAAGCCGTTGTATACCTGTCCGGCGACCTGCGCGCCAATGAGCATCCCCACGCCGTAGGTGACGAGCACGATGAGGCCCTGCCCCTGCCCGCGGATGTCGGCGCTGGCTTTCTTATCCACGTAGATCTGTCCGGTCACGAAGAAGAAGTCGTAGCAGATGCCGTGCAGGGCAATACCGCCGAGGATCATCCACGTCACCGCGTCGGGTGCGCCCATCGCGAAGAGGCCGTAGCGCACGACCCAGGCAAACATGCCGGCGCCCAGCATCCACTTCACACCGAGGCGCACGAAGAAGAACGGCATCAGCAGCATGAAGAGGACCTCCGACATCTGCCCGATCGTCTGCACCGCGGCAATCTGCTCGAAGCCCGCCACGCCCAGGTACACCTGCGTGAAGTTGTAGTACGCCGCGAGGGGGATGCTGATCAGCAGCGAGCTGGCGAGGAAGACGTAGAAGGACGTGCTGCCGAGCTTCTTGAGCGCGTCGGCGCCGATGATGCTGCGGATCGACACCTCCTCGCCAGCGGCGGGCGGCGGCGTGTGCGGGAGCGTGAAACTGTAGAGGCCGAAGAGCACGCTGAAGGCCGCCGTCAGGTACAGCGGAAGGGCCGTCGCCTCGGGCTGCACGCCTTGGCCGACGAATGCGCCGAGACCGAAGCTCACGAAGAGCCCGGCCACGATCCATCCCACTGTGCCCGACACGCGAATGTACGGAAACTCCTGCTCCTGATCGTTCATGTTGGCAAACGCCAGCGTGTTTGCCAGGCTCATCGTCGGCATGTAGCACAGGTTGTACGCCAGCAGCAGCAGAATAAACACGACCGGCGCATCCACGGCAAAGGGGGCCAGAACCATGAATCCTCCGCCCATCAGGTGTAGCGTTCCCAGCACCTTCTCGGTGGCAAAATAGCGGTCCGCGATGAGCCCCACGAAGAACGGCGCCGCGATGGCCGCAATGGGGTTCACCGTAAAGGGCCAGTGGGTCAGGTTCTCCATGCCGTGGTTCGACATGTACACGGCCACGCTGGTGTACCAGGCGCCCCAGACGAAGAACTCGAGGAACATCATCGCGCTGAGGCGAGCAAACAGGGAACGCTTCATGGCAGGGGGAAGAGAGTCAGACAGACGGGTTGGTCTTTTCGTATGTTAAGAAACGACGCCCTTGCCCACAAGCGCTTCCAAAGCAACTATTCGCGACCGATGCGGTACAGCGCTTAAAAGGGGTCTCTTTCAAAAAGCCCCTTCGGGATCCTACGCTTGTATTTCCACGCACCCACGCCGTCGTTTCATGGCCGATGACTCCACACAGCCTCCGTCGTCTTCGGTCGCTGGCGACCGAACCGCGGAGGCGTCCGGCCCGGACGGGCGTGGGGAGGCGGAATCGATGGCAGGGCCGCCGTGGCAGGGCGATGGAATGCGCGAAGACGTGCCCGCATCGACCGAAGACGTAGAGCGCACGGAGAAAAAATCCCCGCTGGCCGACTTCGATCCGCTGGCGCCGTACCGGGGCGCTGTGCGCCGGTTCTTTGTCGTGTACCGCCACGTCGTCGGCCTGCTCATGGGCGGACACATCGCGTATGTCCGTTCCCTGCCGGATGTGCAGAAGAAAGGGCTGCGCTCGCCGGGCAAGCGGCTGTTGGCGTGGATCCTCACGCCATTCGTGCGGAGCGATCTGCGCGACCTCCCGTTCCCCAAGCAGCTGCGCCGGCGGCTCGAGATCCTCGGCCCCACGTTCACCAAGCTGGGCCAGATCCTGGCCATCCGCGAGGACGTGCTGCCGGAGATCGTCACCGAGGAGCTGGAGAACCTGATGGACCACCTGCCGCCGATCCCGTTCGCGCAGGTCCAGGCCATCATCGAGCGCGACCTCGAAGCGCCGGTCGACACCCTCTTTCGGAGCATTGACCCTGAGCCGCTGGGCTCGGCCTCGATCGCGCAGGCCCACCGCGCGACCACGCAGGAGGGCGACGCGGTCGTCGTGAAGGTCATCAAGCCCGGCATCCGCGACGTCATCACGTCCGACCTGAAGCTGCTAGAGTTCTTCGGCATCTTCCTGCAGTGGCTTCTGCCGCGCTATCAGCCGAAGCAGATCATCGAGGAATTCAGCGCCTACACGCGGCGCGAGGTCGATTACACGTTCGAGGCCGCCAATGCCGAGGTCTTCGCGGCCAACTTCCAAGACCAGCCCGGCGTCGTCTTCCCCGACATCTACCGCGACCTCAGCTCCGACGACGTTCTCACGATGGAGTTTTTGGACGGCATCCGCCCCGGGTCCGCGGCATCGATGGCGCTCAGCGACGCGGAGCGCCAGCGCGTCATCGACCTGGGCGCGGGCGCCATCATCCAGATGCTGTACGACGACGGCTTTTTCCATGCCGACCTCCACGCCGGAAATCTTAAGATTATGCCGGGCGAAACGGCCGAGGACCTCCAGATCGGCTTCATCGACCTCGGAATGGTGGGCCGCTTCAACTCGCGGCTGCGCCGGCGGCTGCTGTACTACTACAACGCGCTCGTCCGCGGCGACGTCGAAACCGCCGCCCGCTACCTCGTGGAGATGGCCCGCTTCGGCGAGGACAGCGACCCGGAGGGCTTCGAGCGCGCCGTGGCCGACCTCGCCCGCTACTTTTTGCTGCGGAGCAAACAGGGCGACTTGAGCTTCGCCCGCGTCATCCTGGAGTCCCTTAGCCTGGGCGGACGCTACCGCGTCTTCTTCCCCGTAGAAATGACGCTGATGGTCAAGGCGCTGGTCACCTTCGAGGGCGTCGGCCGCACGCTCGACCCGGATCTCGACATCGTCGGCGTCTCGCGGACGCATGTGCGCCGCATCTTCTTCGACCGGTTCGATCCGCGCACGCTCGGCCGCGAACTCCTGGCCAGCGCGCCGGAGATGGCGGATCTCGCGGTGCAACTCCCCCAGCTGCTGTCCACCGGCGCCACCCACCTGCAAGATCGCATGAAGGAGCGCCGGTCGTACGACCATTACGACGCACTGCGCAACAGCGTCCTCGCCGGGTCGTGCATCCTCGGCGGCGTGATCGCCGTGGTGCAGGGGGGTCCGCTCTGGCTCTCCGTTCCGCTGTTCCTCATCGGCGGCAGCCTCGCGCTGTTCGCGTCGTAGACCCGCCGAGCCGGCCGAGTCGAGAACGTTACGCGTATGTTTTCATTGGAGATATGTGCTGTCAGCGCTGTAACAACGCCGACGGCAATCTCGTCTGCCCGAGCGAGACGCTCAACTCCGTCGCGGAGTGGAACCGTTGGTCAAGCCACCTCGCTCATGTTTCCGATCACGAACGCCCTCACAATGCCATGCGACACGTCCTCCGTGTGTGTCTATCCTTTCTCCTCACTGCCCTCCTCGTGCCGCTTGGCGGCCCGGTCGCCGCGCAGCAGACATCGGCGCAGGTAGCAGCGGACAATATGACGCCGCCGGCGGTCGAGTACAGCGGAGAGCTGCCGCCGCTCATCGACCGGCAGACGTTCTTCGGCGATCCGCAGTACTCGAACGCCCAGATCTCGCCCGACGGCGAGCACGTCTCGTTCACAAAAGAATACCGAGGCGTGATGAACGTGTGGGTAAAGGGCGTCGATGAGCCGTTCGACGCTGCCGAGCCCGTCACGGCCGACACGACGCGCCCGGTGCGCGGATACGCCTGGACGCAAGACAGTAAACGCATCCTCTACATTCAGGACAAGGGCGGCGATGAGAACTTCCACCTCTACGCCGTCAACCCCGACGCCGAAACCAAAACGGATCTGGGTGTGCCTCCAGCGGAAGACCTGACGCCCTACGAGGACGTTCGCGCCCAGATCATCGCTGTGCCCGAAGCCACGCCGGGGGAGATCATCGTGGGCCTCAACGACCGCAACCCGCAGTATCACGATGTCTACCGCATCGACCTGCAAACCGGCGAGCGCGAGCTGCTCTTCAAGAACGACCAGCAGATCGCTGGATGGGAGACGGACCTGCAGGGCACCCTCCGCCTCGCCACGCGCACCACGCAGGAGGGCGGCACCGAGATCCTGCGGCGCGTGGAGGATGACTCGCTCGAGTCCGTCTATACCTGCAGCTTCGAAGAGAGCTGCGGCCCCATCCGCTTCCACAAAGACGGCGAGCGCGTCTACATGTCGACGAACAAAGGGTCGGACTTGCAGCGGCTTGTCCTGTTCAACCCGCAGACGCAGGCGACTGAGCTCGTCGAGAAGGACCCGGAGGGCGAGGTCGACTTCGGCGGCGCCATCTTCTCGGACGCGACCGACGAGATCGTGGCGACGGTATACAACGGCGATCGCCAGCGCATCTACCCCAAGAGCGAGGCCTTCGCCCAAGACCTCGAGTTCCTGCGCGAGAACCTCGACGGCCAAGTGTCCTTCGGCGCCTCGACCGAGGATGAGTCGCTGCGCATCGTGACGGCGTCGAGCGACGTCGATCCGGGCTCCGTCTATCTCTTCGACCGCGAAAACCAGGAGCTGACGCGCCTGTACCGCTCGCGGCCCGACCTCCCGAGCCAGCACCTCGCCGAGATGCAAGCCATCGAGTACGAGGCGCGGGACGGCCTCACGATTCCGGCGTACCTCACGCTGCCGACGGGGGTGGAGCCCGAGAACCTGCCCGTCGTCGTCTACCCGCACGGCGGCCCCTGGGCGCGTGACACGTGGGGCTACAACGCGTTCGCACAGTTCCTGGCCAACCGCGGCTACGCCGTGCTGCAGCCCAACTTCCGCGGCTCCACCGGCTACGGCAAAGAGTTTCTGAACGCCGGCAACGAAGCGTGGGGCACCGGCGCCATGCAGCACGACATTACCGACGGCGTGCAGCACCTCGTGGACCAGGGCATTGCCGATCCGGAGCGCGTGGGCATCTACGGCATCTCGTACGGCGGCTATGCGACGCTCGCGGGCCTCACGTTCACGCCCGAGCGCTACGCCGCGGGCGTCTCGTACGTCGGCCCGTCGAACCTCATCACGCTGCTCAACTCGATCCCGCCGTACTGGGCCAGCTTCAAGCGCATCCTCGAGAAGCGCGTGGGCAACCCCGACGACGCGCAGGACCGCCAGCGCATGAAGCGCCAGTCGCCGCTCTTCTCGGCCGATCAGATTGACGCGCCGCTGCTCGTCATCCAGGGCGCCAACGATCCGCGTGTGCCCAAGCAGGAGTCGGACCAGATCGTCGTGGCCGCACGTGAGAACGGCGTCGACGTCCGCTACATGGTCGCGCCCGAAGAAGGACACGGCTTCGCGAAGGAGAACAACCGCCTCGCCGTGGCCGCGGCCATGGAGGCATTCCTCGGCACCCAGCTCGGCGGCCGGTCTCAGACGAGCATGACCGATCCGGTGCAAGAGCGCCTCGACGCGCTCGCCGTGAACCCGGACTCCGTCACCATGCCGGACACGACGGCCACGGCCGGCGCGATGAGCAGCGAGGAGGCCGAGAGCGCCCTGGCGATGATCGACGGGTCGACGATGAAGCCGGCGACCCTGGAGTACACCGTGAACCTGAAGGCCGGCGGCCGCTCCATGGACCTGTCGATTTCGCGCTCCATCCAATCTGCGGACCGCGGTGACACGCCCGCGTGGACCGTCGTGGATCAGACCGACACGCCGCAGGGCACCGTGACCGACTCGCTCCTGCTGCATCACCGTTCGCTGCGCCCGATGGAGCGGCACATGCGCGGCCCCCTGACGCTCGACGTCACCTACACCGACACGGCGGCCACGGGCAGCATGTCTGCGCGCGGACAGGAGGTCGCCATTGAGAAGCGTTTCGATCAGGCCACGCTCGCAGGGGGCTCGAACGTGCGCCTTGCGCTTGCCTGCATGCCGCTGGAGGAGGGCTTTTCGACAACGATGAACGTCTTCAACGAACAGCAGCAGAAGGTGCAGACGCTGTCGTTCGAGGTCACGGGCACCGGATCGGTCGAAACCGAGGCCGGCACGTTCGACACCTACACGGTGTCGCTGAGCTCGTCGGGCAGCACCGGCGTCTCGGGCACGATGCACGTCACGCAGAGCGCCCCGCACCACGTCGTGAAGTCGACGCTGGAGCAGTCGTCGCCGATGGGCACGCGGACATTCACGCGCACGCTCACGGCCATGGAGTAAGCGCCGAATCTCAAACCGAGCAGGAAGCGATCCGAACAAGTCGCCGGGGACAGTGCCGTCCTCGGCGACTTCTTTTTGGGTCCGAAGACAAGCACAGGGACGGAACGCAGCGACGACAGCCCTCATTCACGTCTA
>CAYFSC010000164.1:0-6669 GCA_964345695.1 uncultured Rhodothermales bacterium | reverse complement strand
GAACACTCGGATCCCTGAGCCATGCGTCTCGCCGACCTCCTCAAGCTCGCGTGGGACAACCTGTGGCGCAATCGGGCCCGCAGCGTGCTGACCGGCATCGGCGTGGCCATCGGGGTGGCGGCGCTGCTTGCGCTGCTGGCCTACGGGGCCGGCCTGCAACAAAATGCGGAGCGCGAGTTCAACGCGCTGGAGCTCCGGAACACACTGCGGGTGACGGCGCACCAGATTCCTGCCATGACCGGATCGACGCGCTCCCTCTCCGTCCCCGACTCCGTCCGTCCTCCGGGCGAGCAGGTGCCTCTCACCGACAGCCTCGTTCGCGCGATGGAGCAGATGAACGGCGTGCTCGCCGCGTATCCGGAGGTCACCTTCCCGGCGGCCGTGCGCAGCGATCGGGGCGAGATCGCCGTGAGTGCCGAAGCCATCCCCATGGCTTTTCGCACCATCGAGGCCTACCAGCCCATCGCCGGCCGCTTCTTCGCCGACTCGTCGGAGGCCGCGGTCCTGCTCAGTCCGTCGATGACAGAGCGCCTGGGCTACGCCCGTCCCGAGGCTGCGGTGGGCGACAGCGTGCGGCTCGTGACGGCCTCGCTCAATTTCCAGGCGCTGCGTGAGGTGGGTGCGCTCTTCACGAGTGGCCTGCGCGCCCTACCGATGGGACAGCGCCCGTACCGCGTTCGGGTGGTGGGCCTCCTGTCGGAGTCACAGCAGCCGCTCACGGGCCTCACGCGCGTTCTGGTTCCCACCGGCTTCGCACGCACGCTTCAGAAGGTTACGTTCTTCTCTACGCTCGACCTGCTTTTCCGCAATGCCGAAACCCGCAAGGGATACGCGGCGGTGCGCGTGCAGCTCAGCCCGGCGGCCGACCCGGCGCGCGTCCGGTCGGCCATCGAGCGGATGGGCGTCTACACCACAAGCTTCCTCGAGCAGTACAAGCGGCTGGAGCAGCTCTTCCTGATCCTGGATCTGGCGCTTGGTATCATCGGCGCGATCGCACTGATCGTAGCCGGCATCGGGATCGTGAACACGATCCTGATGAATGTTCGCGAGCGGGTTCCGGAGATCGGCATCATGATGGCTGTGGGCGGCAGTGCAACGGATCTCCAGCGTCTGTTCGTGATGGAGAGCGCCGCGCTCGGCGCCCTGGGTGCTGCCGCCGGGCTCGCGTTCGGCGGAGGGCTCGTCGTCGCGCTCGACTGGGGCGTCAACCGCTATCTCGACACACTCGGGGTGCCGCCTGTTACGATATTCGAGGTGTCTCCGTGGATGCTGCTCGGCATCTTCGCCGGAGCCGTTCTCATCAGCCTCGGAGCAGGCATCGTCCCGGCCCGCCGCGCCGCCCACATCGAACCCGCCGAGGCCCTCCGCACCGTGTAGCGCGTCTGCTTCGGACGCTCTGGATGTGCGGATGCCCCGGTCGCAAAGTGCCAGAGCCTGCCGCTGCTCAGTTCGCATGCGGATAGTACCCCGGCGGGAGGAGCGTGACGGGACGCGGCTGATGCTCCAGAAGGGTCCGCAGATACCGGACGGCGGGATCGGACGTGGACTGCGGATCGTCCGGAGCATCGCTCCAGAGACGCGCCAGCACACCGGGCACCAGCGTCTCGACGTCGAAGAACCCGGTCGTCGGGTTGATTTCCTGGATCTCCACCGTTTCGCCCGCGAGTCCCGCAGCGTCCTGCGCCATCGTGAGGGCTTCGGCCAGCCCCCCAATCTCGTCGACGAGCCCCACCTCCTGTCCGTCGAGGCCCGAGTAGATGCGCCCCGCGCCGATCTCCCGGACGTGCGCCGCGGTGGTGTCGCGCCCCTCGGCGACGACCTGCACGAAGTCGTCGTACAACTGGAGGAAGACGTCCCGCACGCGCTGCATCTCGTCGTCGGTGAGGCGGCGCGTGGGCAGGGTCACCCCGGCCAGCGGCAGCGTGATGCCCGTGAAGAGGTCGGCCCGCTCGCCGCGCTGCACGACGTCGGACGACAGGCCCGTCTTGTCGCCGAAGCCCTCGTCGTACACCCATCCGCCGATGACGCCAATGGAGCCGGTGACCGTGTTCGGTCCGGCGAGGATGCGGTCGGCGTACGCCGAGATCCAGTAGCCGCCGGAGGCCGCCACCTGCCCCTGGCTGACGATCACCGGCTTCTCCTCTGCGGTCGTCTTCAACGCTTCGGCCACCTGGTCGGACGCCAGTCCGCTGCCGCCCGGCGAGTCGACGCGGAAGACGACCGCGGCCACGTCGTCGTCCTCCGCGAGCGAGCGGAACGTGTCGCGAAGCTGCCGCGCCTCGATCCCGCTGTCGAGCTCCGTCGCGCCGATGCCGTACACGACCGCGATCTTCGGCGGCTGGCCCCAGCGGCGCGTGGCCGTGGCGATTTCGTTCAGGCGGTCCACGTCGACGGGGTCTGTTTCCGTTCCAGTCGCCGCGCGCAGCACGCCGCCCCGCTCATGCCAGCGCGCCAGGGTGTCCACAAGCCCGGCCTGTCGCGCCTCCGACGCGGTGAGGATCACGCGCTCGTCGATGATGCGGTCGAGCGAGTCGGCGGCGACGGGCCGGTCCGCGACAATGTCGCCAGTCGTCAGGGCGTACTGGTCGTTCACGTACTGCTGCCGCTGGAGGCTGTCGGCGCGCGAGTAGTCGGTGCGCGAGAGGGTTTCGGCGGCGGACTTGTACTCGAAGAACCGCCACTCTTGGAAGCCCAGGCCGAGCTTGTCGAGCGTGCCCGCGAGGTAGGTGCGGCTGAGCGCGTAGCCGGGCAGTTGGAGCGTGGCCTGCGGGTCGAGCGCGATGCGGTCCGCCGCGCTGGCGAGGTGCATCGTCGTCATGCCGCCGCCGTCCAGAAAGACGGCGACCTTTTTGCCTGCCTGCTGCACGCGCGTCATCGCCTCCCGGATTTCCCACGCCTGCTCTGGCGAGATCTGCAATCCCGACAGGTCGAGCGCCACGCCACGGATGCGGCCGTTCTCCGCGGCCTGCCGCAGCGTGCGCAGCACCTCGTAGAAGCGCGGCGTGTCGTCGCCAAAGCGGAACTCGGGCGCCCGGTAGCGGATGGGTCCGCCGAGGCGGGCCTCCACGTGCTGCTGGCCGTCCTGCACGGCATCCGCAAGGGCGCTCGGGACGGAGGACCCAAGGCGCACGCGATGAATCTGCCCGTCGTAGTCGCCGCTGCGGTCGATGCGCGACTGGCTGTCGAGGCCGAGGCGACCGAGCTCGACGCGAAGCCCGGCAGTGACGGCCTCGCTCTCGAAGAACCGCCCCACGAGGTCGACGCCATCAACGACCTCTACGTTCGCTCCCACGCTCCACGGTACGTCCACGAGCGCCTGCCCCTCGTCCCACGCCGCATCGGCAAAGACCGTCAGCCGCGACGTGCCGAGCGGGCGCAGCCCAATCTCGCCCACGACCTCCCGCTCGTCGTTCTCCACTGAAACGTTGCCGACGAGCCCGAGCGACAGGTAGCGGCTGGGACGCAGGACGCTGCCGAACGTCAGGCGATTGAACCGCCCGAGAGCGGTGGCGTCTCCGGAAAACCCCTGATAGCCGATGCCGACCGCCGCCGACTTCGACCCGCCCGCCAGGCTGACGTGGTACGCCGTGCTCGCCAGCGGTCCGCGTTCGGTGTGCACGACACCCGCGCCGAGTCCGCCGAGCGTTCCGAGGGCCGCCCAGTCGTTGAGCGCGCCGACGTCGTCGCTGTCCGTGGTCCACGCGAACGCGAACTGATTGCCGGTCACGGCCGGAAGCGCCGGGTTGGCCACGCCGAGCAGTCCTTCCCGAAACGTGGTGGACGGCGCGGCAAGAAGCTCCGACTGTTCGTAATGAGACGCCATGCCCTGCGCCGCAACCGTCGGCGGGTCGAGCAGGCCCCATCCGACGACAAGAAGGATGCCGAGGACGCCGTACACTTGCGGTGCGGTGCGCATGGGATCAGAGGATTGAGCGAAAGAGGGACTGGTTTTTGCAGAGTAACCGACCGGACGCTTGAGACCAAGCGCCAATCGTAAATCAAGCGTTGTATTGCGCCCCCTCGGAATGCGGCAATTCCCGGTGCCGTCCGTTCCGCCCAAAGGGAGGTGGCCTTTTCCCGCTGTGTTTCATTCTGTCCCTCGATGTTCGCTATGCCCCGCTACGGCCCCTCGACTCCTCGCTGGCGCGACTGGCTTCAAAACTGGGGACTGTCGCTTGTCCTTGCGCCGCTGTGCAGCTATCTGCTCTGGGCCTACGCCGCAGGCACTTTTACGATGCTGGACACGACGTCGCTCATCATCCACGAAGCCGGCCACTTTTTCTTCCGCCCGTTCGGATGGGCACTCTACCTCCTCGGCGGATCTCTTTTCCAGCTGATCCTTCCGGCGCTGTTCGTCGCCTCGTTTCTGCGCCGTCCCTACCCGCCCGGCCTGCAGGTTGCGTTCGTGTGGCTCGGGCAGAACGCACTCAACGTAAGCACTTACGTCGCTGATGCCCAGGAGCGCGACCTGCCGCTGATCACCGGCGACCCGACCACGCACGACTGGTGGCAGCTTCTGCGCGCCGCCGACCTACTGGCCTACGACAATGTCCTCGGCGGCCTCTTTCTGGGCGTGGCACTTCTGGCGTTCGCGGTCGGACTGCTCGTGCCGCGCGTCCCGCTGTAATGCAGAGGGCGGCTAGGTACTCGGCGTGTTGTCGGACTCAACACGATTGTCGGCCTCGGCACCGCTGTCGGTCTCAGTACGGTCGACACGGTGCATAAGAGCGTCGAATCCAGGAAAGCTGTAGCGTGCCAGCCGGTATGTGGCGTAGGCGCCTGCGATCAGTCCGGCGGCTTCGAGCAGCCCAAACCGGCCGATCCATTTCATCGGCCAAAGCCCAGCCCAGATGGTGTTTAAAATCGTTTCGAGACCTACCGGGATGAGAACCTCAGCCACGACGCCCCATAGCGCATCGCCCAGGAAAAAGAAGAACTCAGCTTCCTGAATCGCGGGCGCCCCCTGCCACGTCTCCCAAGCCTCGCGTGCATGCTGCGTGAAGGCGTTCGCCTGAAGATGGACAAACGTGAGCGTCGCAATCAGGGCGTAGAAGCCCGATCCGTTCGGGCGCCACATGCCCTTTGCGGTGCGGACCCACGGCGAACTCGCACCGGGTCCTGAAGACTCCAGGTGCCTCCGAACGCGCCACTGCACCACGGCGCCGAGGAGCAGAATGGGAAGCAGGAGCCGCCCTGCGATCTGTGCGCCCCACTCCCCGCCCACGGCATACAGCCCCACACCCAGCGCAACCCCGCCTCCCAGCCACCACCGCGATCGTCGGAGGGAGCCGGAACGGGACGAGGTAGGGTTCGAAGTAGGCAGAGACGAAGGCATTGCAATTGAACTTTGCGAGCATGGTGCCAAAAAGGCGTAACGGCATCGGAACAGCGTCTATCGTACGGAACGCATGATTCATTTCTGATGTTGCTATTTTCCGAAACCGATTTCCCATTTGGTCTGACGCTCATGCAGACCCGCCGCTCCACCATCGCAGCCTGGATGACCACCGAGCAATGCTGTCCGTGTTGTTGTCAGCTCGGTATGGAGAGGCTACGTCTCATGAGCACGAAGCGCCCCCCAGACACGGCGCCGTAACGCTCCCGCTCGACGTTCGTCTACTGATGCGTGCCTCTCCTCTCGACTGCTCTCGGGAGTGAGAGGCTTTTTTGTTGGTCCCCTCTGTTGGTTCCCTGTCCCCGTTTGCCATGAACATCGCACAGACGACATCCCGATCCAATGGATCAACCGCTGCCGTGTCCTCGGCGCAATCCGACGTCGTCCGAGACATTGGCAACACTCCACTGTTCGCACTGGATCGTATCGCCGCATCGCTTCCCGACACGGTGTCACTTTACGCCAAGGCCGAACACCTGAACCCCGGCGGATCGGTGAAGGATCGGCCCGCGCTCCGCATGATCGAGGATGGACTGCAATCCGGCGCCTTCCGCCGCGAGCAGACACTCATCGACGCCACGAGCGGCAACACCGGCATCGCCTACGCCTTGATCGGCGCGGCGATGGACCTCAACGTGACGCTCGCCCTCCCCGAAAACGCCTCCGACGAGCGGAAGAAGACGCTGCGCGCGTACGGTGCCGAGCTCATCTTGACGGACCCGATGGCCGGGACCGACGGGGCACAGCGGCGCGTGAAGGAGATCGTGACCGCCGAACCCGACCGCTATTTCTACCCAGACCAGTACAATAACAACAGCAACTGGCAGGCCCACTACGACGGCACCGGTGCCGAAATCCTCGAGCAAACGGACGGACGCGTCACGCACTTCGTCGCCGGCCTCGGCACGACCGGCACCTTCGGCGGCGTGACGCGCCGGCTCAAGGCTCACGACTCGGGCATTCAGTGCGTGGCGATGCAACCCGCAACGTCGATGCACGGCATGGAAGGGCTGAAGCACATGGAGACCGCGCTCGTGCCCGGCATCTACGACCCGGACCTCCCGGATGCCCACGTGACGTGCTCCACGGAAACAGCGTTTGCCATGACCCGCCATCTTTCGCGCGCAGAAGGCCTGTTCGTCGGCCCGTCCGCGGGCGCGAATGTGGCAACGGCACTGGACGTGGCGCGCTCGCTCGACGCAGGCGTCGTCGTCACCATCTTGTGCGACAGCGGAACGCGGTATCTGAGCGACGACTTTTGGCGTGATTCGTGA
>CAYFSC010000163.1:0-6753 GCA_964345695.1 uncultured Rhodothermales bacterium | reverse complement strand
TCGCGAATCATCCGGTCCCCATGTCCGACGCTTCTTCCAACCTCCCCGCCTCCTCCCCCAACGGCGCGCCCAACGAGTCCGGGAGCGACGACCGGCCGTCCGAGCCCCCGGAGGCCGCCTCGCCGGACAGCGCGGCCGTGACGGACGACGACGTGGCGACGTACCTGGACCACTATCCGTCGTGGGCCCAGGAGATGGCGCGCAAGTACCTGACGAAGACGTTTACCGAGTTTATCCTCCACGGCGACGTGCGCGACCTCGTCCCGAGCGTGGCTCCGTCGGGCGAGCGGTCGTACGTGCCGCTGCAGCAGTTCCTGGTAAACGACGTGTTTGCCGAGCGCGACGTGGTCGTGTTCTACGACCGCTCTTCCGGCATCCACTTTGCCGATAAGGCGTCGAAGAAGGATTTCAACCGCGCGCTGTCGGGCTACGACAGCCTCTTTGGCACGGAGTACCAGAAGCAACTGCCCAAGGACCCGTCGCGCGTCTTCTCGCTGCTGGAGAACTACTTTCGCCTGCGCCTCTCGGAGGGCACCCGCATGGCGTTCATCATCGACTACGCGGAGACCATTGCACCGATGGCCGAGGCGTCCATGTACTCCGCCGAGGACCGGCAGGCCCTCGTCTACCTGCAGAAGTGGTCGCGCGACCGCCAGTTCCTGGACCGCGACTTCACGATCACGCTCATCACCGAAAACCTGACGGACCTGAACCAGCAGCTCGTCCAGAGTCCGCACACGGCGGAGATCTACGTTCCCATTCCGGAGGAAGACGCCCGAAAAGAGTACATCGGCTGGTTCTTGGAAGGCCGCCGCTCGACGTTCGAAGCCAACTCGGACGTCCCCGCGCGCGTCCTCGCCGAGTCGACCGCGGGGCTGAACATCACGCAGCTCCGCACGATCCTGGCCGACGTCATCGAGAACCAGAGCCGCCTGACGTTCGAGACACTCTCGGACCTCAAGAAGGATTTCATCGAGGAGGAGGCGTACGGCCTGTTGGAATTTGTGGAGACCGACTTATCGCTCGATCTCGTCGCCGGGCACACCGAAGCGAAGGAACACCTGCGCCAGGCGGCCCGCGCGCTGAAGGCCGGACGCCGCGACGTAATCCCGATGGGCTACCTCATCAGCGGGCCCGTGGGCTGCGGCAAGACGTTCCTCATCAACTGCTTTGCCGGGGAAATCGGCATCCCGATGGTGAAGCTCAAGAACTTCCGCTCGCAGTGGCAGGGCGTGACGGAAGGCAACCTGGAGAAAATCCTGAACCTGTTGGAGGCCATGACGCCGGTCGCCGTGATGATCGACGAGGCCGATGCCGCCCTCGGGGATCGCGATGCACAAGGCGACTCGGGCGTGAGCCAGCGCGTGTTCTCGCAGATCGTCTCCTTCATGAGCGACCCGAAGCACCGCGGACGCGTCATCTTCTTCCTCGTCACCGCCCGCCCCGATCTCATGCCCGTCGACCTCAAACGGCAGGGACGCGCCGAGGAGCACCTGTCGCTGTTCTACCCCTCCACCCGCGAGGACCGCGAGGAGCTTCTGGAGGTGATGATGAACCGCACGGGTGTGCAGATCCCGATGGACGAGGTGCCCACGGTCCTCCTCGACGGCAAGCGCACGTTCAGCGGCGCCGACATGGAGGCAATCCTGACGCGCGCCGGGTTCCGCGCCGCCGGCACCAGCGACGGCACCGTGACGCCCGAGATCCTGCAGGAGACCGTCGATGACTTCATCCCGCCGACCTACCCGACCGAGGTGGAGCTGCAGAAGCTCGCCGCCGTCCTCGAGTGCACGAGCCGCGACCTCCTGCCCGAGCCTTACAACTCGATGGATCGCGCCGAGGTCGTCCAGCGCGTCGAAGAACTCAAGCGCATGATCGACTGATCAAGGAGACGTTTGAAACGAACGGCACGATCCTGTCACGTGCGGGGATGGACCGCCGTGACAATGTGCGTGGCGTGCCCTATTCTGGAGGAGACTCGTTTTCATTCAGGTCGCCTCCCCTCTCGAATGACGTTGCACGCCCTGCCCCACCCCTCGCGCCAGAGCGGTGTTCTTGCTGTCCTTCTCTGCTTTACGCTTCTCTTCCCCACCCAGGCGCAAGATACCGACGATCTCCCGGTCGTGACGCGCACCATGGCCATTACGAACGCCCGGGTCGTAACGGCCCCCGGCGAGGTCATGGACCGGGCGACGGTGCTCGTTCGTGACGGCCTCATCGAAGCCGTTGGGCCCGACGTCGCGATTCCGTTCGACGCGCGCGAGGTGGTGGGGGACTCTTTGACGGTTTACGCCGGCTTCATCGACGGGCTCTCGCACGTCGGTGTCGATACGCCCGATCTCGACACGAGCGAAGACGTCGAGAATCCCGACGACGCCCCCTCCGCCCGGGCCGGGATCCAACCCGACCGTCTTGCGCGAGCGCTCCTGAATCCCGAGGAATCGACCGTGTCCAAGCTCCGCGAGGTCGGGTTTACCACGGCCCACGTCGTGCCTGAGGGCCAGATGCTTCCCGGCCAAGGTGCGATCGTCCAGCTGGCAGGCGACGACCCGAACGCGATGGTTCTGAACGGAGTCTCCTCCGTCTTTTTCCAGATCCGAGGGGCCCAGAGTTCCTGGCCAAACGTCGTCGCCCCCGCGACGGACATGGCCGTGATCGCCACCCTGCGGGATCTTGTGCGTGAGACGGAACGGCGTCAGGCCATGATGGTGGCCTACGAGAAGAGCCCGCAAGGCCGCCAGCGCCCACCGACAGACGCCGTCCACGACGCGCTCCTGCCCCTGATGGACGGATCGCTCCCCGTCGCCGCCTACACTGAGGACGCCCTTGACCTCCACCGCGTCCTCGCCCTGCAGAGCGAGCTCGGGGTCCCCGTGATGCTGACGGGCTTGAACGGCAGCTTCCAGGCCGTCGAGTCGCTGCAGGCCGTCGACGCTCCTCTTTTTCTCACGCTGGATCTTCCCGAGCCCCCCGATGATGAGGAGGGATCCGACGCCGACACGACGGCGGCCGACACGACGCAGGACGCCACGACACCGGAGGAGCCGGGAAGCGTCTTTCAGGACGACCTCCGCGTCCGCTCGCACGAGGACACAGAGGACGAGGAGAAAAACCTCCAGGCACGCCAGGCGATGGAACGGGAGAAATACTATCAGAATGCAGCCACACTCCGGGAGGCAGGACTTCGCTTCGGGTTTACCTCGAAGGACGTGAAGGCTGGCGACATCCGTGACAACCTGCGCACCATGATCGAGCACGGTCTGTCAGAAGACGCGGCCCTCGCAGCTCTGACGACGGACGCGGCCTCGCTGCTTGGCGTCGACGACCGTCTCGGCACCGTGGAGGCGGGCAAGATCGCGAACCTCGTCGTTACCGACGGCAACTACTTCGACGAAGACACGAAAGTGCGACACGTCGTCGTCGACGGGCACGTCTTCGAGGTGTCCGCCGCCGAGGACGAAGGCGAAGTGACCGGCAACGTGTCGGCCGTAGTGGGAACGTGGGAATACTCGATCGAATCGCCGCAGGGCGACCTCTCCGGAACCATCACCCTCGAAGAAAGCGGCTCCGGCCTCGAAGGCTCCATCTCTTCCCCCACCGGTAACGACGATGAAGACCTGCGCGGCATTTCGTTCGACGGTTCCTCGCTGAGTTTCTCCTTCGACGGCGGAGACGTCGGGGAGGTGGACGTGAGTGTGACCGTCGAAGGCGCCGACTTCGACGGATCCGTCTCCACTGGCCAGTTCGGCTCTTTTCCCATCACGGGTTCGCGCACCGACACTCCTGAATAATCCCCACCCTCGTCGCTGCGTCCCGGTCGTTTGCTGCTTCCAACCTCACGCTTTGCTCGATGATGCAGATGATGCATTCGCTTCCCCACCCTCGCTCGTTCCCCACCCTCACGGTGCTGTGGATCCTTGCATTGGTTCTGGCCCCCGCGTCCGCGGCTCAAACCGACATGCTTCGGGCCGACGCGCCTGACGACGGGCTCATCCAGAATGCCACGGTCCTCACAATCACCAACGGCACGCAGGAAAACACCGACGTGCTCATCCGCGACGGCGTTATTGCCGAGATCGGCCCCGACCTGGAGGTCCCGAGCGGCGTGGAGACGTTCGACGCCAGCGGCATGTACGTGATGCCGGGCATCATCGACGCGCACTCGCACATGGCGATCAGCGACGTGAACGAGGCGACGAATCCTGTCACCTCTGAGGTTGGCGTGGGCGACGTGCTCGATCCGTTTGACGTTTCCATCTACCGCGCGCTGGCGGGCGGCGTCACGGCCAGCCACGTCATGCACGGCTCGGCCAACGTCATTGGCGGACGCAACGAGACGATCAAGCACCGCTACGGCACGACCGACCCCGCGGCGCTTCGCTTCGAAGGCGCCCCCCGCACCATCAAGTTCGCGCTTGGCGAAAACCCGACACGCGTGCATGGAGAAGGACGAGACATCGTGCCTCGCACCCGGATGGGTGTGGAGCAGGTCGTCCGCGACGCCCTAACGGAGGCGCAGCGCTACGCCGCCGCGAAAGAGGCGTACCAGAATGGGAATCGTGACGCCCCGCCGCCCCACTCCGAGCGCATGGAGGTGCTGGCCGACGTGCTCAGCGGCGAGGTGCAGATCCACACCCACTCGTATCGCGCCGACGAGATCCTCATGCTCATGCGGGTGCTGGAGGACTTCGGCATCGACAGGGTTACCTTCCAGCATGTGAACGAAGGGTTCAAGGTGGCCCCGGAGCTTGCGGCCTTCGGCGCCGGCGCGTCCATCTTTTCGGACTGGTGGGCCTACAAGTTTGAAGTGTACTACTCGACCGCTTACAACGCCGCCATCCTCACGAACAATGGCGTGACGACCTCGATCAACTCCGACTCAGAAGAGCTGAACCGGCACCTGTACCACGAGGCGGCCAAGTCGCAGCGTTACGGGGGCCTGTCGGACACCGAAGCTCTCTCGCTCATTACGATCAACCCCGCGCGCCAGCTCGGCATTGCCGATCGAGTCGGGTCGATCGAGGTGGGCAAAGACGCGGATTTGGCCGTCTTTAGTGCACACCCCCTCTCGATTTACGCCGTTCCGCAACGCACGTACGTGGACGGCATCGCTCGCTTCGACCGCACCGACGACCCCGATGACATGCGCATCGTGGTGGATCCAGAGGCCGCCATCGACCTCACCACCGACTGGTCGGATGTGGACACGCGCCACGGCCGCTGCATGCAGGGTGCGTTCCTCCAGGCCACCGAGAAGGGGCTGTTCCTCCACCACAGCCACTGACCGGTGTCCGCGCCTCTTCCCGACGCAGTACGGCGGCGTCCCCATCTTGCTTTCCTGTTTTCCCCCGGTTCTATGCGATTCCTGAGTTCCGTCCTTGCCTGTCTTCTCCTGCTGGGCCCCGCCTTCGGCCAGAAGACGCCCGGCCGCCAAGGCACGTTTGCCATCACCAATGCCCGCATTGTCACCGTCACGAACGGCACGATCGAGTCCGGCACCATCGTCGTCCGTGCCGACACCATTGCCGCCGTCGGGGCCTCGGTCGCCGTGCCCGACGACGCCGAGGTGATCGACGCCACCGGCCTGCACGTCTACCCCGGCATGATCGACAGCGGCACGGAACTGGGCCTCGTCGAGGTGGGCTCCCTTTCGGAAACACAGGACGACTCGGAGATCGGCGACCTCACTCCGCAAATGCGGGCCCTGACAGCCGTCAATCCCAACTCGGTCAACATCCCGGTGACCCGCGTGAGCGGCGTCACAACGGTGATCAGCGAACCGTCCGGGGGCCTCCTCCCAGGCACTGCGGCGCTCATCGACCTGCATGGCTACACGCCGATGCAAATGCTGCATGGAGGCGTGGAGATGGTCGTCCTGGACTTTCCGTCTACAGGACGGCGCGGGCCGTGGGATCGGCGCAGCGAGGAAGAGATCGAGAAGGCCGCGAAAAAGGCCATGGAGAAGCTGAACGAGGTGTGGGATCGCGCGGAACTCTACGCTCGCATCGACTCGGCCCGAGCCTCGAACGGTACTGCCGCGATGCCCGAATACACGCCGTCGATGAAGGCCCTTCTGCCGGTGGTGAACGGCACCACGCCCCTCCTGGTGAAAGCCAGCGCCGCTGCCGACATTTCCTCGGCCCTGGCGTGGGCCGAGGAACGAAACCTGACCGACCAGATGATTCTGGGCGGCGTCCAGGACGGATGGCGCGTGGCCGATGCGATTGCGGCGGCGAACGTTCCCGTGATGACCGGCCCGGTTCTCTCCATTCCTTCGCGGGAGAGCGACCGGTACGACAAGGCGTACGCCAACGCCGGCCTTCTTCACGACGCGGGCGTGACCGTCGCCCTCCGCACTGGCGAAGCCGAAAACGTCCGCAATCTGCCGTTCCATGCCGGGTTTGCGGCGGCCTACGGACTGGGCAAGGACGCGGCACTTCGCGCCGTGACCATCACACCCGCCCAAATCCTGGGCGTCGACGACCGGCTTGGCTCCCTCGAAGTCGGCAAGCAGGCCAACCTTTTCGTGGCCGACGGCGACCCGTTTGAAACCAAGACGCAGGTACAGCACCTCTTTATTGACGGCTACAAGCTGCCCATGGAAAGCCGCCACTCCAAGCTGTACGACGAGTTCTTAAATCGGAATCCGGGAGTGGAGGAGTAGGTGTTCGAGTGTTTGTGTGTTCGGGTGTTTAAGTGCTAATGTGTTTCAGTGTCCATGTTATTACGTAGTACCACCTGAATACTTGACCA
>CAYFSC010000162.1:0-6828 GCA_964345695.1 uncultured Rhodothermales bacterium | reverse complement strand
GCGCCGCGATGGACCTCGGTGTCGCTCGTGACGTTTTCGAACGTGAAGAAGAGCTTCGCGCCGCGCAGGATGGCCTCGGCGTGCACGTCGACGACGCCGTTGGGGCCGACGCGGCGGTTCGGCCGGTCGGGCACGGGCTGGTCGAGGGGGGGCACGGCAAGCAGTCCTGTCGGCGGATGAAACCAGCGGCTGTTCATGGCCGTCCAGCCGCGAGCCTGGATCCAGGCGTTCGTGATCAGGTCCTGAAAGAGAACGAAGCGGGCCCCGATGCGAGCGCGCCCGTGAAGGCCAGGAAGAGTCTCCGCAACCCGTTCGTGCAGGGGCGAGTCGGTGCTGTTTAAGAACTGTTGCGCCGTCGCCTCGGCCTGGGCATAAAGGCCCCGTTCCGTGTCCGTTCGCCAGCCTACGGAGAGCGTCGCCCCTGCGCGCAGAAACGGATCGGAAGCGGTCCGGGCGGCGAGCGTGTCGGGGATGGTGCGCAGCGAGTCGCCCGCGGGGGCCCCGGCGTAGTAGTCGAGCGGCCCTCGGATGGCGTGGCCGAATCCTTTGAGGCGCACGTCAACCGCTCCGAGCTGGGACCGCCCGGTCAGCGACCCTTTGTAGACGAGATCCGACGGCGAGGGGGCATCGCCCTCCAGCGGCTGGACCAACGTCTCGAAACCGTCGCCCATCATCCAGGGCAAGGGCTGGCCGGTCGCCGACACCGCGGCATGCCAGGCCACGCCGCCCACCGACCGGCGGGCGCTGAGGGCAACTGACGGATACGTTTGCACCGACGACGCGTGCCAGCCGCCATCGAGAACGAGCGACGTCCGCCCGAGACGAACCGAATCCTGGACCGAGGCGTGCGCCTCCCAGCGCTGCCCCTCGATCTGGGCCACGTTGCTGCGCGTCGTCGTCCACGTGCTCACCGACGTTTCCAGTAAGAGATCGTGCCGACCGATTTCCGCCGCCTGTTGCGCCAGTCCGTGGAACCCGTGCGTGCGAAGGGACCAGGTCGTATCGGGAGAGGTCCCGCCGAAGTCGGGCTCAAACTCAAACGTCTGTGCCGTCCAGCGCCCCGAGAGCCGCAGGAGCTTGTTGAACTGTGGCAGCATCGGGCCGCGGACGGTCAGCATCACGTCGTTGCGGAAGGTGCGGCGGCGGGCGTCCGGACTGCGCACGCTCGTCTCCGCCAGCGGGAACAGATAGATCGACGAGAAGAGCGAAGGAATCGGGGGTTCCACCTCGCCCCGTGCCCCAATCCGGTGGCGGATCGATAGATCGCTGAGGGCCACCTCCCACTGGTTGGTCCGGTAGCGCAGTCGCGCCCACAGGCGCCGCCCACTGCGCAGGTCGCTGCCCTCGTAGGCACCCTCGGCGGCCTGTCCGCCGAATCCGCCCGTGATCTGAACCAGCGCGGGCGTCTCGAACAGGTCGACGCGATGCTGCTGCGAGTGGGCGACCTCGATGGACTGCAGGCCGTTGCTGTCGCGCCGGAATCGGAGCTCGGTGATCGGCGGGCGAAGCAGGTAGTCGCGCCAATCGAGATGCACGCCGGTGGGCCGACCGCCGGGGTCCATCCCGATGCGCGGCGGATAGAAGAACGACGGGGGGAGCACCTCAATCTGCGGGCGGCCCGTAAGCGGGTTTTGGTACGAGAAGCCGTCCAGACGCAAGCCCCAGCGATGCGGGGCCAGGCCGTCGACACTCCAGCCGTGCGGCCACGACACCGGCCCCAGGTCGTACAGGAACGAGCCGGGCTCCTGGTTGACGACGTACTCGAAAGTAGTCCACGGGCGCCGGGCCGGCAAGGAGTCGATGACGACGTGTCCGTAGCGCGACCCCTGCAGGGGAATCGGGCGCAAGGGGGCTTCCTGCTGCTCCTGCTGCGCGCGCGACGTGTCAGACGGAGGGCGCTGGCCGTGGGCAGCCTGCGTGATCAGGACGAGAAGAATCGCGATCCCCCCGAGCACAATCTGCCCGGCTCGCCGCCTCCGTCCGAGTCTCGCAGATTCGCGCGTGGTCATCCGCTTCGTTGATTTGTGCGCTCAATGCGAGGCTGCTCCGCCGTTTCGGGGGAGAAGTACGCAACGACGACCGCGGCTATTCGTCCGGAAACAGGCCGAACAGTCGGCTTTCGATGCGTTGTACGACCGCCCGGCGGTCCGCTTCATTGTTCACAAAGTCGAGCTCGTCTACGTCGACAATCATCTTCGGACCCAGGTCGTAGTCCTCGATCCACGTCTCGTAGTGGCCTTGCAGGCGCTCCAGGTAGTCGATGCGGATCGTCGACTCGTACTCGCGTCCGCGCTGCTGGATGTGATTGACGAGCGTGGGCACCGAGGCCCGCAGGTACACCAGCAGGGACGGCGGATCCAGGTACGAGGTCATGATGGAAAAGAGCTCCGTGTAGTTCTCATAATCGCGCTTGCTCATGAGCCCCATCTCGTGCAGGTTCCGCGCGAAAATCTCGGCGTCCTCGTAGATCGATCGGTCCTGCACGACCGACTGCTCCATCGCCTCGATCTTCTGCTGGTGCTTAAACCGGTTGGACAGGAAAAAGACCTGCAGGTTGAAGGACCACCGGCGCATGTCGTTGTAGAAGTCCGTCAGATACGGGTTGTCGTCCACGCGCTCGTAGACGGCCTTCCAGTCAAAGTAATTGCTGAGGACTTCGGTGAGGGAGCTTTTGCCGGCGCCAATGTTGCCGGACACCGCGACGTGCTTCTTGGGACGCGGGGCGTCGTCAAACAGATCGGGCATGGATAAGGGGAAAAGCAGGTGTGGTTCGAGGGCAGGTCCGTAACCTAGCGACGGGAGCGGGCATCTGACACGACCGCCCTGCGAATTATGATTCAAGGTTGGAAATCTCGGCAATGGACTGCACGTCCAGGCGAAAAGGGCCGGCCTGCTTGTCGCCGATGAGGAAGCCGATCGTGCGAATCTGCGAGGGATCGAACGGCGGCGCGTCCGGAACCTGACGGCCCCGGCGAAACGGCGTCAGGGCATCGAAGGAAAGGTCGATCTTCTGCCAGTCGCCGCTCGGCTGGAACGGAGCCCGGTAGCTGATGCGACCGCCGGAGCGGGTGTACATCGTGAGCGTGTAGCGCTTCTGATCGCCACGGACCCGCAGCCGAAGGCCGTCCGCGCCCGAAAGGTCGTAGTGATCCTCTGGCGCTCGCACCGATGCGAAGCCGCCACCGCGGTCCAGCGACACCGTACCCTGGAACGCGGCGCCGTCGTCGGTCGCCACGAATTCGCTCGTCGATACGCCCCCCATAACGGTGTCGTTGATGGTGCGCCAGTGCTCGGCGGCGTCGGCGCGGGATTGAAAGTCGAAGATCATCTTCGTTTGGGAAGTCACGTCGTGCGGATTGCCTATCCCGTATTGGTATCACGAATCTCATGAATCTCACGCATCACGAATCGCGCATCACGTCCCGTAGCGCGGCGGCGAACCGCCCGATTTCGGCTTCCGTGTTGTAGTAGTGCACCGAGGCGCGGACCAGGTCCGGAAGGTCGCGAGCCTCTGCGTCGAGACGCGTCGAGTTCGGCGTGGACACCGACGTGTTCATGCTTCGCTCGCGAAGCGCAGCGTGCAGGGGGGAAGCCTCCGTCGAGTCGGTGTGGAACGTAGCAATGCCGCACTTCTCGCGGCCCACGTCGTCGACGGTGACGCCCGGAATCGACGCGAGTTCGGTGCGGAGGGCGGCCGCCAGCGCTTGCACGCGATCGCGAATGGCGGTCAGTCCCCAGTCCAGGGCATACTCGACCGCAACGCCCAGCGCAACCTGTCCGGCCACGTGGCTTTCCCAGGTTTCGAACCGCTTGGCATCTGGGCGGATTTCGTACGTATCTGGCGCGGTCCACGTTGCGGCGTGGAGGTCGAGCAGCGGCGGCTCCAGGCGTTCGATCCAGTCGCGCTGCACGTACAGGAAGCCCGTGCCGCGGGGGCCGCGCAGGTACTTGCGTCCGGTCGCCGAGAGCATCGTGCAGCCGAGCGCCTCGACGTCCAGCGGCATTTGCCCGGCGGACTGGCAGGCGTCCAGCAGGAGCGGCACGCCTGCGTCTGTCGCCAGGGCGCCGACCTCCGCCGCCGGGTTCACGAGGCCCCCGTTCGTCGGGACGTGCGTGAGGGCGATGAGACGTACGCGGTCGTCGAGGCGACCCGCGAGGCGGTCGAGGTCGATCTGCCCCGTGTCGTCGGAGGGAACGACTTCGACCTCCGCGCCGGTGCGTTCGGCGACCTGCAGGCAGGCGATGTGATTGCTGGCATAGGCGGCCTGCGAGGTCAGAATGCGATCGCCGGGCTCGAATGGCATCGCGTAAAATGCCATGTCCCAGGCCCGCGTCGCATTCTCGACGAGGGCGATCTCGTCGGGGTCGCAGTTCAGCATGCGGGCGACCGCCGCGTACGTAGCCTGCAGCTTCGGAAGGGCCTCGTCGGCCGCTTCGTAGCCACCAATCTCCGCCTCCCGACGCAGATGGTGGATCTGCGCGTCGAGCACCGGCTGCGGCGGGAGCGCGGCACCGGCATTGTTGAAGTGCAGCACGTTCGTGCATCCCGGCGTTTCTGCTCGGGCGCGGTCGACGTTCATGTTCGGGGTTATGGGTTGTGCGTTGGGGGTTGTGCGTGGGACGTGGAGTGCAGTCCGTATCGCCTGGCGCGTGTCACGAATCACGCATCACGACTCACGAAGTCGTCCAGCGCTTCGAAAAACGGATCGGGGGCCTCCCAGTGCGGAAGCAGTCCGCCCGGAAGGAGGGCGTGCTGCAGGTCGCGCTCATTCGCGTCGAGCACCTGCGGCAGCCGATCGAACCGCTGGACGGTGCGAGCGGGATCGGTAGGGGTGAGCAACAGGGTGGGGCGGTACAGGCGAGCGTACACCGTGTCAGCTACATCCTCCAGGAAAAGCGAGCCGTCTACAAATCGTCGCGGCGCGTGATGGGCACCTCGGGCGTGCGAGGTGGTGTGGGCAGCATCCACCAGGTCATCGGGCACGGTGTCGGGGTCCACGAACACCTGTCGTTGGTAGAAGCGACGGAGCGAGTCGCGCCGCGTGAGACGATAGAACAGCAGTTCGAACAGGCCCACGCGACCGGCGACCCCCAACGCGACACGAAGGGAAAGAGACCGGTCGCGGTCGGCTGTCAGTCCGGTCGGCGCAACGAGCACCAGGCGGCGCACGAGCGGTGCGGCCTGCAGCGCCACCCGAGCGGCGTACTCGCAGCCGAGGGAGAGGGCCACCACGTCCGCGGGCGCCTCGACGGCCGTATCCAGAAAGCGATACAGCTGCCGCTCATACAGCGCCGCGTCGTAGCGGACGTCGGGCCGGGCCGAGCGCCCGAAGCCGAACCAGTCGAGAGCGTAGAGCGGGCGTTCGGTCGTGGCGGCCAGGTGGTCAAAGATGGGCCGGATTTCATGGGGCGACGCCGCGGCGTTGAAGCTGTGCAGCAGGACCACCGGGGTGCCGCTGCCCGGACGCACGTAGTAGTTGACGCGCCCTTCAGACAGTTCAAACGCGCGGGAATCGGCGTCCAAAACTTTCGGAAGGATGCTGGGTGCGGGGAGGCGGCTTCGCTGCCAACGCAAAGCGGCCTGGAGACCCAGGTAGGAGCCGGCGAGCGTGGCCCCCGTTCCGAGCAGGGTGCGACGGAGAGGCGAGTCGAACGAGGAGGGAGAGTCGGTCATGAGTGTGGGAGACGACAGGAAGGATGGATCGGCGGTATGGTACGGCGAAGCGGAGGAGGAGATCAATCCGGCACATCGTCTGCATCCAGAGGCTGCATGCCGGTGTCGGGGCGGTTCCGATCAAGCCCTACGTTCCGCCATTGCCGCTGGCATTGAGGGCCCGGGGTCCATGCTTGAAACCGGGCCGGGGTCGGTCGTACATTCGGTTCCGCAGCCGTCCGAACGATTTTTCCGCCAGACCTCTTCCGCACCAATGCCGGGACGCCCCTATTTGCTCGCTGAAACGACGTGGGCCACGGTCCGCGACACCGAGTACGACGTGGCCGTGCTGCCGTGGGGATCGACGGAGGCGCACAACGTCCACCTTCCGTACGCCACCGACACGTTCCAGTGCGACCACGTTGCCGAAGAAGCTGCGCGGCGGGCCTGGGACAAAGGGGCTCCTGTGCTCGTCCTGCCGACCGTCCCGTTCGGCGTGAACACCGGGCACCTCGACATTCCGGGCACGGTCAACATGCATCCGAGCACGCAGGCTGCGCTGCTCCGCGATGTGGCCGAGTCGCTCCTCACGCAGGGCTTCACGAAGCTCGTGGTGCTGAACGGACATGGAGGCAACACTTTCAAGCCACTCGTCCGTGAGGTGCAGGCGAAGGTCGAGAATCTGTTTGTGGCCGTCGTGAACTGGTACGAGATCGGCGATCAGGAAGCCATCTTCGACGAGCCGGGTGACCATGCAGGCGAGATGGAGACGAGCGTGATGCTTGAGGCGGCGCCGGATCTGGTGCGTCCGCTCGACGAGGCCGGGGACGGGGCGGCGCGGGACTTCGCAATCGACGCGTTACGCGAACCCTGGGCGTGGGCGGAGCGGCGGTGGACGGAGGTCACCGACGACACAGGCATCGGCAATCCGAAAGCGGCTACGGCGGAAAAGGGCGCCACGTATGTGGACGTGGTGAGCGGCAAGATTGCACGTCTCCTTGTCCACCTCGCGGCGGCGGATCTGGACGATTTGTACCAGTGATGCGTTGCGGAGTGTGCCGTGCTTGACTCGCGAACTCTCAATCCTTCCGGGGCGTTGGCGTTGCTGAACCCTTTGGTGTTGAAGCGTCTACCGTTGACTCCCGCGATTGTCGCGATGCGACGCAGTGGTTTGT
>CAYFSC010000161.1:0-6859 GCA_964345695.1 uncultured Rhodothermales bacterium | reverse complement strand
GCCGCGGTCTGCTCTTGCTTGCGCTGCTGTTGATGGCAACCGGCTGTCTGCCCCACAGCTGCCAGCGAGAGCGCAACCAGGCCCTGATGCCGGCGGACTCGCTCTCGCGGCGCGTCGCGCAGACCGTTCCCGTCGACACCCTGCAGCGGCTGTGGACCACGCGAGGGCCGGACGATGCGCGTATGACCCTGCCGCGGACGGTCCGCTTCCTCCCGGATGGGCGGCTGGTACTGGCCGACGTGGAACGCAACCAGTTGTACTCCGTGGCCCCCAACGGCACGGTGCAGCAGACGACGCGTCCCGAGGCCTTCGACGTGCCCTACATCGCCGGCGTGCGGGGCGACACGGTCGTCGTGTTCAACGCCGGGGCGGATCGCTTCGACCTCGTTGTGGACGGCCGCCGCCTGCCGCAGCAGTCGGTGTCGTTTCGGCGCCCGGCGGAGGAGACCCTCGTCTACACCCTGGCAACCGACGCGGCGCTCTACGCGAAGGTCGTGGGCGAAGAGACACCGGACTTCATCGGGCGACTGGATGACCGTGGACGCATCGTCGCACGGGCTCCGCTCTCCGGCCCCACATGGCGTCATGCCGGCTTTCTGCGGGCCTGGGGCGATTCGCTGTTGAGCCTGTCCGGGTTCCGGCCGGTGATCGACGTGCTGCCGCTGGACTTCGATGACAGCGCGAGCGCGGACTCTACGGCCTTGGTGGGATTTGACTCGCCCATGCTGGAGCGTAGCTATTCGTTTCTGCAGGGCGACTCGTCCAAACCGCCCCTTCTGACGGTCTCGGCTGCGCCCCTGGGCGACCGTCTGTTTGTGCTCAACCTGCGCCCCGGCTGGCTGCGCATCGACGTGTACGGCCGCGACGGGCGGCTGGTGCGAACGCTCACCGAGCGCAACCGCGAGGGCTCGCGCAACGACTATCCACGGGACCTGGCCGTGCGCCGCACGCCCGACGGGATGCTGCTGGCCGTTGCCCGCTCGGCGCCCACGCCGCAGCTGGAGCTCTACCGATGGAAGCCGCCGGCCCAGAATCGCACGACAGCCCGGAAGTAGCGGCGCTCAGAAGTAATAGCGAAGGCCCAGGCCACCGCCGATCTCGCCTTCCGTATCGGGCACCACGCCGATGCGAGGCGTCACCTGCACGTACAGCTCCACCTGCTGCGAGAAGACCAAGTTGAGCCCGGCCGTTCCGCTGATCCCCAGCCCAAGCTCGTCGTCGCTGGGATTGTCGACGACACCGACAAACGCTCCCGGCCCGACGAACCACTCCAGCTGCGGGTCGATGTTGGACGCGTCAATCCGGTGCTCGAACAAGGCATGGCCATTGAGGAAGAAGAAGTCGTCGAGGTCCCAGGCCGCGAGAAAGTCGTAGGAGGGCGCGTTCGCGTTGTATACCTTGAGGGTGAGGCCGGTGGGCTCCCCGAGCTGGCCGCCAAATCCGACGGCCCCGGTCGTTCGCTGCGCCGCCGCCGGCGATGTCGAGAGGACAAGAAGCAGCAGCGGAAGGGCGAGATACGTAGCCGAGCGGTCGAGCATGAGCACGTCGTGGTTGGTCGGGAAGAGCATCAGAACAGAAGTCCTCCAATGAATCCGGTAGGTACGGGATTCTCTTACTTGACCAACGATCTATGAAGAGAGGCCCGGAGGGGGCAAAGATGTGGCGATACCGTTCCAGACGGGCTGCCCCGCGAGGGGAACAGCGGGTTCAGGCTCGCGTGCCATTTCGCGCTGATCACGCACCGCCGCAGTGGCACAAGGCGACCGCCGCCGCGCTTGCTCTCTCACGACCGATGTCCCCCGCATGGCTGCTCCGACTGACCTCACGACCCTTGGCGCCCTCAGAGATTCCGGCTACAACATCCGCTCCGTCAAGCAGGAGATGCGCAGCAACCTGATGCGCAAACTGCGGGCGGGGGAGGATATTTTTCCCGGCATCGTTGGCTACGACCGAACGGTTATTCCGCAACTGCAGAATGCCATCCTCGCGAAGCACGACATTATCCTGCTCGGACTGCGCGGACAGGCCAAGAGCCGCATCATTCGCATGCTTCCGTCGCTGCTCGACGAGCACGTTCCCATTATTGAGGGCACGCCGCTTAACGAGAACCCCTTCAACCCGCAGACCAAACAGGGACGGGAGATCGTCGAGGAGCATGGGGACGAGACCCCCATCGAATGGATGCACCGGTCGGACCGCTATGGCGAGAAGCTGGCCACCCCCGACACCACCATTGCCGACCTCATCGGCGACATCGATCCCATCAAGGCGGCCAACCAGCGCCTCACCTACGCCGACGAAGAGGTGATTCACTTCGGCATCATTCCGCGCACCAACCGCGGCATCTTCGCAATCAACGAGCTGCCGGACCTCCAGCCGCGCATCCAGGTCGGCCTGCTCAATATCATGGAGGAGCAAGACATTCAGATCCGCGGCTTTAACATCCGCTTTCCGCTGGACGTGATGATGGTCTTCTCCGCCAATCCGGAAGACTACACGAGCCGAGGCAACCTGATCACGCCACTCAAAGACCGGATCGACAGCCAGATTATCACGCACTACCCGAAGACCATCGATCTTGGGATCGAGATTACCGAGCTGGAAGCTTGGCAGGACCGAAGCGATGGGGAGGACACCGAGGTGGAAGTGCACATCCCGCACGTCTTCCGAGAAATCATCGAGCAGGTCGCCTTCGAGGCACGCGACAGCGAGTACATCGACCAGACGTCGGGCGTGTCCGTGCGGGTCACGCGGGCGGCGCTCGAAGACCTGATCTCGGCAGCGGAACGACGAGCCCTGCTCAACGGAGAGACGGAAACGACCGTCCGCGTCAGCGACTTGATGCACATCGAGCCGGCCATCACCGGCAAGGTCGAGCTCGTCTATGAGGGCGAGCAGGAGGGGGCCAAGAACGTCGCCCTCACGCTGATTGGACGCGCCATCCGCTCCATCTTCACGCACTACTTTCCCGACCCGAACGACAAGGAGGAAGGGCGGGCCGAGTATTCGGAGATCCTCAACTGGTTCGCGCAAGGCCGCGCCGTGGATCTGGACCAGGAGCTTTCCTTTTCCGAGTATGCCAAGGAACTCGACCGCGTCGAGGGGCTGAAGTCGGTCGTCGACACGCACGTGACGCCCGGCGACCCCGGCGCCACCGCGTCCATGATGGAACTCGTCCTCGAAGCCCTGCACCAGAACTCTCTCGTTGGCAAGGAAATCGACGACGGCGAGCAGACGTACAACGACATCATGGGCTCGATGCTGTCCTCGTTCGGAGACGGCGGGTTTGACGAGGACGACTTCGAGGACGGCGACGAGTGGGACCGGTACTGACTGTCGAATTCCGGGCCGCAGCTTCCGGCGGGTCAACCCTCTGAAGAAGGAAGCCTGCCGAGGCCTTCTGCGGCTGACCTCTGAGCCTGAAATCTACAATTCCCGGTCGCTTCGCAAACGATGAACGTTTCCATTCGTCCCGCCGAACCGTCGGACGCCGACACGCTCGTCTCGCTTATTCTAGAGCTTGCGGCCTACGAGCAGTTGCTCGATGAGGCGGAGCCGAGCGCCGACCACCTCCGCCGCCAACTCGGGTCGCAGGCCCATCCGCGGTGCGAGGCCCTGCTCGCCGAAACCCCCGAGGGGGAGGCCGTCGGGTTTGCGCTCTTCTTCCATAACTACTCGACGTTCCTGACCAACTTCGGGCTTTACCTGGAAGATTTGTTTGTGCGTCCCACCTACCGCGGCGAAGGCATCGGATTTGCCCTGCTGCAGCGGGTCGCGCAAATCGCCCACAAGCGCGGCTGCCGTCGGCTCGACTGGGCCGTACTCGACTGGAATACCGAGGCGATTGATTTCTACGACCGCTTCGGGGCCGAGCCGCTGGACGAATGGATCCCCATGCGCCTCGATGAGGACGCCATCGAAGAGGTGGCGGAGGCCAATCCGCGGGAGCACGTGTAACTCGGAGGGCGAACTGCGACACCGAGCGTCCCCAGCCCCGACGGGTCTTGACCGGAGCGGATCCCACTGTCCTCCTGACCCCTACCCCCGATCCTGTGTCTGTTCTCGTTGTCATTCCCGCGTTCAACGAAGCCCGGGCCATCGCGCAGGTTATTGCCGATATCCCCGATCCACTCGTTGACGAGGTCGTGGTCGTCAACAACGCGTCGACAGACGAAACCGAGGACAATGCCCGGGCCGCCGGAGCGACCGTCATTTCCGAGCCGCGCCAGGGCTACGGCTTTGCCTGTCTGCGGGGCATCGCGTATGCCCACGCCCAGCAGCCCGACGTGCTTGTCTTTCTCGATGGGGATTACAGCGATCACCCGGAAGAGATGACGGCCCTCGTCGAACCCATCCGCGCGGACCGGGCCGACTTTGTCGTGGGGTCGCGCATCCGGGGGGAGACAGAGCCGGGCGCCATGCTTCCGCAGGCGCAGGTGGGAAACCGGCTGGCCTGTACACTCATGCGGTGGATCTGGGGCGTCGAGTACACCGATCTGGGGCCTTTCCGTGCGATTCGGTTCCGCGACCTGCTGGCGCTGGACATGCAGGACCAGACGTTCGGCTGGACGATCGAGATGCAGATCAAAGCCGCCGAGGCCGGCCTCCGCATCCAAGAAGTTCCCGTGTCGTACCGACGGCGGGTGGGCGTCTCGAAGATTACCGGCACCATCAGCGGCACGGTGCGCGCGTCGGCCAAGATCCTGTGGACCATCGGACGCATGGCTTGGACCCGCCAACAGCGGATGCCCCGCCTGCGACAGCGCCTCCGCGAGCACCGTGAAAGGGCGCCCAAAATCGGGACATAACTTGAACTTTTGGCCGCAGATCGGGTTTGCACGGCCCGTGTTCATACTCCATTCACCCCCGTCCGCCTCCTCGCCATGAAGCCCGATATCTGGTACAACGGAGCGTTCGTTGACTACGACGACGCGCAGGTCCACGTCCTTTCGCACGTCATCCACTACGGATCCTCCGTCTTCGAAGGCATCCGCTGCTACGAGACGGAGCAAGGGTCGGCCGTCTTCCGCCTCGACGAGCACATGCGCCGCCTGGACGACTCGGCCCAGATTTACCGCATGGACATCCCGTACAGCCGGGACGAGCTGAACGCAGCCGTGGTCGATACAATCGAGCGCAGTGGCCTGCCCGAGTGCTACATTCGCCCGGTCGTCTTCCGCGGCGAAGGGCCGATGGGGGTCAATCCGCTGCAGAACAAGGTTGAAACGTTTATCGCCGTCTGGGAATGGGGCACGTACCTCGGTGAAGAGGCGCTCGAAGAAGGGGTCGACGTGGAGGTGGCCAACTGGAATCGGATGGCGCCGAACACGCACCCGGCCCTGGCCAAGGCCGGCGGCAACTACCTGAATGCCTCGCTGGTCAAGATGAACGCTGTGAAGAACGACAAGATTGAGGGCATCATGCTGAGCTCGGACGGCTATCTGGCCGAGGGCAGCGGCGAAAACCTCTTCGTGGTGCGCGACGATACTCTCTACACGGCGCCCACCGGCCTCTCCATTCTGCCGGGCATCACGCGCGACGCCATCATCACGCTCGCCCGCAAGCGCGGCTACGAGGTCGTCGAGAAGCGCCTTCCGCGGGAAGTGCTCTACATCGCCGACGAGCTCTTCTTTACGGGCACCGCTGCTGAGGTGACTCCCATCCGCACGGTGGACGACTACACCATCGGAGACGGCAGCCGCGGCCCGGTGACCAAGGAGTTGCAGGAGGCGTTCTTCGACGTCGTCCACGCGGGCAACGACCCGCACGACTGGCTCACGTTTGTTGACGTGTCGGCGCCGGAGCCCGCTGCGGCATAGCGCACCTTTGAACGTCCCCGCGTCTTCCGTTTTGGATCCCTGCGAGCGCTTCCCCAGACGGCCTCCGGGGAGGCGCTTCCGCGTTCTCCCGTCTCATCCGCCTTGCGATTCTCCATGAAGGTTGCCAAACGATTTCGCTGGGAGGCCGCCCATCGGCTGCCGTGGCACGACGGCTCGTGCCGCCACCTGCACGGCCACTCCTACCGGATGATGGTTGAACTGGAGGGCGAGCCGGACGGCCGCGGCATGCTCATCGACTTCAAGCACGTGAAGCGCCTCCTGAAGCCGCTCGTCGATAAGATGGATCACGCCACGCTCGTCGCCGCCGACGATAGCGCGTTGAAGGAGGCTGCGGCCGCGCTCGACGCCAAGACGTACGAACTGCCGTTCGACTCCACAGCCGAGAACCTGTGCACCCACGTCGCGCGGTTTCTGGGCACGCGCGGGCACGACGTGCTGACCGCGGAGGGGGTCACTACGCTGCGCGTCCGCATCTGGGAAACTGAGACGTGCTACGCAGAGATTGAGAAGCCTCTGTCCGCCTTCGCCGAGGCGCCCGACGTGCGCAGCGCGGTCGATGCGGCCGGAGACGGGGCCGCGTAGATGCGCCCCCCTGGCACGCAGCGCCCGTGCGTCGTGAAGGATCGGGGTCAGAAGTTGATGGTCAGCCCGACCCGGTCGGGGGAAAGGATGGGATGATAGGAAACGCCGTCCTGCTGATAGCCGCCCTCGGTGACCATGCGGCCGACGAAGTAGCCGAGCGCTCCGCCCACGACTACGTCCGAGAGCCAGTGGTTCCCGCTTTCGACGCGCTGAAGTCCCACCGATGTCGCGAGCGCGTACGACGGAATCTGCACGTACCACCGGTCGTAGCTGTGCGAGAGCACGGACGCCAGCGCGAAGGCCCGCGCGGTATGGCCCGACGGCATCGAGAGCTCGCTGTGGCTCATCGAAAACTTGCCAAACGCGGCATCGTTGGTCTCGACGCCCGGGCGTGGGCGGTTGCGGCTGATGAGGCCTTTGAAGAAGTCGGTGACGAG
>CAYFSC010000160.1:0-6962 GCA_964345695.1 uncultured Rhodothermales bacterium | reverse complement strand
CCGAAAGCGACGCTGGACGTAGAAGCCGTGCGTCGGGATTTCCCGGCGCTCCACCAGGAGGTGTACGACGATACGCCGCTCTCCTACCTCGACAACGCGGCAACGTCGCAGAAGCCACAGGTGGTCATCGACCGGCTGAACGATTATTACCAGTCGGAGAACAGCAACGTCCACCGCGGGGTGCACCGGCTCAGCCAGACCGCGACCGAGGCGTACGAGTCAGCGCGGCGCACGATGGCGGAGTACATCCACGCCCCCGACGACGCGCAGGTCATCTGGACGCGAGGCACGACCGAGGGCCTGAACCTCATCGCATCGACGTTTGGCCAGCAGAGGGTCGGTGCGGGGGACGAGATTCTGCTCACCGAAATGGAGCACCACTCGAACATCGTGCCCTGGCAGATGCTGGCCGACCGGGTCGGTGCTTCCATCCGGGTGCTTCCCGTCTCGGCCTCCGGTGCCCTTCAGATGCAGCGGCTGCCGGAGTACCTGACGGACGACACGGCGCTGCTGGCCATCTCGCATGTGTCCAACACGCTCGGCACAATCAACCCGATTGCGTCGATTACGGAGGCCGCCCACGACCAGGGCGTTCCGGTCGTCGTCGATGGTGCGCAGTCGGCCCCGCATTTGCCGGTGGACGTGCAGGCGCTCGACGCTGATTTCTTCGTCTTCTCGGGCCACAAGATGTTCGGTCCGACTGGCATCGGTGTGCTGTATGGCAAGCGCGAGCATCTGGAGGCCATGCCGCCCTACCACGGCGGCGGCGACATGATCGACCAGGTTTCCTTCGAGGAAACGACCTACGACGCGCTTCCGCACAAACTCGAAGCCGGCACGCCCAACATTGCTGATGCCATCGCGCTCGCAACTGCGGCGGAGTACATCACCTCCCTCGATCGCGAGGCGATTCATGCCTACGAAGACGAACTGCTTGCCTACGCCACCGAGCAGGTGCAGGCCATCGAGGGCCTGCGTATCGTCGGCACCGCCGAGGAGAAAGCCAGCGTTCTGTCGTTCGTGCTGGACGACATCCACCCGTACGATGCCGGCACGGTCCTCGACCGCATGGGGGTGGCGGTGCGCACGGGTCATCATTGCACCCAGCCCCTCATGGAGTGCCTCGGCCTGCCCGGTACGATTCGCGCCTCGTTCTCGTGCTACAACACGGCCGAGGAGGTAGATCGTCTCGTCGACGGAATCCACCGTGTGAAGAAGCTCTTCGGATAAATCCGCCCAGACCTGCGTATTTCATGGTGTGTCGCTCCTCACGTATTTGACAACCCCTACACAGAAATACGCTTCCATGTCCGAGGATACAATTCAAGGCCGCGCTCAAGAGGTCGTCGACGAGTTCGCTCTGTTTGACGACTGGATGGGGCGCTACGAGTACCTGATCGAGATGGGCGATGGCATCCCGCGGATCGAGGACGAGGCCAAGACGGATGACAACTACATTCACGGCTGCCAGTCTGACGTCTGGATTGAGGCGAATTACGACTCGGACCGGCACGCCCTTCGCTTTCAAGGTGACAGCAACGCGAAGATCACGCGGGGTCTGGCGGCGCTCATCATTCGCGTGCTCAACAATCAGCCGCCCGAAGCCGTCGCCGACGCCCAGTTCGACTTTCTCGACGCCATCGGGCTCCGTGAGCACCTGACCTCCCAGCGCAACAACGGCCTGGAGGCCATGGTCCAGGAGATGAAGTCCCGTGCCGACGAGTTTCAGAACGGCCACTGACCCGCGCCGCTCGTCATCCCTTTCCGTTTCCCTTCCCTCATCAAACGCCCCTTTTCGCCATGCCCATGCCTGGAGGAATGCCCGGTGGAATGCCTGGCGGCGCCCAAGGCGGCGCTGCCGACGTCCCGGAGGAGCACGAAAATACCGAGATCGAGCGCCCCGACACGCTCCCGCATCATCTCGCCGGCGAGCCCGACAGCGAGCTGGAGAAGAAGATCGTCGAGGCCCTACGCGAGATTTACGATCCCGAGATACCGGTCAACATCTACGACCTCGGCCTGATCTTCCACATCGACGTGCATGAGGACAACCACGTGGATGTCCTCATGACGCTCACCGCTCCCAACTGTCCTGCCGCTGGTGTCTTGCCCGGACAGGCAGAAGACGCGGTGCGCATGGTGGAGGGCGTCGAGAGCGTCAACCTGGAGCTGACTTTTAACCCGCCGTTCTCGCCTCAGATGATGTCGGAAGAGGCTCAGCTTGAGCTCGGCTTTATGTAGTGAGCGCCACGCTGTTGTCGGACGCCGGCTCTTGCGCCCCGTCCGCTCGGCCTTCGTTGCCTCTGTACCCACCCTGTCCATGAACTTCTCCCAGACCATAGCGATGGCCCGCGACCTCCTCGCCGACGGGCGGGCAGATGACGTGGTCCAGATGGTCGATGCCCTGCTCGCGCCCATCGAGGCGCCGGGGACGGCCGACCCGGGACAGGTGGTGCTGCATGCGCTGATGGCCCGCATCCAGGTCGCGCACCGATCGCAGGTGGAGCAAGCCCTCGATCTGCTGACGCCCTTCGACGCCCCTGGCGCCCGGGCCGCCCTAGATGACGCCGTCCGCGCAGAGGTGGCCTTGTGGTTGGGTTGGGCCCATGCTCGCCGCAACGTGCAGCCCGATGAGGAAGCGCGTGCTCTCAGCCTCCTGGACGAGGCGCAACAGCTGTTCGAGTCCACCCACGGGCTGCGGGGCCGATGCTGGGCCCTGCTCGGCCGCGCGCAGGCGTACTTCGCAATCGACGAGTACCACCTGATGCGCCAGGCCCTGGACGAGGCCCACGCGCTGCTCGCCCATACCGACGATCGGCAGGCCGAGATCTGGCTGCATGACCTGAGCATTCCGGCGTACCGGTTCGAGGGACGCTACGGCGAGGCTCAGCACCACGTGGATCGCCTGCTGGCGCACGCCGATGCGCACGACGACCGTCGGATTCGCGGACACGCCTGGGCCCAGCAGGCGGCCCTCCACTACGACCTCGGGCGTCCTCCCCACAAGGCCATCGATGCGGCTACCACGGCCGTGCGCCTTCTGCGCCGCGTCAAGGGGGCCGCCGACTATCCGCTGCTGGCAGCCTATCACGCCCACATCGGTGCGCTTCTGCGCCAGGGGCGCTGGGACCGCGCGACCGAATGCATCCAGGAGGCAGAGGATGCGGTTGCAGAATATCCCATGGGCCAGGCGCACCTGCAGACGCTGCAGGCCCGGCTGGCCCTGCGGCAGGGACAGGTGCAGCAGGCGGAAGCGCTCCTCGACTCTCTCGTCGAGCACATCCATCATCTCCCGCATGGCCTGCACCGCTCGCACGTGGCGCTGCTCCGCGGCGAACTGCTCGCGCGTCGCGGCGATCCCTCCCAGGCCACCGAATGGATGCAGCGTGCTCATCGGAATGCGTGCGAAACCGGCCACCGTGGGCATCAGATGCGGGCGCTCCTGACGCTCGCACGTACCGAAGTTCGCCACAACACCTTAGATGCTGCCGGCGATCACCTTGCCGCGGCAGACGCCTACGACGACTATCACGGCGTGCTTCCGTATGCCGCTCTCCGGTTTGCCGTCTTGGGCGAGCGGGCCGAGGCCGTCAACGAGGTCTCCCGAGCACAGGCGGCGTACGGGCAGGCCATTGCCGCGGCGACTCTGGTCGGCGACCGCCCGCACGCGAACCGCCTTCGCGCCAAACGAGAGTCGCTTCCCGCCTCCCGCGCCGCGGAGGACGCCGGCCGTCCGGCCCTGCCCGAGGCCCCACACATTGCTGCCCTGTCGCACGCTGCCGTCTCGGAGCGTCTCGTTGCGGAGGCCTGGTTGAAAGCCGTCGAGTCGGTTCTGGATGTGGACTGGATCGGCCTCTTCCGCATGACAGATGAAGAGCCGTCCTGCCTCCACGAGCACGGCACACGGCCCGACTCGCTCCCCCTTCCTGTTCTCAACGCCGACCAGGCGCAGGCCGGACTCATCCGCTGGTTGCGCCTGCACGAGACCGACACGGCCCCGATCTTCATGGGCCTCTCGCTGGCAGGCGATGGCTCGGCGTGGGACGAAGCGCTGCCGCGCCTTCGTGCGTGGCAGCCCCTTCTGCAGCTTGCGATCGATCATGCCCTGACCCGTTCTTCGCGTCCGCAGCGCCGCGCCGCAGACGTCGCTCCCTCCGTCCCGCTCGATGGATTTATTGCGGAAAGCTCGGCGATGCAGTCACTGGCCCGGCAGATCAACCAGCTGCATGCCTCCCACAGTCCGGTTCTGGTCCGCGGGGAAAGCGGAACAGGAACGACCCTCGTGGCGCGTGCCGTGCACGTGACGAGCGAGCGCTCCGACGCCCCCTGCGAAGTGGTGCGTTGCGCCAGCATGCAGCAAGATCCGATGGAAGCACGGCTCTTCGGCCGCGTCGACGCGGACGACGCCCAGACCCCCGGCGCACTGGAAGCAGCCGACGGCGGGACGATTGTGCTTCAAGATGTCGACGCGCTTCCGCCCTCCACGCAGTCGGCTCTCGTCGAGGTGCTGGAAGACGGCACCGTCTTCCCCGTCGGGGGCTCGGCCCCGATCCCGGTCGACGTACGGTTCGTGGCTACGACGAATGCAGATCTCCGGACCCTCGTCGAATCGGATGACTTCCGCGAGGATCTGTACTATCACCTGAACGTGATTCCGCTTCGGGTTCCACCGCTCCGCGACCGTCGCGAAGATCTGCCGCTGCTCGTGCGCCACTTCCTCGACACGCTTCGTCCGAGCGGCACGTCGCTGGCGTCGGTGACGACCCGCGCGCTCGACGCGATGCTCCAGTACGACTGGCCGGGCAACGTGCGGCAGCTCCGGAACGAGATCGAGCGCGGGCTCCTCTACGTGGGCAGCGAGCCGGCCCCGACCCTCGACATCGGACTCTTGTCGGACACCATCGTGCGGTCGGCCGAAGCCGCGCCGCCTTCGTCCCCGGACGATGCCGACGCCATCTTTCGCTCCGATCAGACGCTGAGCGACGTCCTCGCTCGCCAGGAAGCTGCTCTCATCCGACGGGTGCTCCGCGCGTGCGACGCGCAGGTTACCGCCTCCGCCGAGGTGCTGGGCCTCACCCGGCAAGGCCTCTACAAGAAGATGAAACGGCTCGGCATCGACCCGTCGAACATTTCCTCCAGCAACTCCACCATGGCGACGTCCTGATTGCGTCGCCCCATCCTTCTACGAAGCAATCCTGCTCGTGCCATGTCCCCCTCCGCGACGACCGACAACGCCTCGCCCTCCTCCATCTCGGTGCGCCTCAACCATGCCGCCGTCATGACGACCGACCTGGATGCGGCCATCGAGTTCTATGTGGACATGCTGGGCCTGACCCTCAAAATGACGGAGGACGACCCGGTACGCGAAGGCCGGGAGCGCGCGCTACTGACGGACGGAAACGACCAGGAAGTCGTCGAGATCATCGAGATGCCGGAGATGGCGCATCCGTCCGTGCCTGGACGCGGCGGCGTCCACCACATCGGGTTTCACCTTTCTGAGCGCGACTGGCATTCCTTGCGTTCTCGGCTGGACGCCGCCGATTATCCGTATCAAGAGGTCAAGGGCCGCCTTTTCGTTCGAGACGCTGACGGGCTCGTGCTAGAGATCGAACGTGGGTGAATCCTTCTTGGACTGTTGTGCAGAACGTGGACGATTGCGTCACAATTTCGTATGCTTTCTAAATAGGATCCGCTCCGTACGGACCCCGCACGTTCACGTACTCCTGCTGCACACCAAATTTCCAACTGACCATGGCTGAAGCAACCGTTTCTCGCATCGCCGATCTTCTCGGGGACGAGGCATCGACCCTTCTCGATCACTCCTGCGATACCATTTCGAAAGACCAACTGCACCTGCCTGGTCCGGACTTCGTGGACCGCGTGTGGAAGGACTCGGACCGCAATCCGCGTGTCCTCCGCGCGATGCAGCAGTTGTTCAACCACGGGCGCCTGGGCGGCACGGGGTACCTCTCCATCCTGCCCGTCGATCAGGGCGTCGAACACTCGGCCGGCGTCTCGTTCGCCCCGAATCCCATCTACTTCGACCCCGAAAACATCGTAGAGCTGGCCATCGAAGGTGGATGCAACGCGGTGGCGTCCACGTACGGCGTGCTCGGTTCGATCGCTCGCGAGTATGCGCACAAGATTCCGTTCATCCTGAAGATCAACCACAGCGAGCTCCTGTCGTATCCGAATCGGAACGATCAGGTGCCGTATGCTCGTGTTGAAGATGCCTATGACATGGGATGCATCGGCATCGGCGCGACGATCTACTGGGGGGCCGAGGAGTCGAATCGCCAGCTGCAGGAGGTGACGGAGATGTTCTCCTACGCCCACGAGCTCGGCATGCTCACCATCCTGTGGTGCTACGTGCGCAACAGCGAGTTCACCGTCAACGGCAAGAATTACGAGGCCTCGGCCGATCTAACGGGCCAGGCCAACCACCTCGGCGCCACCATCGAGGCCGACATCATTAAGCAGAAGCAGCCGACGCTCACCGGCGGCTACCAGGCCATCCGCGACCACAAGAACGGGTCCTACGCCAAAGATCCGTCGCTCGTCGACGAGAAGCTGATCACCGAGCACCCGGTCGACATGACCCGCTACCAGGTCGCCAACAACTACATGGGACGGTGTGGTCTCATCAACTCGGGCGGCGGCAGCGGCGAGAACGACCTGCAGCAGGTCGTACGCACCGCCGTCATCAACAAGCGCGCGGGCGGCATGGGTCTCATCTCCGGCCGCAAAGCCTTCCAGAAGTCGATGGGAGACGGGATCGAGATTCTGAACGCCATCCAGGACGTTTACCGCGACGACTCGATCACGATCGCGTGACTCGCTCCGCGAATCGGGATGGTGGGCTGGACGGATGGAGGGAGGGGTGTTTTGTCGTTCCCTCCTCCGTACCCCAGTCTTGAGCACGCACCTCGCGTTCGAGCGGGGTGCGTGCTTTTTTATGTCGG
>CAYFSC010000159.1:4072-7010 GCA_964345695.1 uncultured Rhodothermales bacterium | reverse complement strand
CTGGTCGTGCTTCCGCTCCTGGCCGTCATCACCTACTACTACCAGGGACCGCTCCGCACCGCCTCCCGCGAGATCCGAGAGACGGTCGCGCGCATGAACGCCTCCGCTACCGAGGCCGTCTCCAACATCCGCGTGGTGAAGGCCTTCGTGGGAGAGGACCAGGAGCGCGAGCGCTTCGGCGCGTCGAATCAGACGTACGTGGATGTCAACCTGGACCGGCGCAAAGAGGTGGGAATGATGGAAGGGCTCATCAACATCACGGCTCACTACGGCATCGGGGCGCTGCTGCTGGTGGGCGGATGGATGGTCACAACCGGCACGCTCACAATCGGGGAGCTGACCGCCTTCATCATGTACCAGCGCCAGCTGCAGGGGCCGGTCAAGTCGGTCATGTTCTTTAACGACAAGCTTCAGTCGGGCATGGCGGCGCTGGAGCGGCTCTCGTCTCTCATGGACACCGAGCCCGAGCGCGGGGGGGAGGCGGAGGACGTGCCCGTGGGGCCCATTGAACTGGACGACGTGCGGTTCACCTATCCGGACGCCGACGAACCGGCCCTTCGCAACCTGTCGCTTCGCGTGGAGGCGGGGCAGACCGTCGCGCTCGTCGGGTCCTCCGGCGCTGGGAAGAGCACCGTCGCCACCCTCATTGCCCGGTTCTGGGACCCGCAGGAAGGGCGCGTCACCATCGGCGGGCGGGACCTGCGGTCCATTGATCTGAAGACGCTGCGGCGACGCATCGCACTGGTGCCGCAGGATCCCACACTCTTCACGGGCACGGTGGCGGAGAACATCCGCTATGCCGACCCGGAGGCCTCCGACGATGCCGTGCGTCGGGCCGGACGGATGGCCAACGCCCACGCCTTCATCCAGCGTCTCCCCAACGGATACGACACCCAGATCGGGGAGCGCGGCGTCCGTCTTTCCGGCGGACAGAAGCAGCGGGTGGCCATCGCGCGGGCCATCCTGAAGGACGCACAGGTGCTTCTGCTCGACGAGGCCACGTCCGACTTGGATAGCGAGTCGGAAGCCGTCATCCAGGACGCGCTCGACGGGCTCTTCGCGCGCGGCAGGCAGCTCACGTCCATCGTCATCGCCCACCGGTTGAGCACCATCGAGGACGCCGACACGATCTGTGTTCTCGAGCAGGGACGGCTCGTGGAGTCGGGCTCGCACGACGCGCTCCTGGCGCGCGATGGGCGCTACGCCGAGCTCCGCCGATTGCAGTGGAAGAACGGTCGGGAGGGGGCGCGTCCGCAGGAGGAGACGACGCCGGTTGCGTAACCGCCCTCGGTTCTCCGAAAGCGTTGCGATTGTACGCGAAGAGCCCGAGCCATCTACACGCGACGACAAGCAACCCATGGCTACAGATTCGACCCCAGACGGTGACATCGAGCGCCGGTGCCGCGACGAAATTGTGGCGCTCCACGACTTCTTCGAGGCCTGGTTGAGCGGGACGCGTCCGGACACGGACCGGTCGTTCGACCGCGCGCGGCAGGCGCTGGCGTCGGACTTCCAGCTGATCCATCCCGAAGGCCGCTGGATGACGCGGACCGACATCCTTGAGGGTCTGCGCACGAACCACGGATCCCAGCCCGATCTCACGATCGAGATCCGCAACGTGCGAGTGCTGGACGGGGGGGAGACGTTGATCGTCGCGACGTACGAGGAGTGGCAGACGAGCGACGAGGCGACCGATGGGCGTCAGAGCTCCGTCGTGTTTGCCCGTGATGCCGACGCTCCGCATGGGCTCCGCTGGCAGCACGTCCACGAGACGTGGATCGAGACTGCCCTGTGAACGAAACTCCTCGCCTGCCCAACGGAGTCCCATGCCCGAGTCCCCGCCTCCATTCGACCCCGATGACTACGACGCTGACGTTCGGCGCGACGACAACGTCGTAGAGGTCGTGGTGCCGGATGACTACACGGGTGCCCACCGGCTGGACAAGTACCTGACGCGCTTCTACCCGAAGGCGTCGCGCACGAAGATTCAGCGGTCCATCAAGAAGGGGCACGTGCGGGTCAACGGTCAGCCCGCGAAGAAAGCCGCGACCGTGGAGCCCGGCGACCGGATCGTGTTTCGCCTCATCCGCAAGCCGCCCATGCAGGCGGAGCCGGAGCCCATTCCGCTGGAGATCGCTTACGAAGACGAGGATCTGCTTGTCGTGCACAAGCCGGCGGGCATGGTCGTGCATCCGGCGCCCGGGCATCGTTCGGGCACGCTCGTCAACGCGCTGCTGCACCATGTGGGCGGAGCAACGGTGGGGCCCGACACGGAAAGCGAGTCCCCCGCCGACGACGAAGCGGTGGGCCTCTCGATGGTGAATGCCCTGCCGGAGGACCCGAACCATCCGGTGGTCCGGCCCGGGATCGTGCACCGGCTGGACAAGGGCACGTCGGGCTTGCTCGTGGTGGCAAAGCGCGACTGGGTGCACCGCGCGCTCGCCGCCCAGTTCAAGGCGCACACCGTGGAGCGGCGCTACCGCGCGATCGTGTGGGGCCACCTCGATCCGCCGAGCGGCACCATCACGGGGGCCATCGGACGCGACCCGCACCACCGCCAGCGGATGGCTGTGGTCCCGAAGGACGACGGAAAATCGGCCACGACGCACTACGAGACGGCCGAGTATCTCGCCCACACGTCCGTCGTTCGCTTCGCGCTGGAGACGGGCCGCACGCACCAGATCCGTGTCCACGCCAGCCACGAAAACCACCCGCTGTTCGGCGATCCCAAGTACGGGGGCGATCACGTCCGCTACGGCACGCAGGGCGGCGCTCGCAAGCGATTCATCGAGCGGCTCATCGCCACGCTCGACCGCCCTGCGCTTCACGCCGAGACCCTCGGATTCGTCCATCCCCGCTCCAACGAGGCGATGCGCTTCGAGGCCGACCTGCCGGAGGACATGGCGTACGTTCTGACGCGGCTGCGCGAGGTGGAGGG
>CAYFSC010000159.1:0-3972 GCA_964345695.1 uncultured Rhodothermales bacterium | reverse complement strand
GGACCTGCTTTTAGGCGCGCTCGTGGCGGATGCTGCCTCCGATCGCCATGGCGGCGAAGAAGAGAGCCACGTCCTTGAGCAGATACTGGCCTTCGGGCGTGGGGACGAGGGGAAAGTGGATAAACGTGATCTCGGGGAGCAGGAGGAAGGCGAGGAGAGTCCCCGGAATCCGGAGCAGCAGTAGGAAGAGCGAAATGCGGACCGTGGGACGATAAAACATGGCCAGCCCGATGGCGACCTCCCACCAGCCCAAGATGAGAACCATCAGCTCGGGTGATCCCCAATAGACAGTGTGGGCGAGCAGCGAGGTTGCGGTTTCGTGGCCCATCGGCTTCAGCAAACCGAGCCACACGAAGAGTCCACCCAACGACAACCGATGCAGACGATGTCCGTGCCGCTCCAGCCACGCGAGAATCCGCTCATCCAACTGAGAAAGACGGTTTTGTGCGGTGGCCCACGGGTTATGCATCGCAGCTGTCGGTAGCGACCGGAATGATGACAGGAATCGGACCTCTTAATCGTACTGCGTTTCCGGAGCGGGAGTAGCGCTGCGTCCGAAATCGCCTGCACGGTCGAGACGTGCCCTTTCCGTCCAGAACGTGAAAGCGCTCGGCGTTGAACGGGGAGACGGTTGGGGGAGACGCCGGCTGACTTGTCGCCCGGGTGCGCCCGTCACTGAGCGACACGTTGACTTCGGAACGGGATCATTCCCCCACGTCCAACAGCTCCACCTCGAAGATCAACGTGGCGTTGGGCGGGATGGCGTCGCCCGCACCGCGTTCCCCGTACCCCAGTTCCGGCGGGATGACCAGTTGGCGTTCACCGCCGACCCTCATCCCATCGACCCCTTCGTCCCATCCCTCGATGACCTCGCCGGCGCCAAGGCGAAAGGTGAACGGCTCGTTGCGGTCGTACGAGGCGTCGAACTGCGTGTCGTCCGTCAGCCAGCCGCGGTAGTGAACGGTCACGTTGTCACCAGCCGTGGCTTCGGCGCCGTCGCCAACGGTGAAGTCGTGGTACTTCAGGTCGCTATCGGTGGTGACGTACGCATCCTCGGACACCTCGCGGGGCACCGGCGTGTCGTCGCCGCCGTTGTCGCAGGCGGTCAGGATGAGGGCCGTGCCGATGAAAAGGAGGGGCAGGAGAGAACGGAAAGCGTGCATGGAAAAGCGGTGCGAAGAGGAATAAGCGCGCGTCCTCTCAACGCAGAGATCCTCTCACGGTTGCCACATCGGGAGCGCAAGTGAGAGGCTATGCGCCAGATTGATGGACGGCGCGCATCAGCCGGAAGGCAAACCGGTTGAACGAGCGGAGGGAGAGAGCCTGATTGACGAGCACGAGGAGCGCCGTGTTGCTGGCGGGACTGAACGCGGCGAAGCTGCGGAAGCCCCCTGTGCCGCCGTTGTGCCAGTACAGACGCGATCCGTCAGACGCCGTGGCCACGTTCCATCCCAGGGCCACCGACGACTGCGCCGATCGCTCGTGCCGGACCTCGTGCGTCGTCTGAGTTGCCGCGGAGAGTGGAGCATCCTCCGGACGCAGGTTCGCCTGGAGAAAACGGAGCACGTCTCGGGCGGTGGAGCGAAGGGCACCGGCGCCTGCAAGGACATCAAACGTCCAGTACGAGGCGGGTGCGCCGGAGGCCGTGTGCCCGGTAGCGAGCCGCGCGCTCGCTGTGTCGCCAGGGGAGGGAACGGCCGTATTCTGCAGTCCGAGTGGCGTGAAGATGCGTCGGTCCAGCAGGGCGGCAAACGACGTGTCTGCGGATCGGGCGAGAAGATGTCCCAGCAGGCCGCCGCCGACATTCGAGTAGGCGTACGTCGAACCGGGGGCCGCCGACAGCTCCACCGCATCGAGAAAGGCGTGCAACTCCGCGGGCGTGTAATCCGCGTACGGATTTGCTGGGTCCGAGGGGTGGAGGTTGAACGGTAATCGCGGCAGTCCACTCGTGTGCGTAGCAAGGTGCCGGAGCTGAATGGCATGGCCGTCTGCGACGGGCGTCTCGACCGAGTCGGGGAGGAAACGACCGATAGGAGCGTCGAGCGTCACCGCGTCGCGCTGCACGGCGTCCGCAAGAAGCAGACTGACGAACACCTTCGTGATGGACCCGATCTCGAACCGCGTACCGGATTGCAGTCTCGTGCTGTCCGCGAGCGAGGCAACGCCGTACCGGCGGATCTGCGTCGTGTCGCCGGTGGCGGTGCCGACGACGAGTCCGGGCGGGTTCGCCTCCGCCTTGAACGCACGAGCGATGGAGTCGAGTTGGGCCGTCTGGGCGAACGCCGCGTGGGTCGCTGCAAGAAGCAGAAGGGACCCAATCAGCGTGCGGAGCATCCAGGTGCGAAAGGGGCTGGAGAAGGGCGTGGGCACGAGGCGTCTACGTGAGAGTGAGAGGGTGCGGGGGCGAAAGGGCACCGGGAGCGGCATGACTGCTTTCAGCCGTCCGCCGCGCTGTGAGCGCAGCGATCAAGTACTCTTGGGGGGTCCGCCGTCCGCGGTCCCCTCCACCTGCTCCAACAGGCGCGTGAGCTCTTCGCGGCGGGGGCGCAGGTCGTTCTTGACGGCCCGCTGGTTCAGCACGTAGATGCCGGCGGCCCCGGCGAGGACGACGGTGCCGTACACGAGCGTGAACGTCGACCCTCCGTTATCGCCCACGGTGACGAGCAGGAGGCCAAGGAGAAGCGGCGCGATGTACCACCAGAGGACCGTCTCCAGCAGGCGAATTTGCTCGTCGACCTTGGCGCGCTCGGTGCGCAGCACGTCGGCCACCGGGCGATCGAGCGACGGGTCGGCATGCCGGGTGCGGGCGTGGCGGAGTTTCCAGTAGATGAGCGCACTGCCGCCCATAATGATCAGGGCCCCTGTTCGCACGAGCGGCGACGGGTCGTGCCAGGCAAGCCATCCGAAGAACAGGAAGACGGCTGCGGCAGCGACGGATTCGAGCAGATCGCGCCGCCGGATCCTTGTGTCGAAGGCGTCGGCCTTCTCCTTGACAAGACGTAGAAGTTCGGACTCTGAGAGCGTTTGTGCAGACATAGACTCGGTATCGGGTTCGTTTGCGGAGGACCAGAGGTCTTTCGCTTCGTCGAGATTCATGCCGGGGTTGCCTCCAGCCAGGAGGCCAGTTGGTTCTTGATGCGATGCAGCCTGACGCCCACGTAGTTCTCGCTGATGCCGAGGACGTCGCTCATCTCTGCGTAGGAGGTCTCGTCCAGGTACATCATGATGAGCGCCTTGTCCATGTCGTCGAGCCGGTCGATGGCGGCGTACAGCCAGTCGAGCCGGTCCTGCCGTTCCACCGTGTCGGCCGGCCGGTCGACGCCATCGGTCCAGACGGGGTCGTCCGGGTCGAGCGTCGCCGCGTCGCGCACCGTCTGCTTCCGGTCGTGGCTCAGCGCCGTGTTGAGCGCCACGCGATACAGCCACGTGCTCGGCGCAGCATCGTCGCGGCCGTCGAACGTATCGAACGAGCGCCAGAGCGCCACCAGGATGTCCTGGTACAGGTCGCGCTCCGCCTCCGGGCCGTCGGCATACACCCGGCAGATCTTCCGGAGGCGCGCGTCGTTGGCGCGCACCAGCTCGACGAATTTGGTTTCGCGGTTCGGCATGACGCGGAGGCGCCAGGAATGCTGTGAAGGCAACGCACCCTATTGAGTCGTGCGAGCGAACCCGTTCTTACAGGCCACCTGTTTCCTTCTCGCAATCTTCATGATCGGTCGCATTTGCCCTCCTGACCAAGATGTGGAGCGGGCGCTGCCCCAATGGGGGCGGCTCTTACGGCGAGCTGCAGCCTGCGGCGCTGTTGCTCTGCTGCACGGGCGGGCACGGCACGTGTCCATACGAGCAGAACACGCAGCAGTCCCCGTCGTGAGGGCGGAGGACCGTCTCGCAGCCCGGGCACGTCCAGAAGAACTGGCAGCCCTTAGTCGGCATCTCGGTCTCGGTCTCCGCACCGCACTCGGGGCACGTGAT
>CAYFSC010000158.1:0-7116 GCA_964345695.1 uncultured Rhodothermales bacterium | reverse complement strand
CACGAACGCCCATCCCACGCACGCCGCGGCCTGCCCGGTTGAGAGACGCGTGACAGCGCTCAGCGCGACCGTCATGGTGGCAGCCGTCCACGGCACGCTGAGTACGCTCACGAGAGCCCCCACGTATGGGATGAAGACCAGTCCCCCGAGCCCCATCGGAGCGTAGGCGATGCCGAAGGACCGGATCACCGCAACGAAACCGGTGTCGACACCGAAGAGTCCGAACGCTGTCAGATAGGCCACCCCCGAAAGCAGCGGGAATCCCACGATGTGCGCGCCCCCGTGTCGCAGGGCGCCGGTGAGCGTCAGCTGCGGGTGGGGCTGCAGAAACCAGTCGTCGGGCAAGAGACCGGCGGCCCCGGTGCCCAGCGTGCTCAGAACAGCGACCGCCACAACCACTGCCAGGCCGCCCTGTGTGCGGGACGCATCCGCGGCGAGGCGCTGAAACGCAGAGCGATCCAGTTGGGCGGCACGCACAACGTCGCGGAAAAGCATGAAGCGAAACGGAAGGCAAGCAGAACGCAGACGACGGCCGCCCTTGCTACGGATTTCGCCGGGTCGGTTTCCCTGCAGAGGGCGTGCGGCAATCTGCCTTTACGGCGACTGACGGTTGCGGATCGCATCGATCAGCGTGTCGACGCGGGCCTGGAGACTGTCGACCTCCTCGGCCAAAGCATCGAGTTCATCCTGCTCCGGGGCCACGGACGCCCTCGAAGGATCGCAATCGTCCAGGTCGCCGAGCGCAGCACGGAGATAGGCCGTGAGCGTAAGCAGGTCGGCGTGGGTGTCGTGTAGGGCCTGGCGCGCGACCGGGGAGGCGCCCGACGCGGAGAGGTCGTCTTCCCCGTCCGGGCGTGCCGCGGCCAAACGGTCGTGGAGCGCGTCGAGCGTGGCAAGGACCTGCTCGGTCACCTTGTGGACGGTGTCGGAATCGGCCGAGTGGCTCATAATGACGGGCGGCGATGTGAAGGGCGGTCGTCGCAGGCAGGTGCGCCCCCGGGCCGGACGGCGACTACGACGGCTCGTTGGCGGCTTCGATAGCGGGCTGCAGCACAGTCTCCGTGAATGAGGCCAGCGGAGTGGGCGTCGTAGAGTCTGGCGTGCGCGGCTCGATCTCATCGCGCGACAGCCGGGTGAGGCCGCTGATCATCTCGGCATAGTTGTCGATCACATCCTGGGAGAGGTCCATCGCGCGCATCTGCTCCTTCAGCGCCTCCATCGGAACCGACACGTACTCAACCGGCCTGCCGATCACGTCGCCGATGATCGACGCGGCCTCGGCGTGCGAAAGATCCGTCGGGCCGTGCACGCCTTGGATGCGATGCCCGGAGTGCGCGTCGCGCAGGAGCTCGTCCACGGCGGCATCGCCGATGTCCTGCGTGGCCACCATGGGCCACTCCATGTCGGCAGGGAAGGCGTGGTAGATCGTTTGCTCCACCGCAATGCTTCCGGCAAACTGGAGGAAGTTCTCCATGAAGTAGCCAGCGCGCAGGGCCACAACGCGCGGCACGGCCCGCTCCAAGATGTGCTCGGCTTCCCCGAGTCCGGACACGGGGCCGATGTTGTCGTACTGCGCGCCGGCGCTCGACAGAAAAACGATGCGGTCTACGTCCGTCGCCTCGGCGGCCTTCGCGGCGTTTGTGGCAATCTGTTGCTGCCAGCCGCGCCAGTCGTCCGTCTGCATGTTGGGCGGAATCACGAAAAACATGGAGTCGACCTTGTCGAGCGCGGCCTGCAAGGTCTCGACGGCCTCCAGGTCGCCCTGATGCACGGTGGCGTGGGACCGCACCGCGGGCGGCAGCGTATCCGGGGTGCGCGCAAACACCGCAAACTCCACGTTTTCTTCGATGAGCCGGGCGGCGACGCGGCTGCCCACGTTTCCAGTCGGGGTCGTGACGAGAATGCTCATGGCGTGACGGACGGGATCGGAGGCACGCGAGAGATATGTGGATGGATGAGCATAGGAAAGCGCCAGCAAAAAATCCACGGCGCGGCGGGCTGCCGAGCCGGATGGACGCGGGCAGCCGGTCAGAAGGCGATCTCGCGGGCGTCGATTTGCTCGGCGCCATCGTCGGACACGCGAACCATCTTCCACGGCGCCTCGGGGTCTTCGACGTAGCACACCGCCGGGCGCCCGGTGGCGTCGTGCGCGTCGCGAGCGCAGGACGAGGCGCGGTTCCACGGCAGGGCCTCGGCACGGAACCAGACGCTCGTGTAATCGCCTCCCTCGACGTGCTCGGTGACCTGCACCGTCACTGGCGCGTCTTCGTAGGTGCCCCGGTAGGTGGCCACGGGCACATCGGGCTGCTTCGTCAGGTCGTCGAAGACGTCGTCGAGCCAGGCGGCGGCGTCGGATTCCGCGAGGTGGAGCACGTAGATTTCCATGGACGGAAGGAATGGGACACACGACGAACGGGCACCGTCCCTGACCTTGTGGCTCCGGGCGTGTTCCGTGGAGGGCCGTGCGCCCGTGTGCATGCTTCGGCTTACGACAAGGACGGGGCGTCCGGAATCTGCTCCAGCACGGATTGAAGCTGCTCCGAGGCGTCGGTGTCGGGAAGCGGAGCGTGCACGCGCTGCTGCAGAAAATCGGTCAGTGCGGGCCGGGCGGCCACGGCGCGGTCGGTGGTCGGGTCGTTGCCCGACTCGTAGGCCCCGATGTTGATAAGGTCTTCGACTTCGTCGTAAGCGGCCAGCAGTTGCCGTGCCTCCTGCGCCGCCGCCTCGGCCTCATCGGCGACCACCCGAGACATGACGCGGCTCACGCTCTGCAGCACGTCGATGGCCGGATAGTGCCCGGCCTGCGCCAGATCGCGCGACAGGACGATGTGGCCGTCGAGGATGCCGCGGGCCGCGTCGGCGATGGGCTCGTTCATGTCGTCGCCGTCAACGAGCACGGTAAAGATGCCGGTAATCGTACCGGTCTTGGAAGGACCGGCGCGCTCCAGAAGGCGGGGCAGCAGGGCGAAGACGCTGGGCGGATACCCGCGCGTCGTCGGGGGTTCTCCGATGGCCAGCCCCACCTCGCGCTGCGCCATGGCGACGCGGGTCAGGGAGTCCATCATGAGCAGCACGTCCTTGCCCCGGTCGCGAAAGTGCTCGGCCAGGGCCATGGCGGCGCTGGCAGCCTTCACGCGGCTCATGGCCGCCTCGTCGCCCGTGACGGCTACGATGACGGACTTGCGAAGGCCGTCTTCGCCCAGGTTGTCGGTGATAAACTCGCGCACCTCGCGGCCCCGCTCTCCGATGAGGGCAATCACGTTGACGTCGGCCTCGGCGCGGCGGGCAATCATGCCGAGCAGCGTACTCTTTCCGACGCCCGACCCCGCGAAGATCCCGGTGCGCTGGCCTTTGCCCATGGCCAGGAACGCATCGATGGCGCGGATGCCCGTCGCCAGGCGCGTGTCGATAAGGGGACGTTCGAGCGGCGACGGAGGGTCGCGATGGATCGGCTCCTGGTCGGTCGTGCCGAGGGGGCCGCGCCCGTCGATAGGCCGCCCCCCTGCGTCGACCACGCGCCCCAGCAGCTCGGTACCGGCAGGCATCGTCATGCCCGTGTCGGCGCGGCGCACCAGGCAGCCGGCCTGCAGGCCGTGCGTCTCTTCCATGGGCATGAGGACGGTAGCGTTCTCGCGGACGCCCACGACCTCGGCCCGCACCTTCCGGGCGTGCGCCCCCGTGCCGATCAGAATGTGGCACATCTCGCCCACGGCGGCGTCGAGCTCGTTGGCCTCGACGAGGAGGCCCACCACCGAGGTCACGCGCCCGTAGTGGCGCGGCGGAACCGAACGGTCGCGCACCTGGCGAAGGGAGGCGGCAAGAGAAGGCATGGCTCGGGAACGGCGAACGGACGGAACTACGGGCGATCGGGGGATGCAAGGCCGAGGTGGCTGCGTAGCGTCTCGACCACTTCGCTGCGCAGCCGGCGGATGGCACCGGCCGGCGACACGACGCTCCAGTCGCCCTCTGCCCGGTCGGCGTCAGGCGCCCACTGCAATTCCTCGCAGGTTGCCTCCAGCCGTTGGGCGAGCTCGGTTTCTCGGAGGCGCTCGTAGTCGGATGGATGCAGGCTCACGGTGACGGGCGGCGTCCCGGCGAGCTCGGCGACGGCTTCGGCCAGCCCCTCTTCCGACACCGTCCGCAGCGGCTCGGCGAGCGGAGCGTCAACAATGGTCTCGGCCAGCTCCAGCGCCAGCTCGATGAGCATCGGCTCGCGCTCCTCCACATAGCGCGCCCACACCGCGTCGAGGCGGGACGCGTCCTCGACGAGCGCCTCGCGCTGCTCCTGGGCCTCGGCGCGCACGGCTTCTTCGGCCTCGGCGTAGCCGGACGCGTAGCCATCGGCCCGCCCCTCCTCGTACCCTTCGGCGCGGGCCGCCGCGACGGCCTCCTCCAGGTGCGCCCGCCACTCGTCGTCGGTTCGCGTCGGTGCGTCGTCGGTCTCCGCGTCATTGTCTTCGGAGGCCGTCGTCTCCGCGTCGGCGTTCGAGGAGTCGACGGGGACGTCGGCTGGACCCATGTCCGGGTCGATGGACACCGGCTGCTCGGTGCGGCGCGTCTCGCGGCGTCGGAGCACCCGCCCCTCGGGCTGCCGCGTGGACGGCGCGTCTTCGTCCTCCTCGCGCTGCAGCGAGGTGCGCTCGGCCGGGATGCGGTGGGCCGCGCCCGCCGACACCGACGCGTCGAACGAGGTCGACACCACCTCCGCCTGATCCTTTTTCTTGATGACGTGCGCGGTGTCGGGCATGAACGGGGCAGATCGGTGCGAAGAACAGGGCGGCCGATGGGCCAACAGGGTCGCCTACTGGATCATCGTCTCCTGGGCGTTCCGCGAGAGCACGATTTCTTCCTGCGCCTCGAGCTCCTGCGCCTTTTCGAGGATGCGATGCTGGGCCTCGTCGACGTCGCTCACGCGCACTCGCCCGAGCAGATCGATCTCTTCCTGGAGCGACTCGGCCACGCGCTCGCTGACGTTGCGCATCACCTTCTCTTGCAGCTCGCCCGAGGCGGCCTTGAGGGCCAGGGCCAGGTCGCTCTGTTCCACCTCCATCAGCACCTTCTGCAGGTCGGACCCCTCGATGTGCACCAGGTCGTCGAACACGAACATGAGGCCCTTGATGGACGAGGCGAGGCTTTCGTCGCGCCCGCGGATGTCGTCGATGATGGAGCGCTCGGCCGAGCGGCTGGTGGTGTTGAGGATTTCGGCGACCTGCTCGATGCCGCCTGTGGCGCTCATCTCCGCCCCGATGACCGAGCCAAGCTGGTTGCGCAGCACCTCCTCGATGTCGCTGATCATCTCGGGGGAGGTGTTGCCCATCGTCGCCAGGCGGTACATGATTTCGCTGCGCAGGTCCTCCCCCAGCCCGCCCACGATTTCGGCCGCCTTGCGCGGGTTGAGATGCGCGAGGATAAGGGCCGCCGTCTGCGGATGCTCGCGGCGCAGGAAGTTGGTGAGCTGGGCCGTCTCGACCGTCTGAAGCAGGTGAAACGCCGACACCTCCATGGCCGCCTCCACCCGCATCATGATGTCGTCGGCGCGGCGCGGCCCCATCGCCTCATGCAGGAGGTCGCGGGCGTAGTCGACGCCGCCCTGGGCGATGTACTCGCGGGCGCGGGCCACGTCACGGTACTCGACGAGAACCCCTTCGACAAGGTCGCTCGACGCGTTGCGCAGGCGGGCCACCTCGATGGAGACGCGCTCCACCTCCGAGTCGTTCAGGTGGCGGAGCACTTCGCTGGCGGTTTCCACGCCGAGCGCAATCAGCAGCGTAGCGGCCTTCTGCGCGCCCGTGAGCTGTTCCGGGTCGTCCGGCAGCGAGCTGCCGTCGGATCCCGACGTCGACCGTGGGGAGCCCCCTGCCATCATGTTCCGATTGTCCGAAGCCGTCGAAGCAGGCATAGGATTACAAAATCAACTGGAAAGTGCGTCGAAAAGTAGAACCGGGCGGGCTGGTCTCAGGACCGAGGCGTTCCGCCTATCCAGGGTCACTGACAAGCCAGGAGCGGATCAGCTCGGCGGTCTGCTCAGGGCTTTCCCTCGCCTGGTTTTGGATTTCCTCAAACATCTCGCTTCGCGCCTCGATGCGGGCCTTGGCTTCGTCGGAGAGCTTGCTGGTGTAAATGTCGTCCACCAGCACCAGCTCCTCTTCTTCCTCGCCCTCTTCGAGCGCGTTGCTTGGGTCGCCAGATTCGACCTCCGCCGGGGTGGCGCCGTCGAGCTGCGGGGCCGAGGACCCGGTCTGGAGTTGCGGCGCGCCCTCGTCCACGGTGCTCGTGAGGCGCTGCGCGAGGGAGCGGACCATCCAGATGGCGCCGCCGAGCGCCAGGGCCATCAGGCCGTAGCGCAGATACATGCGCATGCGCTCGTCGGCCTGCTGCTTCTCGAAGGCCCGCGTTGCACGGTCGGTGGCGTCGGTGTCGAACTGGGCCTGCTGGATGGTGAACTGGTCGCCCCGCTCGGGATTGAAGCCGACGGCGTTCTTGACGAGCGACTCGACCTCGGCCAGCTCCTCGGCCGTGCGCGGCACGTACTCCGGCTCGTCGCCCTCGGCGTTTTCTTGCCGCTTGTAGTTCAGAATAACGGACACGGTCATCCGAGAGACGTCGCCCACGCTCTCTTCGGAGCGCTGCCGCGAGCGGCTCACCTCGAAGTTGCGCACCGTCGAGTTGGCGTTGGCGTTCTCGTCGTCCTCGCGCATGCGCTCCTCGCTGATGACGGTGGCGCTCTCCGGGTCGACCGTGTTGCTTTCGGTGACGGTGCGGTCGAAGTCCAGCTCGGCCGCGACGCGGACCAGCGCGTTGTCGGGCCCCAGCACCTGCTCCAGCATCGACTGACCGTTTTTCTCCAGGTGCTTCTCGACCGTCCGCTGCATGTCAATCTGCGTCGAGGTTAGCATGATGTCCTCGTTGCCCGCGTTGGGGTCGGAGAGCAGCGTGCCGTTGGTGTCGAGCACTGTGACCTGGGCCGGGTTCAGCCCTTCGACCGCGCCGGCCACCAGCTCGGCGATGCCCTGGATCTGAGGCTGCGACAGGGCGCCGCGCTCCACGTTGAGGATGACGGACGCGCTCGGCTGCGTCCGCTCGCTGCGGAAGGGGTTGCGCTCGGGCTTGACAAGG
>CAYFSC010000157.1:4502-7146 GCA_964345695.1 uncultured Rhodothermales bacterium | reverse complement strand
CGTGCTGCACCTCAGGGATGCGGGCCAGCCACGTTCCGTACAGCGTGCTTACATAGGCAAAGACAAATGCGACGGCGCGACTCGGGCCGTGGGTCCAGACGGTGCGGAGGGCAGCTCGCATGCAGGAAGGAAAGCAGAATCGACGAACAAAGAGGGTTAGGCCGGCCACGCCTTGTCGACGAGGCGCCATGCCCACCGTGCGCGTTGCGCCGCGGGCGTTTCTGGAAGATCCTCCAGCCGTCCGGGGACCGGCAGATCAATCTGGAGGACACCGTCCTCTGCCCGCTCCTTGTGCGCGCCCAGCGACTGCAGGTACCGGAGAAACGCCTGGTTGTCCAGCAGCACGTATCCGCGAAACGTTCGGATCCCGTGGTGCCACGCGTAGCGGCTGAGTGCCACAAGAAGGATCGAGCCCACGCCGCGCTTCTGGTAGGCATCGACCACAAGGATGGCGGCCTCGGCCACCGTCGGCTCCTCCGAAAGGCGGATGTACCGCGCCACACCGACGCCGGGTGCGCCCTCCTTGGACGCGTCGATCGCCCCGAGGGCCATGTGCCGCTCGCCGTCGATGTCCGTCAGATACCGCAGTTGCTCGTCCGACGGGTAGAACGTCGGTGTGAAGAAGCGACGGTACGAGGTTTCGGACGAGATGGCGCGGAGGCCTTCCACGATGCGGGACTTGTCGGCGGCCTTCACGGGCCGGATAATCAGGTCAAGGTCCCCCACGGAGACGCGGAGCGGAAAGGGATCCCAGCGCGAAGAGGTCATGCGTGTCCTGCGTTCCGCAATGCAAAATCAGGCCGGCCCCGGCCTTGCAGACCGGCAAAGAATGCCGGCAACAAGTAAAGGCCCGCACGCAGGGTACGAACGCGGCGCGGCAATTGCGAAGAGCACGGCTGCGCATCGAGGCTCGGGATCTTATGCCACCTGCTGCAAACCATTGTGCAGAATCGATCCGCCGGGACGTTGAAAACACCGCCGGCTGGACCGAATCCGTCGGCGCAGGGGCGCATCGGGGCCGCGCGCAGCGAGGTCATACCGGTTGGCGCGCTGCGTCCCTACGTGCCCGGCTGAACCCGAATGCACAACGGGCCTTCGCACTTGGTATTATGCCATCCGCCGCAGCTCATTATGCAGGCTCCGGAGGCCGCATGCAACGTCGGTCGCCGATTGCACTATCATTGTTGCCTGCTTGTCCTCTGCTTCCCTTCGGATCTCGCACCGCTGATGCCGACCTTGCCGGACCTGCCTGACTGGAACCGTGCCGTTGTCAAGGTGGGCAGCGCTCTGGTGGCGCCCGACGAGCGCGGCTGCTCCACCACCCACCTGCTCGCCATCGCGCGGTTCATCACCGAAGCGCGACGCCGCGGCAAGGAGGTGATTCTTGTTTCCTCCGGCGCTGTCGCCGCCGGGCTGGCGGCCCAGGGACGCACCGGGCCGGGCACCGGGCTCTCCATTCCGGAGCGGCAGGCGCTGGCCGCCATCGGGCAGCCCCGCCTCATGCAGCACTGGAGCCGCCTCTTCGACGCGGCCTGCGCGCAGGTGCTTCTCACATACGACGACGTGCAGCGCCGGTCCCGCTTTGTGAACGCCAAGAACACCATCGCCGAGCTGCTCGCAGCCGACACGCTCCCCGTCGTAAACGAGAACGACACCGTAGCCACCGAGGAGCTGCAGGTGGGCGACAACGACAACCTGAGCGCCTACGTGGCTGTGCTTGCCGAGGCCGACCTGCTCGTCATCTGCAGCGACGTCGACGGCTTCTACGACGCGGACCCGCACGAACATCCCGATGCCAAACGATTCCGTCGCGTGGCCGCCATCGACGACTCCATCTACGCGATGGCCGGCGGATCGCATCACGCGGCCGCCACGGGCGGGATGCGCACGAAGGTTGAGGCCGCCGAGAAGGCCACCGACTACGGCATCGACACGGTGCTGATCAACGGCACGAAAGGGAGCCACCTCGATGCCCTCGCCCGCGGCGCGGTCCCCGGGACGCTCTTCGATGGTCGCGACCGCACCCGGCGCCTTTCGGCGCGCAAGCACTGGATGCTCCACGCCCTGCCCACCGCAGGACGCATCATTGTGGACGCCGGGGCGGCCGACGCGCTTCGCATGCGCGGGGCCTCGCTGCTTCCATCAGGGGTTGTTGGGGTCGAGGGCACCTTCGAGCGGGGCGATGCCGTGGCGGTCAAGGTCGAGAGCGACGAGGCAACCGCCCAGGTTGCAAAGGGCATCACGCAGTACGGCGCGACCGACCTGCAGCGCATCCAAGGGCTGCAGAGCCATGCCATCGAGGACGTCCTCGGGTACGCCCCGACCGACCACGTTATCCACCGCGACGATCTGGTGTTGACGGCTCGGTAGTTGTCTTTTGCTGGTGGTTCATGGTTGGTTGTTCGTGATTGGTTCTTGATTGCGAACCCGTTCCGATGGAGCCCAACGCCATGCGTTTTCCGAATGGAAATGTCGCCCCGATCGACCCGGGGCCGACGGCCTTGACCGTGGTCCGGTCGTTCGGAACGGGAGAACATTCAACGTGGAACGTGGGCACGGTTTCGAGGCGCCGCCGCCAACGGGGACCGCTCCGCGAGCGTCCACCACACGGCGACATGTTGGATCCGAAACGGCATCAGGAGCT
>CAYFSC010000157.1:3014-4402 GCA_964345695.1 uncultured Rhodothermales bacterium | reverse complement strand
CCCCTTCGGAGCAACCTCTCGCGCTTCGGGTATAGCTGTTCCTATCCACGACCGATTGCACTGCCCACCCAACCGTCATGCCCGAAACGATCACCGACACTCCGTCCATCGAATCGCTGGCCGCCGACTGCCGGCGTGCGTCGCGGCAGGTTGCGACGCTCTCCACCGAGCGGAAGAACCGCGTCCTGCGCCGCATGGCTGAGGCGCTGGAGGATCACATGGATTCCATCCTTGCGGCCAACGAGAAGGACGTGACCGGTGCGCGCTCCGACGGATTGCCCGACGCGATGATCGATCGGCTCGTCCTCAACGAAGAGCGCGTCCGCACCATGGCCGACGCGCTGCGCGATGTCGCCTCCTTCAGCGATCCGGTCGGGGAGATGTCGGGCACGCGGAAGCGGCCAAGCGGCATCGAGGTGGGCCGTATGCGCATCCCGCTGGGCGTCATCGCGATGATCTACGAGGCGCGCCCGAACGTCACGTCCGACGCCGCCGGGCTCTGCTTCAAGGCCGGCAACGCGGTCTTCCTGCGCGGCGGATCGGAGGCGTTCCACTCGAATCACGCCGTCGCCGACGCGCTGCACGCCGCCCTGGACGCCGAAGACGTCGATCCGGCCGCCATCACGCTCGTGCCCACCACCGACCGCGCCGCCGTCCAGGAGATGCTGACGCTCAACGAGCACCTCGACCTCGTCATTCCGCGCGGCGGCGAGGGCCTCATCCGCTTCGTCGACGAAACGAGCCGCATCCCGGTCATCAAGCACTACAAGGGCGTCTGTCACCTGTACGTCGACCGGGCCGCCGACCTGGAGATTGCCGAGGATCTGCTGCTCGACGGCAAGGTGTCGCGCCCCAGCGTGTGCAACGCGCTGGAGACGCTGCTCGTGCACGAGGACGTGGCGGATGATTTCCTCCCGCGGGCCAAGGCGCTTCTGGACGATGCAGACGTGGAGCTCCGCGGCGGGGAGCATACGCGCCAGATTCTGCCCGCCATCGCCCCGGCCACCGAGGACGACTACGCCGCCGAGTACCTGGACCTCACGCTTGCCGTCCGCGTCGTCTCCGATACCGACGCCGCGATGGAGCACATCGCCACGTACGGCTCGAACCACACCGAAGTCATCGCCACCGACGACCTGCCCACCTCGCGCCGATTCGTGCGGACCGTCGACGCCTCCGTCGTGCTCGTGAACGCGTCGTCTCGTTTCTCGGACGGCGGCGAGCTCGGCCTGGGCGCCGAAATCGGCATCTCCACGACGAAGCTCCACGCCTACGGTCCGATGGGCCTGCAGGCGCTCACGACACAAAAGTTCGTCGTGCACGGCGAGGGCGAGACGCGCCACGAGGTTCGGAAATAGCGAATAGACAATCGAGGATGGAGGATAGAG
>CAYFSC010000157.1:0-2914 GCA_964345695.1 uncultured Rhodothermales bacterium | reverse complement strand
GAGGATGGAGGATAGAGCGCTTCTGCCCACCGGTTTACGCTCGAGCTCACCGCGATCTACAGGAGCGCGCGCTCCACTCAACGCACAACCCACAACTCACAACCCAAAACCCACAACGCAATGCCGAACCACCAGACCTGGGACGCACCACCGGAGATGCAGATCGACACCGACGCCGTCTACGAGGCCACCATCGAGACGGAGAAGGGCGACATCGAGCTGGAGCTGTATCCCGAGCACGCGCCGAAGACCGTGAACAACTTTGCCTTTCTCGCCGGCGAGGGGTTCTACGACGGCACCTCGTTTCACCGCGTGATCGACGGCTTCATGGTCCAGGGCGGCGACCCGACGGGCAGCGGGCGCGGCGGGCCGGGCTATCAGTTCGAGGATGAGCTTGAGGACAACCCGCTCCAGCATGACTCCGCGGGCGTGCTGTCGATGGCCAACGCCGGGCCGGACACCAACGGCAGCCAGTTCTTCATCACCCACGCCGCGCAGCCCCACCTCGACGGCAAGCACACCGTCTTCGGCACCGTCACCGACGGGCAGGATGTGGTCGACGCCATCGAGCAGGGCGACGAAATGAAGTCGGTTTCCGTGGAGAAGACGTAGCTCGCCGCAGACCCGTCATGAGGCACGAGTCAGTTGCTGTTTCGCGACTCTGTCTTGAGGAGAGGTGAATCATGCGTCGAGAGACCATGTACGACGGCGACGTTCTCTCCCCCGATCTTCGGGAGAGGGAACCCCTCGTCCGTCGAATGTCGCTCATCATGAGTGGGAGCGCCCGGTAAGGGGGATCCTCATGACTCCCAATGGATGACTCGTGTCCTCTCGAATTGGATGGTTGACCGAACGGACAAATGCTAACTCCCTCCGCCTCGCTCATTCCCATCCTCGCCGCGGGTGCCGCGCCGCCGTTTTTTGCGGAGCTTGCGATCCTGGTGGCCGTCAGCGTGGGCATTGCCTACGTGTGCTACCGCCTGCATCTCGTGCCCATCGCGGGCTTTCTGATTGCGGGAGTCATCATTGGGCCGAACGCACTCGGGCTCGTGGAGGACCCCGAGCTCGTCAACACGCTCGCCGAGGTGGGCGTCATCCTGCTGCTGTTTACGATCGGCATCGAGTTCAGCCTGGAGAAGCTCGCGCGCATCCAGCGGCTCGTGCTGGGCGGCGGATCGCTGCAAGTTGCCGGAACGATCGCAGCGGTCACGGGCCTCTGCGTGGCGTTCGGCGTCGACGTGCGCTCGGCGATCTTTACCGGCTGCCTCGTGGCGCTCTCGTCGACGGCCATCGTGCTCGGCATGCTGGGAGAGCGCGGCGAGACGGACACACCCGGCGGGCAGAGCGCCCTCGGCGTCCTCATCTTCCAGGACCTCGCCATCATCGTGATGGTCCTGCTGATGCCGCTCCTCGGCGGACAGGGCGGCTCGACGCTCGACCTGCTCCTTGCCCTCGGCACCGCCCTCGCGCTGATCGTGGCGGTCGTCGTCCTGGCCCGAAAAGTTGTGCCCGTCATTCTGGAGCGCGTGGCCGCCACCCGGAGCCGCGAACTGTTTTTGCTGACCGTCGTCGCCCTCTGCTTCCTGACGGCGTGGATCACGAGCCTGGCCGACGTAAGCCTGGCGCTCGGCGCCTTCCTCGCGGGTCTCATTGTAAGCGAGAGCCCGTACAGCACGCAGGCTCTCAGCGAAGTCCTGCCGCTGCGGACCGTGTTCAACGCGGCGTTCTTTGTGTCCGTCGGCATGCTGCTCGACGTGAGCGTGCTTCTCAACACGCTCCCGCTCGTCCTCGGCGCCGCCGCCATCGTTCTCGTCGTGAAGGGACTCATCACGACCTTTAGCCTGCTCGCCCTTCGCATGCCACTCCGCGTTGCCAGCGCGACCGGGTTGCTCCTGGCGCAGATCGGGGAGTTTTCGTTCGTTCTCGACATCGCCGGGCGCAACGTGGGCCTCTCGCCCGCCGGACTCGGCGCCACGGGGCAGCAGGTCTTCATCGCCGCCACGGTCCTGCTCATGCTCGCCACACCGGTCTTCGCGCAAGTGGGCCCCGTCGTGGGGCGGACGCTGGAGCGGTGGCTGGGACACCTTCGCGAACCGGAGGCGGACCTTGAAACGAACGGCGCCGGACACGGCATCGACCTCGAAGACCACGTGATCATCGCCGGCTACGGCCCCGGCGGACAGCGGCTGGCGAGCGTGCTGCGGCAGACGGACATTCCCTTCGTCGTCGTCGACCTCAATCCCCGCAACATCACCGCGGCCAAAGCGGAAGGCATTCCCGCCGTTTATGGCGACGCGACGCGGCCGCACGTGCTGGAGGTGGCGGGCATCGAAAAGGCAAAGTGCTGCGTCGTTGCCATTAACGACCGCGAGGCGACGGTGCGTGCCGTCCGGCTCGCCGGCTACGAGAACCCGACGCTGCAAATCCTCGCCCGCGCCGACTTCCTCGACGACGTGGAGCGTTTGCATGAGGCCGGCGCCGAGATCGTCGTTCCGGTGGAACTGGAGACCGCTGTCCGCTTTTTCGCGGAAGTCCTGCGCACCTACCGCGTTTCCGCCGACGAGGTGCGGACCCACATCCAGACGGTGCGCGCACACGACTACGAGCGGATGCGTCCGGACGCGGACACCGCCGCAAGCATGGTCCTCGACGGCCTCGACGACGAGGGCCTGCACACGCGTACCGTCGTCGTGCGGGACACCATGCCCGCCGCTGGGCGTCCGCTGTCGGACCTGGCACTGGCCGAGACGTACGGCGTGACCGTGCTGGCCATCCGCCGCAATGGCGACACGATCGCGGACCCACCCGGCGATGTCCAACTGGCGCCGGGCGACCGGCTCATCCTCCTCGGCTCGGCCGACTGCTTCACGAGCTGCCTGCCCCTCTTCCGCCCCGAAGAGCCGGTGCCGGATCC
>CAYFSC010000156.1:0-7172 GCA_964345695.1 uncultured Rhodothermales bacterium | reverse complement strand
AGAGGCACGTCGTCGAGTCCTGGCCGCCGGAGAACAGCACGACGGCCGAGTCGGCGGGCGTGTCGGGCGGGTACAGCATGTTGGTTTCGGGTTTCTCGTTTCGGGGTGGGAGGCGCCGCCTTGTCCCCGGGTCATGCAACGATGCGTGTACGTAGGGCGTTCGTTTTCGTCCGTCCGTCTCACGAGAACGCAGGCCCATGTCTCGATCCAACGACCCGTCCCCCTCCCGCGATGCGATGGAGGCCCGTGCGGTGGAGCACACGCGCAAGGCCCTCGACTACATGAAGCAGTACGGCGTTGAGCCGGAAGGCCATGTGCGGCCGTTCCTTCCGCCGAGTGAGCGGCAGCAGGAGATCGACCGGCTGCCGTACGAGCACGACATCACGCAACAGGTGGTCTACGAGACGGAGCCCGGCGAGTTTTCAGCGCTGTGTCCGTTTTCCGGACTGCCGGACTCCGGGACGCTCCGCATCGAGTACGCACCGGGCGACTGGATCGTGGAGCTCAAGAGCCTCAAGTACTACATCATCTCGTGGCGAGATATTGGTGTCGCCCAGGAGGACGTAACCTCTATCATTTACGAGGACCTGATGCAGCATCTGGAGAACCCGGCGTATCTGATCGTGACGACCGAGTACACGGTCCGGGGCGGCATCAATACCACGTGCACGGTTGACAGCCGCGAGCAGTGATTGGTTTCTCGTTTCTGGCTTCGGATTGTGAGTTCCCAGTCCACAGCCACCGTTCGCCCACACGCCCTCTCGTCCACACGCTCTCTCGCCCACCGCTTCACATCATCGTCGCACAGTGAAAACGTTCTCTTCTTCCAATCCCGAGAACAAACAGGTTGGTTGCATTGTAAGCGCTTCCGAACCGCGGGAAGCATCGGTCCGCGGAGACACATCCTTCTCACTCTGGACTCCGCGACACGCATGGGCACCTCCTTCTTTCTTCGCTCGCGTCGTTCCACGAACACCGATTCCTCGACGTCTTCGTCTGAGTCGCCTCCGTCGTCGGAATGGCGTGCCGACGACCGATACGCGGTGCGAATGCCCATTGGCGATTCGGCCGACTCGGTCGAGGAGGCCGCCCGCGCTCTGCAGAAGTGTCCGCCGGACGATCTGCGCCGGGCGCGGCGGCACCATCGCCGGGCGCTGGCGGCGCTCCAGAACGGCTGCTACGATGCGCTGGACAGCGACACCCGGGGCACGCTCATCCAGCGCCTGAAGGCCGACCTCACGGCGCTGAACCGCGCGCTGGACACCGAGGCAACCGGCGCCATGAACGCCACGAACGAAAGAGACGGACGGCTGTCCGTCAATTGCTGAGTCCGTTGCCGAGGAAGAGAACGAGCCCGCCGCCATCGCTTCCGGACACCAGATCGGGTGTTCCGTCACTGTTGACGTCGGCGAAGGTGGGAGCCGCGATACGGGGCGCGCCAAGGTCGACCGGGCGAGGGTCGGCAAACTGCGGGGTAGAGGGCGTGCCGGTGTTGCGGACCAGCACGAAGCCGCTCGTCTTGGTTCCGACAAGGAGATCGAGGTCGCTGTCGCCGTCCACGTCGTGAAGCGCCGGGGCACTGCGGTTGTCGACCGAGACGCCGGCAAACGTCTCCGTCGCAAGCACGAAGTCCGGTTCAGAGGGCGATCCGTCGTTGCGGTAGTAGGTGAGCGTCCCGGCCGACTCGCCCACGACCAGGTCGAGGTCGCCGTCGTCGTCGAGGTCGCCGAGGGCAGGCACGGCGTTGCTGCCGCGCGGGAGTTCCAGAAGCGGGTCGGCCGCCTTCGTGAAGGTGCCGTCTCCGTCGCCGGTGTAGTGCAGAACCGACCCGCCCCAGGTGCCCAGGATCAGGTCGAGCGTGCCGTTCCCGTTGAGGTCGCCGAGGGCCGGGGCCAAATGATAGGCCGTGGGCAGGCCATCCAGTGCACCGCGCAGCTGATACGAGGGAGCGGTCGGCGCGCCTGTGTTCTCCAAAACGTAGACGCGGGACGTTTGCGTGTGCTGCGGATCGATCTTGTTGCCCACCAATGCATCGAGGTCGCCGTCGCCGTCGAGGTCACCCGTGGCCACGGTGCTCTCGCTTCCGACGTCGAGCGCGCCCAGGAACTGCCCGGTTTCGTGCGTGAAGCCGTCGGCGGTGTGGCGGAAGAAGTGGAAGTTGTCGGAGAGCGTCGTGTTGGCGTCGAACGCCCCGCCGAGGACGCCCACGAAGAGGTCGGGGTCACCGTCGTCGCCCCAGTCGGCGACGGCCGGGGCGTTGTAGCCGCTTGTGGCGAGGGGATCGGACGGCGGGAACGGCTCCGGGTCGCCGGTCAGGTCGGGCGCGGTGCACGAGCCGGTGTTTTCGATGAGCAGAAGCCCCGGCTCAAAGAAGTCGCCCCAGAAGAGGTCCTCGTCGCCGTCGCCGTCCACGTCCGCAAAGGTGAGGGTGTTGGCCCCGTGGCGCGCCGACATCATCTGTTGATTGACAATCTCGATCCCTTCGAACTGCTCGGTGACCTTCTGGAATCGGGGGAGGCCCGTCGAGTCGGTCGCTTCGTACCGGGCGATGGTGCCGTCGAGCTTGCCGAGGAAGAGGTCGAGCCGTCCGTTGCAGTCGATGTCGGTGACGTTGGGAATGTTCTGCCGATCGGAGAAGATGGGCGTGCCGTCGGGTGCGCGGAGCGAGTCGACGACCTTCGTGAACTGAAGGTCACCCGGCGCGCTATCGTTGCGGTAGACCTGCATGTAGCTGTACGGCCGCTCGGCGAGCAGGTCGGGGTCGCCGTCCTGGTCGAGGTCGGCGAAGCGGGCCCACTCGCCGAACTCCAGGTCCTGGAAGTGATCGGTGCGCCAGACGTAGCGCGCCGAGTCGCCGTCGGTCACGCGCTCGAAGAAGGCGAGCTCGCCGGTGCGTTCCTGGATGAACAGGTCGGAGTCGCCGTCGCCGTCCACGTCGGCAAACTGGGGGATGGGGGCATTTAGCCCGCCGTAGAATGGCTGCGTGAAGGGCTGGCCCGTTGTGTCCAGCACCGGGAAGGACGGCGCCACCACGCGGCGATAGTCGTCCGGAAATGCGGGTGGCGCGTCGCCTCCGGTGCGTGCGCTCCCGGCACATCCGGCGACGAGCAGCGCGAGAGCGAGAACGGCGGTCGGCGACAGCAGACGGTGCATACGGCAGGTGGTGGGTCGTTGCTCAGGTTCGACCGGTCCGCACTTCGTGGTGGCGGGGGCGGGTCGTGAGTCAGGGGCATCCATCGCGGGGCATCCGTCACCAGTCCTACGGATGTCCGCCCGACCGGTCGCTGATCCGCGAGACCGAGCGGCAATCCTCTATGTCGCGGACGTCTCGAAACCCAAAACCCGAAACCCAAAACCGGAAACTACGGAGTGACGGCGTGCTGTCCGCCCCACGTGCCGACACCTGTCGGGTAGGTGCCCACCTCGATGACCTTCACGATCTCGTTCGTTTGCGTGTCGATGACCGTGACGGTGCCCGCATTCGGGTTGTCGCCAGAGGGCGTGTAGGTGCCCTTGCGGTTGTTGTTCGACACGTACAGGTAGCGGCCGTCGGGCGACAGGGCTGCGCCATGCGGCTGGGCCAGACCCTCGCCGGTGATCGTAGCGGTGACGGTCGCGCTCTCCAGATCGACGACACTGATCGAGTGCGACTCTTTGTTGGGGACGTAGGCCGTGCGGCTGTCGGCCGAGACGACCGGATGCCACGGCTGCGCGCCGACCTGGACGGTGTCGCGCACCGTGACCGCCGGCGGCTGGCTCGTGTCGAAAAGCAGCAGCTGGCCCGTCATCTGCCCGCCGGCAATCAGCGTGTTGCCGTCTGGCGTCGGAGCAAACTGCACGAGGGTCTGTGTCACGCCACCGAGGTTGGTGAGGCGGGTGTCCTGCGTTTCCAGGTTGACGCTCAGGAGCTGATTCGCCGCCAGGCTCGCCGTATATCCGTAGGTGCCTTTGGCGTCGGCCGTGAGAGCGTGCGGGCGCGGGAAGAACGTGTCGACCTGCTGCACCGACAGGTCCGATCGACTGATCATGCCGATGCGCTTCGGCGGGTTTACGGCGCTCATCGAGCGGCCCACGAGCAGCAGATCGCGCGTGGGATGCAGGGACAAGAGGCCTGGCACTTCAAACGCAACCCGGTCGACCAGCTCGTTCTGGGCGTTGAACTTCAGGATGACGTTCTCGCCGATGAGGGTCACGTACCAGTGCGACCCGTCGGGCTCGGCGAGCGTGTGGTGAGGCTTGGCGTTCTCCGAAAAGCCCAGCTCGGTCAGGTCGATTGTTTCGACCACCGACTGGCTCTCCATGTCGATGACGGACACGGTGGCCTCCCCCTGGTTGCACACGTACAGCTTCGGACTTGTCCTCTGTGCGGCGGCCGGGCCGGTCGCAAGAAGCAGAAGGGACAGTGTGACGAAAGACAGCAGGTAGCGCATGGAGGAGTGGAGTCGATGCAGGAAGGCAAGCGACAGAGAACGGCCGGGAGGGGACAGGAACGGCGGACGAACTGAGAGTCGGCGGTTCGCCATTCTCAGCAGATGCGCAGTTCCTCGCCATGCTTCCACGCCCCCGTCGTCCTCCTGGACGAACATCGGCAATAGGGCCTTCCCGGACCTACTTCTCTAGCGCGCAGGTCCGGGAGGCGCTCAGAGCGTTACAGCTCCTGTTGGGACTTCTTCAGGACGAAGAGCCCTTCGCTCATGCTCGTCATCACGATGGTTCCGCTCTCGAAGAACGGGTAGTTGCTCCACGTGCCCCCGAAGCCGGGTCCGTTGTCGCCCCAGGGCACCGTGTCAAAGTGGCCCACCTCCTTCGGTTGGGTGGGATTGCTGACGTCCACGAGCCGCAGTCCGCTGACGTAGTTGGACTGGTACATCACGTTGTTTTTGATGTACATGTTGTGATCGGTCGACGGCTCGGAGAGGAGGAACTCGTCGACGAGCTGCGGATCGTCGAGGTCGGTCACGTCCCAGATGAGCGTCCGCGTCTTGTCGGCCAGGCCGCGGATCTCGTCGAGCTCGTCATTGAGGTAGAAGTAGCGGTGATCCTCTGTGAGCCAGCCCTGGTGCACGTAGGCGTGATCGGGGTAGGAGGCCGTCGAGATCGAGGTCGGATTCTCCTTGTCCGACACGTCTGCAATGCTCACGGCCGTTTCGTTGGCGCCGAAGCAGATCTCTTTGCCCTGGTGCTCAGCGTCGGGGCCGTTGTAGATGACGCACTGCGCGTCGTGCGTGTAGCCGGTGCCGGTGCGGCCCGTGCCCTTGTCGGCGAAGCAGCCGACGAACTCGGGCTGCGTCGGGTTCTGGATGTTGACCATGTGCAGGCCGCCGCCGCATGTTTCGCCGCCGCCGCCCGCACCGACGATGTAGGCAAAGCCTGTGTCGGTGTTGATGACAACGTTGTGCGCGCTGTTGACGCGGTCGTAGTGCGTCGTGGCCTCGAAGGTGACGGGCGCCTCGCCCGATTCCACATCACGGAGCTGCGTGAGGTCGAACACCTGCATGCCGTGGTCCCCGGCGTTGTCGGCGACGATGTAGGCGTGGTTCTCATACACCTTGATGTCGCGCCACACGCTGCCCTGCGAGCCTTCGTGCTTCGGCAGGTCGCCGAGGAAGACCGGATCGGTGGGATCCGTGACGTCGACGAACGAGGTGCCGTCCACGCGGCCCACGAGGGCATATTCGCGGTCGGTCTGCGGGTCGGTCCAGCCCCAGATGTCGTTCACCTGCACGCCGCGTCCGCCGCCGATCTCATCGACGGGGAGGAAGGCAAGCATGTCGACATTCTTGCAGTCGAAGCCTTCCACGTCGCCGTCGGTGCAGGGGCGCTCCGAGCCGGTAAGGGCGCTGAGGGCGTCGGTGCCGCTGGGGACGAGGAGTTCCGTGGGAGACCACGATTCAGCAGCGCCATCGTACATTGCGAGGGTGCCGGCGCCGTAGTCGTCGCCGGGCAGTCCCACGGCCACGTGCTGGCCCGTAGAGGCAAGCGTCATGCCGAGCATGTCGCCTTCTTCGACCTCCGGGTGCTGCAGGCGCGTGGAGGCCATCCACGTACCGCTTTCGGCGTCCTTCTCGAAGCGGTAAAGCGCGCCGGTGCGGCTCGAGGCGCCGGGCGCACCGATCCACACGCCGTTGCTGTCGATGGCGACGGCGCTGCCGAAGAGGTGGCGGGAGCCGCCGTCAAACGGAAGCAGCTGCCCGTCGGCCTCCCAGCGGGCTGTGTCGGCCGCCCGGCTGTAGGTGCGCACCAGGCCTGTCGCGCTTACGGCACGCGGCGCACCGATGACAGCCTGGCTGCCGTGCATCTGCAGGGTCGATCCGAAGCGCGTGTCGCCGTCGAGGCGGCTCGAGAGCGTTTCGCGTTCGGTCCACGTTCCGCTCTCGTCGCGGTGGAAGGCGTACACGGTGCCGCCGCTCTTTCGCGGAGCGCCCACGAGCAGGTGAGAGCCGCGAGCGGCGACCGTGGCTGCGAAGCGGTCGCCGGCCTTCACGCTGCTGCCCACGAGCCGGGACGTCGAGGTCCAGGTGCCGTCGCTCTGGCGTTCATACACGAAAACAGCTCCCAGCGTGTCCTGCGAGGCCGCGCCGACGAACACCTGATTGCCGGCTACGGCCACGCTGGTTCCGTACCCGGCGGCGCTGTCGGGCGGCGTCAGGCGCGCAGCCTGCGACCAGGCATCGCCGTCCTGCGTGAAGACGTACGCGGCGCCGGACGATTGCGCGCCGACGACGAGCGTCGTGCCGTCTGCGTCCAGCGCGGATCCAAAGCCGTCGCCAACCGCGCCATCCTGCGCTTCCAGAGTGGCGGTCTGCGACCATGCCCCCTCCGCGTCGGCAGCGTACAGATGCACGCGTCCGGGAGTGTGCGCAGTCTGCGGTTCGCCGACGAACACGGTGGTGCCGGTGGAGGCCAGCGCGCGGCTGAATCCGTTCAGTTGCGCTTCGGCATCGGAGGTGGATTGCGCCAGAGACGCCGGGGCCAGACCGACAGTAAGCGCGAGGGCAAGGCAAAGAAGACGGAGTCGTTGCATGAGTGAAATCGTCGTGGGGAGAGAAGCAGCCGATCAACAGCGTGTTCATAGCCATTTCTCGCCGCGGCGGTTCCATTCCAGCGCCTTTCTTACCGACGCCCTCCGGCAGAAAACCAACGCGTAACAATTCTCGACACACCCGCCATGA
>CAYFSC010000155.1:0-7179 GCA_964345695.1 uncultured Rhodothermales bacterium | reverse complement strand
CCGCACACGCAGGGATCGACCTCGCCGTGGCGTGCAAAGCAGCCCTCATACCAAACGAGGCCCATACTCCGTCCGGACGACGGAACCCCAGTGATTGGCAACCGTGCAGCCTTTTTGCCAATTCGCTCAGCAGAGAAGCGCCCCGACATGGAAGCCACGCTCGACAAATACGGCCGCATCGTCATCCCAAAGGCCCTTCGCGATCAGCTGGGCATGGAGGCCGGCACCGAACTCATCCTTGAGGCCGAAGGCGACCATCTCGTTCTCCGCCCGGTACAACGGGACGTGCTCGAAGAGCAGGATGGTCTTCTCGTCTCTACGGCGGAGGTCGATGACACCGTCGACGTTCAGTCCGTGATCGACGAGGTCCGCGCTGAACGCACACGGAAGGCCACGACGCCATGAGCCAACCGCACGCTCTTCTCGACACCTCCGTGCTCGTTCGCGCACTCGTTACGGGACTCCCGTCGCACGCGACATCCCGCAGGTATCTGGACCGTGCCCGGGGGGGCGATGCCACGATTGCGGTGTCGACCCACGCGTTGGCGGAGCTCTTCGCCACGATCACGGCGTTGCCGACCCGGCCCCAGCATACGCCGGAGGACGCAGCGTCTCTCATCGACAGTGCCTGCCAGTTCGTACAGGTCGTCGAGCTCGGAACGGCCGACTACTGGCAGTCGATCGAACGCATGGCGCACCTCGACCTGTCCAGCGGAGCGGTGTACGACGCGCTTCACGTTGCAGCTGCCGAAAAGGTCGAGGCTGCGGAATTGGTGACCTTCAACGGCAAGGACTTCCAACGGATGCCTCCTCAGGGACCGACCGAGCTCGTCGTCATTGCTTGACCGGCTGGAGCTTCAGGCGCGCAGCGCTTCTTCGAGCGGCGGTGCCCCCCATCGCGCGGGGGTCGACTGGAGCTGAGACGGCGGACGGCAGTTCCGAATCCCGGTCCGCTTTACTCCTTCGCTACCTGCGGGGCTCCTCCTCAAACTTCTTCGCCGTTACGAAGGCCCGCAGGACCTTGTTGATGCGGCTCTGGTAGCCCCGCCCTCCCTGCTTGAAATACTCGATGATGTCCTCGTCGAGACGGATGGTAATCCGCTTCTTCTCGGCGGACGGCACGACCAGTTTCGCCTTCTCAAACCAGTCTTCGTCCAAGAGGACGGCATCTGGATCTTCGGCGACCGCCTGCGTAATCTCCTCGTCGGTTTTCTCCTCGAGAGCGTCCCAATCGGTACGGCTCTCCAGTTCGCCGAGCTCGTCAGCCGAAACGGTCCTCGTATTGTTTTCGCTCATGGGTCGTTGCGCGTCTGGCAGAGATGATTCGATAGCGATCCTCCCGCTTCGTGTATACAACCGCCACAAGCGGTCCAGACCAATCCTCCGGCCGAACGTCCGGCGGTTGCAGCGTGCCGACCGCCACCCACCGAGCCTCTTCTTTACGAGGAGAACGATACGTAAGGTGGGGCCGAGTGAGCACGCGGGCGGCATCGACAAAGTCAACGCCGTGCTTGTCGATGTTTGTCTCCCTCTTGGATTCGTCCCATTCGAAGTCCATTGCGAGGCCGTACGTATCTCCTGATCATCGGTAGTATGGCCCCCGGCGCTTATACCAATTGGTAGATTTTGACGTGCATTGCTGCCATTGCTGCGTCCCTCCGTTCACGAAGGGGCAATGCGCGCGTCGTCTCTTCATCGAGAGGAAGGCAGGATCTACACTTCAGCTCCCATTTTCTGACTGCGCCAACCGCTCTGAATCTGTACAACGATTCGGCGCAGACTATCCCAATCTTGCTAGATCGAGTGCATACTACTGTGCATACGTTAGGGTGTTTCGACGGCATCCACGACCTGCATGACCTCCGATCAGATGACAGAAAGCCCACCTGAAGACGGAGACAGCGGAGAAGACGGCGAAGGACCACACGGCGGCAGACTGCGCGTAGATGAGATCGCCTTTCCACTGAAGATGTGCCCAGGATGGTCCCGCAGACGCTGAAAGGCGTGGCCCTCTCCTCCATTCTTCCATTCCTCCGCAGCATCCAGAGCCTCCAGAGCCCCCTCACGCGTCGTCCGTCGCAGCGAGAATGCCGTCCTCGCCGGGCGCCTCGACGCGCGTCCGGAGCGCGGGCAGGGCCTCGGGGTGGTGCTCGCGGATGTAGGCGACCATCTTCTCGCGAATCTCGCAGCGCAGGTTCCAGAGCGTCGGCGCGTCCTTGGCGCTGGCGAGGGCGCGGAGCGTGATCGTGCGCTCGGACGCGTCGGTCACCTGCAGGCCGACGACGTCGCCGTCCCAGTGCTCCGACGCCTCGACGATGCGCTGCAGTTCCTCGCGCAGGGCGTCCACCGGAACCGTGTAGTCGACGTAGAGGAAGACGGTGCCGATGAGGTCCGACGAGGTGCGCGTCCAGTTCTGAAAGGGCTCCTCGATGAAATGGGTGATGGGCAGGACGATGCGCCGCCGGTCCCACACGCGCACCACCACGTAGGTGAGCGTGATCTCCTCGACCCAGCCAAAATCGCCCTGCACGATCACAACGTCATCCACGCGGATCGGCTGCGTGAACGCGATCTGGATGCCCGCCACCACGTTGCCGAGCGTCCGCTGCGCCGCGATACCGACCACGATCCCGACGATGCCGGCCGAGGCGAGGATCCCGGTCCCGATCTCGCGAAACGGCTCGTACTGCATGAGCACGATGCCGCCCGCCACGATCACGATCACCGTCGCGGCGATGCGACGCAGGATGCGTACCTGCGTGACGATCTTGCGCGCCTTCAGGTTGTCGGGGTTTTCTGTGGTGTAGTGCTCGCTGATGGCTTCTTCCACCGCAAACAGGAGCGCCAGAATCCCCCACGCCACCCCTACGATGAAGAGCATCTGGAGGGCCTCCGCAAGCACGACCTGCGCCGTCTCGGTGATCGAGGCGCGGACGACGGGGAGGGTCGCGTAGACGCACATCACCGGAACAAGAATGCGTAGCGGCCACCGGATGCGGCGAAGGAGGACACCGCGGAGCGGAAGCCGCCACTCGTTGCCGCGCGTGACCGACCGGATGAGCCGGTGCACACCGGCGTACGCCAGCAGTCCGAGGACAGCCGCCGCCACCAGGACGAAAAGGGCTCCGAGTCCGGTTCCGCCCGAGGAGAGCAGCGAATCAACGGGAAGATCGTCCATGACACAGTCCGTGCAATCAGGATCGGAGTCGAGCAACACCTGCTCTTACGGCTGGCGCGTGTGGGCGTTTGGAAGTGGGAGACGCTGTTTGGCGGACTCTGAGGGTACCCCAAGAGTACTTCACTGCTCCGCAGTACGAGCTTCGCGTCGCTTCGCTCATGCCGGCTGCTCATCCATCCACCAATCAGCTTCTGGGGGTATTCGGAGAGACGGATGAACGGCCGGACGTATGGATGCTAGAAAAACACATCCACACCTCCATCCCTACACACTTCCATCCGGAAAACGTATTACGCCACTCGTGCGGCTTGCACGTGCATCCAGTCGAAGTTCTTGGCGCGCCCCAGACTGATCCAACCTTCCTCTTCCCAGAACGCCCACCAGGCATCGTACTCCGGGCGTGCGAACGCGGCCCGGTCGCGGCCCCACTGCAGCCGGTTGTGCTCCGGATCGTAGTCGAGGGCGATGCCCCACGCGTGCGTCGACCACGCCGAGCCCCCGCGCTTCCGCCGCTTGTTGAAGCATCCGCCGTAGAGGTCGAGGCGCAACTCCCGGATCCGATCCATCCCGTAGTGTTCGTGCACGTTTTCGAGCACCCGAACGACGGAGTCCGCCACGCGCTCGTGGCACTGCGTCCGCGTAACAATCTGCCGCTGATCCCAGGCGAGGCGGTGCGGATACGGCAGCTCGATCATCGTCTGGTTCTCGCCGGGCTCCCCGTAGACGTCCATCAGCGCCTCCTCCTGCTCCACGGGCCACCCGTTCGGATTGGGAATCTCGGACGGATCGCGCCAGTTGCGCGGCGGTTTGTCATACTCTTCGACATGCTGGAGCGCGTCGAAGCCGTAGTCGGTTTGCGGCCCCCACAGACCGTCGACGGGACCTGCGTCGATGTCGGCGTCGTGCGCCAGGAGCTGGATGGCGGCCGTCAGCTTCCGCTTCCGCGATCCGTTTCGGATGGCGTCGGCGGCCCCAGGCTTCAGGTCCTCCATGCGGTCGGCGAGAAGGCGATCCAGGGCCGCCTCGGTGTTCGGGCCGAGGTCGCCGTCGACGGCACCGGGCTCGTGGCCGGATGCTTTGAGGTGGCGTTGGACGAGGCGAATGGCAGCAACGGGAATGTAGTACATGGCGTGAGGCGTCGATGAAGAGAATGGGGAAGAGATGCGGAATCGGCCTGCGTCCAATATGCGCCCCTTCGATCACATCTGCCACCTTGACCCCGCTTTCCCCTGCGGCTATGTTGCTCTCTCCGGGCCTCTGGAATCCCATTTCCCGCTCCTATGGATCCCAACAAGCTCCGCCTCTCGCGCGAAGAAATGCGCTCCTTAGGCTATCGTGTCGTCGATCTGATCGTCGACCATTTTGCCTCGCTTGATGAGGCCCCGGTGGGCCGATCGCCCGACCGCGCTGAGATGGAGGCGCGCCTTCGGGAGGAGCTGCCCGAAGAGGGGACGGATCCGCACGCCGTGCTCGACCGGGTCGAGCGCGACATCCTGCCGAACACCCTGCGCATCGACCATCCGCGCTTCTTCGGATTCGTGCCGGGGCCGAGCAACTACATCGGCGTGCTGGCCGACGCGCTCGCGGCCGGGTTCAACGTGTTTGCGGGCACCTGGATTTCGGGCGCGGCGGCCGCACAGGTGGAACTCGTCGTGATCGACTGGCTCCGCAAACGATGTGGGCTGCCGGAAACGACGGGCGGACTGTTCACGAGCGGCGGGTCGATGGCCAACGTCACGGCCCTTGCGGCTGCGCGTTCGGTCATGCTCGACAACGACACCGGGGACGCCGTCGCCTACTGCTCCAACCAAACGCACTCGTCCGTCGATCGGGCGCTGCGGCTGCTGGGCTTCGGGCCCGACCAACTGCGCCGACTGCCGACCGACGACCGGTATCGGTTGGACGTCGACGCCCTGGCCCAGGCCGTTGCGGCGGATCGGGCCGCGGGGCGCCGCCCGTTCTGCGTGATTGCGAACGCCGGCACGACCAACACGGGGGCCGTCGATCCGCTTCCAGACTTGGCCGACCGGGCCGAAGCGGAGAACCTGTGGCTGCATGTGGACGGCGCGTACGGGGCCGCCGCCGTCCTCGGCGAACGCGGGCAAGCGCAACTTGCAGGATTGCACCGGGCTGACTCCCTCTCCATGGATCCGCACAAGTGGCTCTTTCAACCCTTCGAGATCGGAGGCGTGCTCGTGCGCAACCGGCACCACCTGCGACGCGCATTCCAGATCCGCGCCGAGTATCTAGAGGATGCCGTCGGCGAGGCCGACGAGGTCAACATCTCGGACTGCGGCATCCAGCTCACGCGCAGCTTCCGGGCACTCAAGCTGTGGATGACGCTGAAGGTGTTCGGACGGCGGCATGTGGCTGCGGCCATCCGCCGCGGCTTCGAGCGGGCCGAGCAGGCCGAACGCCTGTTTCGCGAGCGGCCGGACTGGGAGGTCGTGACACCCGCACAGATGGGCATCGTCACCATGCGCTGCGCTCCGCCCAAGAGAGACGCGGCCGCCGTGGATGCCCTGAACCGCGCCCTTGTGCCCGCGATCCGGGAGGAGGGGACGGCCTTCATCACGAAGACGACGCTTGCAGGACGGCCCGTGCTCCGGCTCTGCCCCATTAACCCGCGCACGACGCGCGATGACATCGCCCGGACCGTCGACCGGCTCGACGCGGTGCGGGCCGAGGTCGCCCCGTAGCCGTCGCGGCTCAGACTGCCCGGTTGTGCAGCTCGGCCGCGCCATTGGTTGCCATGTCGAGGCGTCGGTAGTTGGTGGCGAGAATCTCGGCGCAGCGCTCCCAGTAGCGGGGCGTGTGGCCGGCGTTGTGCGGCGTGATGAGGCAGCGGTCGAGATCCCAGAGCGCGTGGCCACGCGGAAGCGGCTCGGGGTCGGTCACGTCGAGCGCCGCGGCGCCGATGTCGTTCGACCGCAGGGCGGCCACGAGCGCGTCGGTGTCCACGACGGGGCCGCGGGCGATGTTGACGAGAGTCGCGTTCGGCGGCAGGAGGGTGAGCACCCGCGCGTCGACGAGGCCCTCTGTGAGGTCGGTGAGGGGACACGCGAGTACGAGCGCATCGCTTTCCGGCACGACGTTCAGAAATGCGTCGTAGCCGACGATCCGGTCGGCCGGGCCGTCTTTCTCCGGGGAGTGGCGCACGCCGATGCGCTCAACGCCGAACGGGGCCAGTCGCTCCAGGATGGCCGTTCCGATATGGCCCATGCCCACGACCGTGACGGTCGATCCGTAGAGCTCGTCCGTCTGATAGTGCTCCCAGCGTCCGGCCCGGGTGTTCGCCCAGGCGCGACCTAGCTTCCGCGCAACCATCAGCAGGTAGCCGAGAACCTGCTCGGCGGCGTTCGGGCCGTGCACGCCCGAGGCGTTGGTCACGGCCACGTCATGCTCGGCGAGGACCTCCAGGGGCAGGTGGTCGGTGCCGGCAAAGGTGCAGGCGAACAGGTCCAGCGCGTCGGCACGGGCAAGCTCTTCCGCCGAGATCTGATGGCCGGTCACCACGCGGCTGGACGGAAGCCATTCGCGTCGCTCGGCCGGCGTGGTGGCCAGCTGCACCTCGGCATCGGGCAAGCAATCGCGGATCGCGTCCCGGTAGCGGCGCGGCGACATGCCGTGAATCTTCTGGTTGAGAACGAGGATGTCGGGCTCAGCCATGAGTGGGGGAAGTCGGTGGAAGACTGCGAACGATGCGGCGCCTGTACGGTGCGGACCTGCAGGCGTTCGGCGGACCTGTTGCACCGGCCGATCCGTCGAGAAAACGCGTTGGTTCGTTTCCATTCCTCGCCGGTCAGGCCGTCCTCCCCGGTGTCCCTCACGATCAACGCATATGCAGACGTCGCCTGTCCGTGGTGCTACATCGGCCGCGCCCGGCTGCAGACGGTGCTCGACCGGCGCCTGGACCTCGTGGTGCAGATTCGGTGGCACCCGTTCTCGCTCCGGCCCGATCTGCCCCCTGATGGACGAGACTGGCGCGCCTTCGCCGACGA
>CAYFSC010000154.1:0-7291 GCA_964345695.1 uncultured Rhodothermales bacterium | reverse complement strand
CGTGACTCCGTGATGCGTGACTCCGTGATGCGTGATATTCTGCCCGGACGGAGTGCCGTTCACGCAACACGAATCACGTTTACGCATCAAAGCCATTCATGTACGGGAGCTGCTGCGCCGTGTGCTTGACGCGATCCATGTAGCTTTTCATGAGGGCGGTGGTGTCCCAGATGCCATTCAGCAGGGCATTGCGCTGCGATTCGTCGATGGAGACGGGGAGCGTGCGGCCGGCTACGTCCGCAATCTCCTCGTCCACGCGGAGCGTGATTTCTGCGTCCGGAGTCTCCTCAATCTTGTCCATGAGCCACGCAATCACGGCTTCGTCGGCGGTGGCCGTGGGAATGCCGAGAGACTGGCAGTTGCCCTTGAAGATCTCGGCGAACGACTCCCCGATGCAGGCGTCGATGCCCCAGCGCATGAGGGCCTGCGGGGCGTGCTCGCGCGAGGAGCCGCAGCCGAAGTTCTCGTTCACCACGAGGATGCGCGCGTTCGGGAAACGGTTAAACGGATGATCGTTGAGCGACCCGTCGTCGGTGCGGCGCGCGTCGTAGAAGGCGTAGTCGCCCATGTTGTCGAACGTAATCTCTTTCATGAACCGCGCCGGAATGACCCGGTCGGTGTCGATGTCATTTCCGCGCACGGGGACGCCGGGTCCGGAAATCGTTTCGATGACGGCAGATTCGTTCGATGACGGCATGACGTGGGGGACGTTGGTTCGGTGGACCGGAAAGCGACACAAGGCCTTGTGTCGCTGCTACGGGTGGCGTGGGTGCGGCGCGATGAATGTTAGAGCACATTCCGCACGTCCGTCACCGCGCCCTCGACGGCGGCGGCGACGACCATGGCGGGGCTCATGAGGACGGTGCGGCCGTCTTTGCTGCCCTGGCGGCCGATGAAGTTGCGGTTCGAGGAGGAGGCGCAGAGCTCGCGGCCCTGCAGCTGGTCCTGGTTCATCCCGAGGCACATCGAGCAGCCCGCGTCGCGCCAGTCGAAGCCGGCACGGCGGAAGATATCGTCCAGGCCGTCCTCTTCCGCCTGTCGCTTCACGCCCTCCGAGCCGGGGACGACCATTGCCCGCACGCCGTCGGCGACGGGGCGGTCGAGGCGCTGCAGGAGGGCGGCGGCCTCGCGCAGGTCGGAGATGCGGGCGTTGGTGCATGAGCCGAGGAACGCCACGTCGACCTCGACGCCCTGCATCGACTGGCCGGGCTGCAGATCCATGTGATCGAGTGCCTTCCGGATGGCGGGGCGCTCACTTTCGGGGTGCTCGGCCGGATCCGGCACCGGCTCCGTAATCCCGATGCCCTGCCCAGGGTTGATGCCCCAGGTGACGCGCGGCTCCAGGGCCGAGCCGTCCAGCGTCACCACGTCGTCGTACGTGGCGTCGTCGTCGGAGCGAATCGAGCGCCAGTCGGCCACGGCGCGGTCCCAGGCATCGCCGGTTGGGGCGTAGCGGCGGCCCTTCAGATAGTCGAACGTCGTGTCGTCCGGATTCACGTAGCCCGCCCGCGCGCCCCCTTCGATGCTCATGTTGCAGATCGACATGCGGCCGTCCATGCCGAGCGACTCAATGGCCGGACCGCCGTACTCGTAGACGTAGCCGATGCCGCCTTCGACGCCGAGCTCGGCGATGATGGCGAGGATGATGTCCTTGGCATAGACCCCCTCCGCGAGCGTCCCGGTCACCTCGATGCGGCGCACCTTTTGCTTGTTCATCGCGATGCACTGCGTGGCGAGCACGTCGCGAATCTGGCTCGTGCCGATGCCGAACCCGATGGAGCCAAACGCACCGTGCGTGCTCGTGTGCGAGTCGCCGCACACGATCGTCATGCCGGGCTGCGTAAGGCCCTGCTCCGGACCTACGACGTGCACGATGCCCTGCGCGCCAGACCCCGGGTCGAAGAAGGTGATGTCGTAGGCCTCGGTGTTCGTCTCCAGCGCGCCAAGCATCGTTTCCGCCTGCCCGTCGGTGAACGGGCGCGACCGGTCGGCGGTGGGGATGATGTGATCGGCCGTGGCATAGGTGCGATCCGGGAAAGCGACTTCAAGGCCGCGTTCTTCGAGCATCCCGAAGGCCTGCGGACTCGTCACCTCGTGAATGAGGTGCAACCCGACGAAGAGCTGCGTCTGACCGGTCGGCAGCTTCTGGACGGCGTGGCGGTCCCAAACGTGGTCGTACAGCGTGCGGGTAGACATGGGAAGAGGAAAACCAGTGCAGAGGTCGGCGAGCAGGGGATTTACCGTTCTGCTGCAGCCTCGTCGCCGTTGAACGCGTGCATGATGCCATTGACGACGAACTGGGTCGACTCTTCGTCGGAGCGGAAGTCGGCGAGGCGATTCAGCGCATCAACGTAGGCTTGAGCAGAGGCTTTGAGCACGTCCGTGCCGTGCGCCTGTCCCTCAAAGGTGTGCTCGCCGTGTCGGATCACCACGTGGACCTCCCCCTGCGCGTCGGCGCCTTCCGAGATGGACCGGATGGTGTAGTCGGTGAGCGAGTGGCCTTCCTTCGTAGCGTGATCGATGGCGCGATAGATGGCATCGACCGGACCATCGCCGGTGGCGTGCTCCTCGGTGACGCGGCCGTCCTCGCCCGATCGAATCCGAACGGTGGCTTCTGGCTCGCGCGCCGTGTCGATGGACACGGAGACGTGCTCCAGGGTGTAGTGGGCGTCGGTCGTCGTGGGGGAGGTCGAGTTCATGAGTCGGTGCAGGTCTTCGTCGAAGATTTCCTTCTTGCGATCGGCCAGGTCGGTGAAGCGGTCGTAGATGGCATCCCGTTCGGCCTCATCCTCAGGCACGTCGAGGCCGAGCCGCTCGAGGCGGGAAAAGAGGCCATGGCGCCCGGAGTGGCGACCCAGGCGAATCTGCTGCTCGCTCTGGCCCACGTCCGCGGCGCTCATGATCTCGTACGTCTCGCGCTCGGCGAGCACGCCGTGCTGGTGAATCCCCGCTTCGTGACTGAACGCGTTCTTCCCCACGATTGCCTTGTTCGGCTGGACGGGAAAGCCGGACGCGGTGGACACGAGGCGGCTCGCCTCAGTGAGGTGCTCGGTCACGATGGACGTGGTTGCGTCGAACGCGTCCTGGCGGACGTGCAGCGCCATCACGATCTCTTCGAGCGCCGCGTTGCCGGCCCGTTCGCCGATGCCGTTGATCGTGCACTCCACCTGCCGAGCGCCCGCCCGAACCCCGGCCAGCGAGTTGGCAACGGCGAGTCCGAGGTCGTCGTGGCAATGGGTCGAGAGGACGACGTCGTCCGGGTTCGGAAGTGCCTCACGCGCCATCTCGAAGAGGGCGCGGTACGATTGGGGAGTGCAGTAGCCCGTCGTGTCCGGGATGTTGATGGTCGTCGCGCCGGCCTCGGCGGCCGCCACGATCACGTCGCGGAGGTACTCTGGATCGGTGCGCCCGGCGTCTTCAGCGCTGAACTCGACGTCCTCGGTGTACGTGCGCGCCTGCTGGATGGCATCCCGTATCACGTCGAGAATCCCGGCGCGCGTCTCCTGCATCGTCGACCCGAAGCGGCCGTTGAACTTGGCGTTCAGGTGGATGTCGCTGGTGGCCACGAAGGTGTGGATGCGCGTGTCGGACCCGTCAGACAGTGCCTCCCCGGCGGCGTCGATGTCGTCTTCGGCGGTGCGGGCAAGAGCACACGTCACGGGCCCCTCGACCTCGGCGGCGATCCGACGCACCGCTTCGGCCTGCCCGGGCGAGGAAATCGGGAAGCCCGCCTCGATCACGTCGACGTTGAGCGCGGCGAGGTGATTCGCGATTGTCAGCTTTTCGTCCAGGGTCATCGACGCCCCGGGCGCCTGTTCGCCGTCGCGCAGGGTGGTATCGAAAATCGTGATAGAGTCAGTCATAGGTTGGTAGAAACAAGGGGTCGCTCGAAAGAGGCTGGAGAGAACGTGTCGGATGCGCTCGACTCGACCGAGTTCTTCCTTCGGCTGCGAGCCGAGCGCCTGATAAGTCGAAGCGCATCGCGACCGTAGAGCGCGCGGGTGGGGAGCATGGGACGTCAGGTTTTGTTCGGTACGAACGTCGAAGCGAAGCAATGGAGGAATCAGAGGGTCGGAACCTGTTTGGCGGAATGTCTGAGGCCTGCGACTTCGTGGATCTCGCGCAAAACGGCTTCTGCACTCGCCCGGTAGCGCCACTACAGGGCTCGTTTGAGCGCCGTTTTACGGCGTCGCCCACTGTGTCTCGGCTTCTCATTCATCCACCAAACAGGTCCTCAAGCGGGGAGGCTTCTCGTGATGCATGAAGCCGTGCCGTTTGGGCTTTCGCGCTTCACGGATCACGCACCACGCCTCACGAGTCGCTATGTAGGGAGGGAGGCGTTGGGGAGTGGGGCCTTTGTTGCAAATGACGCGACTTGCGCCGCCATCTCCGACGTAGACACCGGCGTCTCGCCGCCGCGGGCAAGGTCGGCGGTACGGTGGCCCGCGTCGAGGGCGGCATCCACGCCGTGCCGGAGCGCCGACGCCGCGTCGGACTCGCCGAGGTCGTCGAGCAGCATGGCGCCGCTCAAGAGTGCGGCGAGCGGATTGGCCGTATTCTGTCCGGCGATGTCGGGGGCGCTGCCGTGCACCGGCTCGAAGAGACCGACGTCGCCGCCGAGGCTGGCGGACGGAAGCAGGCCGAGCGATCCCGGGAAGGTGGCGGCGAGGTCCGACAGGATGTCGCCGAAGAGGTTGGACGTGAGGATCACGTCGAACGAGGTCGGGCGCTGGACGAGCTGCATCGCGGCGTTGTCCACGTACAGGTGATCGAGCTCCACGTCGGAAACCGCCTCCGCGTGCAGGTCGGTGACGACGTCGCGCCACAGCCGCGAGACTTCCAGCACGTTCGCCTTGTCGACCGACGTCACGCGGCCGCCGCGTTGCTCCGCCTGCTCGAAGGCCATGCGCGCGATACGGGCAACTTCTTCTCGGGAATAGCGCATGGTGTTGTGCGCTCCGTCTGGCGTGCGGCCGCGTGGCGTGCCGAAGTAGATGCCGCCTGTCAGCTCGCGGACGATGACGACGTCCGTGCCTGCCACCTGCTCGGGGCGCAGGGGCGACGCCTCCGCCAGCGCCTCGGGCACGACCACAGGACGCAGGTTGGCGTACACCCCCAGATGCTTACGGAGCGCGAGAAGACCGGCCTCCGGGCGTCGATCGCCCGTGGCATCGTCCCAGTCCGGACCGCCGACGGCGCCGAGGAAAACGGCATCTGCGTTCGAGCACGCGGCCCGCGTGGCCTCCGGGAAAGGAGAGCCCGTCGCGTCGAGTGCGGCGCCTCCGATGGGATGCTCGTCGACATTCAGCCGAAACCCGCAGGCGTCGCCGAGCTCCGCCATCACGTCGAGCGCGGCCCGGGTCACGGCCGGACCGATGCCGTCGCCGGGGAGGTGCGCGATTTGGTACGTCGTTGAAGTTTCCATGCGTGGAAAATGCTTGATTGTATGTCCCGTACATCCAATCACGCAGCGTGTCCGTCCTCGGTGGAGGCCGGTTCGGCGGCGTCCTCGTTCTCCGCCCAGCTCATCAGCTTGCGAAGTTTGCGTCCGACCTGCTCGATGGGGTGCTGCCGCAGCGTGGCCCGCTCCTCGGTGAGGCGCGTGGCACCGGATTCGTTCTCCTCAATCCACTCGTCGGCAAATTCGCCGGACTGGATCTCGTCGAGGATCGTCTCCATCTCCTCGCGGACGCTGTCGTTGATGACGCGGTCGCCGCGCGTATGATTGCCGTACTCCGCCGTGTCGCTCACCGAGTAGTTCATGTATTCGAGACCCCCTTCGTACATCAGGTCCACGATCAGCTTCAGCTCATGGAGGCACTCGAAGTATGCCAGCTCCGGCGGGTAGCCTGCGTCGACGAGCGTTTCGAATCCGGCCTTGATGAGGGACTCCGATCCGCCGCACAGCACGGCCTGCTCGCCGAAGAGGTCGGTTTCCGTTTCGTCCTTGAAGGTTGTCTCAATCACGCCGGCCCGCGTTCCGCCGATGGCATCCGCGTAGCTGAGTGCCAGGTCGAACGCCGATCCCGAGGCGTCCTGCGCGACGGCCGCCAGGCAGGGCGTTCCCTGATCGTTCTCGTACGTACGGCGCACGAGGTGGCCCGGCGACTTCGGGGCGACCATAAACACGTCCACGCCTTCGGGCGGCTCGATCTGACCGTAGTGGATGTTGAAGCCGTGTCCGAAGCCCAGCGCCGTGCCGGGGGTGAGATGTTCGGCGAGCTTCTTCTCGTAGACCTCCTTCTGGTACTGGTCGGGAATGAGGAGCATGACCACGTCGCCCCACGCGGCGGCCTCGGGAACGGTTTGAACCGTCAGGCCCTGGTTCTCGGCCTCGGCGCGCGAGGACGAGCCGGGTCGCAGGCCGACGGTCACGTCCACGCCGCTGTCCGATAGGTTGAGGGCGTGCGCGTGGCCCTGGCTTCCGTATCCGATGACGGCCACGCGCTTGCTGCGGATGAGAGACGGATCGGCTTCGTAGTATACGTCCATGGTTCGGGGAATGAAGAGTGGGTAAGGGGGAAGAGACGCTCACGCCTCACGGTTCACGCCACGCCGTTGGTTTCGTAGTCGGACGAGGCGAGGGGATTGGGCGCTTCATACTCTAGGTCGCGGTGCATGGCCACCTGTCCGCTGCGGGCCACCTCTTCGATGCCGTGCTCCTGCATCATGCCGATGAAGGCGTTGATCTTCTTGGTCGGGCCTGTGACTTCGATGACCATCGTCTCAGGGGTGACGTTGACCACGCTCCCGCGGAAAATGTCCTTCACGTCGAGGACCTGCGAGCGCGTTGCGTCCGTGTACTGCACTTTCAGCAGGCAGAGTTCGCGCTCGACGTGCTCCGCGTCGGTGAGGTCCGTCACGTCGAGGGTGTTGACGAGGTTGTCGAGCTGTCGGGTAATCTGTGCGACGATGCGGTCGTTGCCGATGGTGACGAGCGTGAGGCGGGCGATCGAGGGATCATCGGTTTCACCGACGGCCACGCTTTCGAGGTTGAAGCCGCGCGCCGAAAACAGATTCGTGACGCGGTTGAGCGCCCCAATCGTATTTTCGAGTTCGACGGCGATAATGTGCCGGTGCTCCTGCTCGGTCTCGGCCTCGTCTTCCGGCAAAATCGGCTCGCCGAACTTCCGTTTGCGGCGTATTTGCTGGCGGGTGAGAGGTTGTTCTTCGGACATCGTCGGATGAGGTTTGGGCAGTAGGGTGGGATTGAAATCCGTGGTTCGTGGCGCGGGACACGTGAGGTAGACACTCTCGTCCGTCACGCTTCACGACTCACGGATCACGACTC
>CAYFSC010000153.1:0-7305 GCA_964345695.1 uncultured Rhodothermales bacterium | reverse complement strand
AGCCGGACTATCCGGCCTACTACGATGAGCTGCAGGCGCGCACCGAAGGCCTCCCGCCGACGATGTTCGTGCTGGCCGCCGAAGAAATTTCCTTCCGGGAGGTGCTGGCGTAAACGATCTCCGAACGCCTTCACCGTCGCTCGCGCGGCCGAGGCGGAGCCTGGCCACGTGGTCGCAGCTGGCCCGCACGGTGCTGTGCAGAGGTTGCCACGCGCATCATCCTTCCGCAGCGCGGAGCGTCGTCTCTTCGCCGAGCGACTCGAGAGCCGAGGGCAGATCGTTCGGATCACCGATGACGAGGTGCGCCCCGCGGTCGCGGAGCAGGTCGGCGTGGTCGTCGGCATCCACGTACGGAGGGGTGACGCCGATGGCCCACATGTCTGCCCGACGCGCCGCCCGCATGTCGTCGACCGAGTCGCCGATGTAGACCGTCTGGCTCGCGTCGACCTCCACGCCTGCGGCAGTCAGCATGGTTATCGAGTGGGTGAGCGGAAAGGGATGAGGCTTCGTACGCTCGCCCTGCTTCTCTTTGCCCACCACGAGCGGGAAGAACTTCTTCCAGTTCTGGTGGTCGAGGGTCCATTCGGCCTCCTCCTCCGGGCGGCCGGTCACGACGCCCATGATGCGGTCGCGGTTTAGGCGGTCCAGCGTTGCATCGCGGATGAGCGTCGGCTCTTCGGTGATGAACCCGTCCCAATCGTCACCGCGGTAAAGGGATTGAAACTTCTCGATGACCCGGCTGAGGGGTACCTCCATCGCCGTGTCGGTGATGATGGCGTGAGTCAGCTTCCAGTCGTCGTTGAAGCCTCCGTAGTTTTTGTATCGCTGGATGGTGTTCCTGCCAATCTTCCGGCCGGTGAAGTGCTCGACGGTCTCCTCGATGGCCCGCCGGTAGGAGCGGGAAACATCCACCAGAACACCGTCCATGTCGAACAAGAGTGCACGGATCGTCACGTCGTGGGGCATAGGGGTTGGGCGGTTCGCGTTCCTGGACGAAAGAGGCTATTCGTGTCTCACACGCGGCGGCGCATGCGGTTCCGCACCACAGCGGCCGACGGCTCGTCCTCCCGGCGCTGCCGGCGTTCGTGGGGCGTTGGGGAGCCGGCCCATGGCTCGGCCCGCCGCGAGGGATCGAACCGGCGACGGTGCTCGTTGAGATGGATTGGCACGATTTCTAGGACCGAACGACGGCACATCATGGCAGGACACAACAAGTGGTCGAAGATCAAGCGACAGAAGGCCAAAGAAGACAAGAAGAAGTCGAAGAAGTGGGCCAAGCTGTCGCAGGAAATCGCGACGGCGGCCCGGCAGGGGGGCGGCGATCCGAACGGCAACGTTCCGCTCGCGCAGGCCATCGAGCGGGCCGAGGCCGAGAACATGCCGAAGGACACCATTGAGCGCGCCATCAAACGTGGCACCGGCGAGCTCGACGGCCAGGACTACGAGCCGCAGACGTACGAGGGCTACGCGCCGCACGGCGTGGCCGTCTTCGTGGAAGCCATGACCGACAACAACAACCGCACGGTCGCCGATCTGCGCTACCTGTTCAACACGTACGACGGCAACCTCGGCAAGGACGGCTCGGTCGACTACCTGTTCGAGCAGAAGGGCCGCTTCACCATCCCGGCAGACGCCACCGACGAGATGACGCTCTTCGAAACGGTCGTGGAGGCCGGCGCGGAGGACCTCACGCAAGAGAACGGCCAGTTCGTAGTGACCACCCCGGTCGAGGCGTTTGCCGACGTCGAGGAGGCGCTTGCGGCCGCCGGGATCGATGCGGCGGAGGGCGACCTCGTGCGCATTCCGGCCTCCACCGTCTCGCTGGAGGCCAGCCAGCAGCAAACGGTCCAGAAGCTGGTCGAGGAGATCGACGACCTCGACGACGTCGAGACGGTGTACACCACCCTGCAGGTCGACGGCGAGGCGTTCGTTCTTGACGACGCCGACGAATAGTCGGGACGCTGTGGCCTTCGCTCGTAACAGCAAACGGCGGCAGCCGACGCACGGGCTCCGCTCTTTATCGCTCTGCCCGATGCCGTCGCTGTTCCCATGGTCGCGCTCCTGATTCTGCTCTCGGTCGTCGCCGTGTCGATCCTGGTCACGCGCATCGCCACCCGCGCGTTCATGCTCACGGGACTGTCGCAGGAAACGGCCCGCTTTCAGGCTCGCTCGCTGCTGACCGGCACCGGGTTTACCACCGAAGAAGCCGAGTACATCGTCGAGCATCCGGTACGGCGCCGCATCGCACTTGTCCTCATGCTTCTGGGCAATGCCGGGCTGGTGACGGCCATCTCCACGTTCGTCGTGTCGTTCATGACGACGGGCACCGCCACCGAGGCCACGCAGCGGGCCTTGGTGCTGGCCCTGGGCCTGGGCGCCCTGGCGTGGGCTGCCTGGAGCGACGCGGTTGATCGCTATCTCATGCGCGGCATCGAGCGGTTCCTCAACCGCGTCGCCGGGTTTCAGGTGCGGGACATGCACACGCTCCTCAACCTCGGCAGCGGATACACGGTGAGCCGCGTCCAGGTGGATCCCGAGTCGTGGCTGGCGGGCGAAACCCTGCGCTCGCTGGGCCTCCCGGCCGACGGCCTCATCGTGCTGGCCATCGAGCACCCGGGCGGAGACGTCGACTACGCGCCCGGCGCCGGCGACTGCGTTCCTGCGGGCGGACACATGATCGTTTACGGCCCTCAAGAACAAATCGCCGCGCTCTGCGAGCAGCTAAGCTGCGGCATCGAGGAGAAACGTCGCACGTCCGATGCCCGCGCGTGACGAGATCGGTCGCACTGCCGCTCCCGGTTGGCGTTAGTTCGCCGCGAACGGGTTCCGAGGCAACTGCGCGCGGATCCCGTCGTCCGACGGCTCCCCTTCGTGCTCGACCTCCGAGGGCGGCACCGCTTCAAACACGTCCTCGGGCGGGGACACGGACGGCGTCTCGGCCTTTCCTTCGAGCAGTGCGACGAGCTCGTCGTCGGGCCGGAGCAGGAACTTGGCGTCTTCGGAGACGACCTCAAGACTCCCGTTGCGCCGGATAAAGAGGGGAATCACCTCGATCCCCTCGGGCATGTGCTCTTGAAGCTCCGCACGGGTGTAGTATTCCTGCGTGTCTTTGTGCGGCAGGTCTTCCGCCACGCGCAGGAGATGCAGATCGTCGCTCGTGCGGAGGTGCGCTTCGAGCGTCTCGTAGCTGGTGTACTCGCCGAACAGCGGACGCCCGCGCAGGTGCTTCGGCATTTCGCCTTCGCCGACCTGGCGACTGTCAGGGTGTGCGGCCAACTGGTAGATGTCGGTCGTGTCGAAGATTTCGGAGAAGTGCAGGGCCGCCAGCGATCCCACCTCGTCGTTCGGAATGGTAATGAGCAGCCGCCCGATGCCGCTGAGGTTCACCTCGTCGAGCACCGACTCCGACAGCACATTCGCGGGCTGGGCCTGCAACCCCTCCTCGCGCGCCGACTTTACGTGGTCCGGGTTCGAGTCGATCAGGTGCACGTCGTATCCTAGATCGTGCACGAAACGAGCAATGATGCGCACCCATCGCTCGGCGCCCACGAAGAGCAGGCCTTCCGGGTTCGGATCGGCGAGCCCCAGCCAGCGCGCCAGCGGACCCGCCGTCAGCCCGTACGTGGCCACCGTACCGACGATAACGAGGAACACGACGGGGACGAGCGCACCGATCTCCTCCGGGAAGGTGTCGCGCAACTGGAAGGCGAAGAGCGACGCCACGGCCGCCGCGACAATGCCGCGCGGAGCGAGCCAACTCATGAAGAGCTGCTCTTTCCACTCCATCTTTGTGCCCAGTGCCGAGATGAGGACGGACACCGGTCGCACCACAACGATGAGAACCGCCAGGAACAGGAGCGTTTCCTGGTTGACGTACTGCAGGGCACTGAGCTCCAGGCGCGCGCTCAGCACGACAAACAGCGAGCCGATGAGCAGCACCTGCAGGTTCTCTTTGAACTCCACGATGCGCTTCACCGACACATACGGCTGGTTTGCCATCGCGATGCCCATGAGCGTCGTCGTAAGCAGGCCCGACTCGTGCTGCAGCTGATTGGAGAGCACAAACGCTCCGACGACGATCATCAACGTCACCGGATTGCGCAGGAAGTCGGGCACGAGGCGCTGGTTCAGCGTGACGAGCAGAATGGCAAACCCGGCCACGCTCACGCCCAGCGCCACCACGACCTCCAGCATCAGGCCGCGTCCTACTTCCTGAATGGTATGGGCAATCCCAGCCCCCTGCCCGGCCGCCGAGGCCGGTGCGTGCAGCAGCACGAGGGCTTCCAGCACCAGCACCGCGAGAATGGCCCCGACCGGGTCGATCGTGATGCCCTCCCACTTGGCGATGGTGCCCACACGTCCTTTGGGCCGGATGTGGCGGAGCAGGGGAACCACCACGGTGGGGCCCGTCACGGTGAGAATCGCACCGATGAGCACCGACAGGCTGACGTTGAAGCCGACGATGAAGTACGCGGCCGCGCCCGTCAGCGCCCAGGTCACGAGTACGCCCACCGAGATGAGATTTCGCACGGCCGTGCCCACCTCTCGCAGTTCACTCAGGCGAAGGCTCAGCCCTCCCTCGAAGAGAATAATGCCGATGGACACCGAGACGAACGCAAACACCCAGTCGCCCTGCAGCGCCTCTGGGCTGAGAATGCCCAGCACGGGTCCCGCCACAAATCCGGCCACTAGGAGGAGGAGAATGGAGGGCAGCCGAAACCGCCACGCCAGCCACTGCGCCCCGATGCCGAGAACGATAACCGTCGCAATGTCGATCAGGATGGAACTGGGCACAAGATTCCGGGGCTGTAAAGAAGCAGCGAGGGATCGTCGGGGAGAGGGGCAACGTGGCCGTTCGGCATTTCCTCCACCGTCGGCCGAGTGCGGCCGTCTGGGCCCCGGGCAACAGAGCGACCGACGGTGTACGCGTCCGATCGCGGCGGCCTTCGTGCATTCATTGGGGCCGGGACGACTCTCATGAAGCAGCCGGACGCCGCGATGTTTCGGACCGGCCCCTACAGCCCGCACGGACGCCGCCCGCCGTCTCCGTGAAGCGACCTGGAAGCGCTTGCAGTTTGTGGATTCGCTCGCTTTCATGAATTGCATGGCGGGCGTTGGGCCCGCCGTGGTGTATATGCTCTCTTCCGCTTCTTTCGATCAATCTCGCTCCTTCGACCATGGAACCGACCACGGTATCGACCCCGCCCGAGGCCCAATCGTCCCCCACCGAGACCGAGTCGCCCCACGGGTTTCTGGAGCAGGTCAACCGCATGTTTAATGTTGCGGCCGCGTGCACCGACCATCCGCAGGGGGTCCTCCAGCAGATCCAGGCCTGTGACAATGTCATCCGCTTCGCGTTTCCCCTCAAGCGGGACGACGGCACCATCCAGGTCGTGCATGCCTACCGGGCCGAGCACTCCCACCACAAGAGGCCGACGAAGGGCGGCATCCGCTTCGCCCCCAACGTGAACGTCGACGAGGTGATGGCCCTCGCCGCCCTCATGAGCTTCAAATGCGCCATCGTCGACGTGCCGTTCGGCGGCGCCAAAGGCGGCGTGTGCATCGACGCGCGCGAGTATTCGAAGGCCGAACTGGAGCGCATCACGCGGCGCTACACGTTTGAGATGGTGCGCAAAAACTTCATCGGGGCCGGCACCGACGTGCCTGCGCCCGACTACGGCACGGGCGCGCAGGAGATGGCCTGGATCATGGATACGTACAACCAGACGGCCGATGACGACCTCAACGGCCTTGCGTGCGTGACGGGCAAGCCCGTCGGCCAGGGCGGCGTGCGCGGCCGCAGCGAAGCGACAGGACGCGGCGTGTATTACGGCATCCGCGAGGCGTGCAGCTTCGCCTCCGACATGGATGCCCTCGGTCTTGCCACTGGGATGGAGGGCAAGTCGGTCGTCGTGCAGGGCCTCGGCAACGTGGGCTACCACGCCGCACGCATTCTCCAGAATGAGGGCGGCGCCACCATCGTGGGGATTGCGGAGATCGAGGGGGCGATCTACGACCCGGACGGCCTGGTGCTGGAGGACGTCGTGTCGCACCGGGAGGCCAACGGTTCCATCCTCGACTTCCCCGGTGCCGACAACATCGAGCCGTCGTCGAAGGCGCTGGAGCTTCCGTGCGACATTCTCATTCCCGCGGCGCTGGAAGGTGTGATTACCGCCGAGAATGCTCCCAACATCCAAGCCAAGATCATCGCCGAGGCCGCCAACGGTCCCGTCACCGCGCGGGCCGACGAGATGCTGCGCACGAAGGGCGCGCTGCTCATCCCCGACGTCTACCTGAATGCGGGCGGCGTCACGGTCTCCTACTTCGAGTGGCTACGCAACCTGTCGCACGTGCGCCACGGACGCATGAGCCGCCGCTTCGAGGAGCGGAACGCGGAACGCATCCTCCGCGCCGTCGACGAACTGACGCAGGAAAACTTCGACGAGACCCTGATGGAGCGCCTCGTGGAGCGCGTCGGCTTCGGCGCCAGCGAGTCGGACCTCGTGAACTCCGGCCTGGAAGACACCATGGCGTTTGCCTACGACGAGATTCGCAGCATCCGCGAGGAGAAAGGCATCGACATGCGCACCGCCGCGTTCGTCAGTGCCATCAACAAGATCGCCACGTCCTACGAGCACATGGGCATCTTCCCGTGACTACTTCATGAACGAGGCGAGTTCCTCGCTGTAGGTCGGGTGGCTCGGGTCGGGGGTCGGCCACGGGGACGAGGGAATGAAGAGGCCGCCCATGGCACCCATGCCTCGGTGCGGTGAAGAGTCGTCGAGTGGGTTCTCGTAGACGGCCGTCATACGGTAGCGGTGGTCCTTGTAGACGTCGATCCCTCCGCTCCAGAGGAACGTCTCGCTCGGCATGGAGGTGACGTGCCCGTCTTCGTCCGTCGCCGGGTGGACCTCCCACAGCACCTCGCCGGTGGTTGCATCTTCCAGGCGGAGCGTGTGCCCGTAGTCGTGCAGGTGGCCGCCGAGTCCCACAATGCTCCCGTCGGCTCCGGGCGAGCCCTCCCAGGTCTTGACGGTCCGGCCGGGGGGGACCGCGAAGTCTTTCTGGAATCGGCCGCGCTCGTTGTCCTGCCCCGTGGGGCTCATGACGTCCAGATAAAAGGGTTGCGCGGCCCACGGATCGACGATTCGATCCTCTGCCCGGGTATAGTGGAGGTAAATGTGGAGTGTGGCGTCCGTCCAGTCCCGCTCGGTGGCCTTATGGAATTTGCCGACGGCCAGCATGACCTCGCCCGCGGAAAACGGGCGGCCCACGATTGTCGGAATCGATTGCTTGGGCGTCTCC
>CAYFSC010000152.1:0-7347 GCA_964345695.1 uncultured Rhodothermales bacterium | reverse complement strand
CCTCTTCGGGAACCGACCGACGCCAGTTCACCAAAAATCTCCTTCTCGGCGCGGCCGGGGGGGGATTGCTGGCCGGATGCAGCGACGAGTCGGACGACGGCGCACCCAACGTGCAGACGCAGCAAACCGTACGGTGGCGGCTGGCCTCCAGCTTCACCCGCTCGCTGGACACCATTTTTGGCGCCGCCGACGTGCTTGCCAACCGCGTCAGCGAGATGACGAACGGAAACTTCGAGATCCGCACCTATCCGGGCGGAGAGCTCGTTCCCGCGCTGGAGGTGCTGAGCAATGTGCAGAGCGGTACCGTCCAGATGGGGCACTCCGCGAGCTACTATTTTATCGGGCAGAACCCGGCGCTGGCCTTCGACGCCACCGTTCCGTTCGGCCTCACGGCTCGCCAGTACAACGCATGGATGTACTACGGCGGGGGCCTGGAGCTCATGCGGGACGTCTTTTCGGACTTCAACGTGATCAACTTTCCGGGCGGCAACACCGGCGCTCAGATGGGCGGCTGGTTCCTCACCGAGGTCAATTCGATGGACGATATGCAAGGCCTAAAGATGCGCATTCCCGGATTGGGCGGTCAGGTGATGAGCGAGATGGGTGTCAACACGCAGGTGCTTCCCGGCGGCGAAATCTATCCCTCGCTGGAACGAGGCGCCATCGACGCGGCCGAATGGGTGGGCCCGTACGACGACGAAAAGCTTGGCTTCCACGAGATTGCCCCGTACTACTACTATCCCGGCTGGTGGGAGCCCGGCCCCGCCCTCACGTTCTACGTGAATCGCGACGCCTGGGACGACCTGCCCGCTACCTATCAGGATGCCCTCGAAACCGCCGCGGCCGAAGCCAACGTGCGGATGCTGGCCAAGTACGATCATCAGAATCCGGCGGCGCTCGACCGCATCCTCGACGCGGACGTGTCCCTGCGCCGCTTCCCCGACGAGGTCATGGCTCGCGCCCAGGAGATTACCACCCAACTTTTGGAGGACAACGCCAGCGGAAATCCGCAATATCGCAAGATTTACGACTCGTACACGTCGGCACGGGAGGATCAGTACCGCTGGTTCGGAACCGCGGAGATGGCCTACGCCGACTTCGCCTTCCCCCGCTCCTAACTGTGAACCGATCTCCGCTGTCTCCCTCTCGCTCGCTGCCCTTTTGCCCGCGCTTGTTCTGCCGCGCCCATGATGCTTGCGCCGATCTGGTCCCTCTTCCAAGACAACATCTTCGAGACGCCGTCCACCGACGAGCTGTTCAATCCGTATCGGGACCGGCGGGACGATCTGGATCATCCAGACGGCCCCGCTCTCCGACGCAAGAACCTTCGCAATTATCTCGCCTGCTTCCCCGAGCGGCCGCCGCTGTTTCTGTTGGCGGAAGCACCGGGCCCGTGGGGGTGCCGGTTTTCCGGCGTTCCGCTCACGGCGGAGGCCCAGCTCGCCGACCCGTCGTTCCCGATCGACGGAACGCCCACCAGCCTCGAAGACGTGCCACACAAGGAGTACAGCGCCAACATCTTCTGGCGCGTGCTGGAGCCGGTCTTCCCGCACTTTTTCGTCTGGAACAGCGTGCCCTTGCATCCGCACGACCCCGGCGAGCCGCTGTCCATTCGGAATCCGCGGCGGACCGAGGTGCGCGCCTGGAACGATCTCCTCACCGATCTGCTCGACGCGCTGGATCCCGATGAGATCGTGGGCATCGGGCGCAAGGCCGAGCGCGCCTTGCAGGAGATCGGTGCCGACGTAACGTACGTCCGCCACCCTTCCCAGGGCGGCGCCCCCAAGTTCGAATCCGGGATGCAAACAATCGTGCAGGAGCTGGGCCTTCAGGAACCCGCCTCGTAACGTCGCGGGCGTCTGCGCCCGAGGCCGACAACTCTACCGAACCGCGCGTTAGCATGGCTTCCTTCAATCCCCGCGTGACCCCTCCCGAACGAATGACGCCGACAGAGCGCTGGCCGACCCTTCTTCTTCAGCTGAGTCCGTCCACGTGGATGCGGGCGGAGGATCTCGCACAGGCGCTGGGCGTGAGCGAGCGCACGATCTACCGCGACGTGCAGGGCCTCAAAGAGGCGGGCGTCCCGGTCGAGGGCGTGCCCGGCCAGGGCTATCGGCTGCCGGACGACTACCTGCTCGCCCCGCTCCAGCTCACGATCGACGAGGCCGTGATGCTGGTCCTCGGCAGTGCGTATGCGGCGCAGAACTTCGACGGACGCTACCGCGCAGCGGCCCGGAGTGCCCACCGAAAGCTGGAGGACGCGCTGCCCGAACGCCAGCGCGAGAAGGCGCTCTCGCTACAGGGCAACGTCTCGCTCGTGCCGCCCAGCGTGTTCGGCGCCACGCCCGAAGATCCTGCACTGCAACAGCTTCGCCGGGCCCTGTTGGAGGAGCGCACCGTGCAGGTGCAGCAGGACGACGCCGCCCAGCCACGCCCGCTGAACCCCTACGGTCTCGTTCGCAAAAACGCAGTCTGGTACCTCGTGGCGTATGCGCCCGGTCGTGACCGCGTGGTGCACGTACGCCTGGACCGGAACGTCGACGTGGCCCTGACCGACCAGACCTTCCGGCGACCGTCGGGCTACCGCTCGGATGCGGCGCCGACGCAGGCCTCCGCTCCCGACCGCGAGGTCCGCGTCGTCTTCGCGGCTGAGGTCGTCCCATCCCTCCAGATTGCACCCTCCCTCCACGTCGAACACTCCGAGGAGCTGTCGGATGGGCGTCTCATTCTCACACTTCGGGTCCAGCACGAACTGGAGATCATGCCGTGGCTGCTCAGCTGGGGCGCCCACGTTCGCGTGCTGGAGCCGCATGCCCTGCGGCAGCGTCTCGGGGAAGAAGCCCGGCGCATCGCCGTGCAGTATCAGGACGAGCCCTCGCTGCTGTAAGGCACCGTTCGCAATCGTTGGAGGTCTAGAAACTGCGAGCGGGTTCCGCACCCCGCTCGACGCGCAAACCGCGCCCCAAAACCGTGACAGACTGCTTCCCGTTTCCTACCGAAACGTTTGCCACCGATGCCGGATCGATGGCCTACACCGATGTTGGCTCGGGAGCCCCTGTGCTGTTCCTCCACGGGAATCCGACATGGGCGTACCTGTACCGGCACCTGATCGGTGCGCTCTCGGACGACCACCGATGCATCGCGCCCGATTACCTGGGCTTCGGACGCTCCGAGAAACCTACCGACTTCTCCTATCTTCCGCGCGACCACGCCGCGCACGTCGAGGCTTTGTGCAACCAGCTCGGCCTGGATGACCTCACACTCGTGCTACACGACTGGGGCGGTCCCATTGGACTCGCCTTCGCCGTGCGGCATCCCGATCGGATCCGTCGACTCGTGCTGTTTAATACGTGGGGCTGGCCGCACGATCGGGATCCGTGGATCTGGATCTTCAGTCTGCTGGCGGGCGGTCCACTGGGCCGCGTGGTGGTCCGCCGCTATAATGCGTTTGCGCGGTGGGTCCTTCCCCTCGCGTTTGCCGACCGAAACCGGCTGTCCGACGAGGCCTTTCGGGCCTACGCCGATCCGCTCAACACGCCGGACCGACGCGTGCCGAGTTGGGTGTTTCCCCGCGCGCTCCGCACCGAGACGGACTGGCTCCGTGCCCTCTGGGCGCGGCGCGAACGGCTTCGCGATCATCCCGTGCTCCTCTGCTGGGGCACGCGCGACCTCGCCTTCGGCGCCGACCGCTACCTCCGGCGGTGGACCGGCCTCTTCCATCAACCGGCTGTGCAGCGCCTTGATGTGGGCCATTACGTGCCGGAGGAATCCGGCCGCCGCTTGGTGCCGACCGTGCGCGACTTTCTCCATTGATGCGTCGCCGCCGCTAAAACGTGCCAACGTTCCCCGTTGAACGTTCTCAGGTTCCGGACGGCCGGAACAGGGGCAAGGCGGTCGGCCCCGGGTCGATCGTGGCGACAGTTCCATTCGGAAAACGTATCAGCAACAGATCACAGCGCCCACACGTTATAGCAGGTAGAACTTGGCTTCTCCGTCAATCCCGCGAACCTGCGCTCGCCCATTCAACCCGATCATGCCCATGAGTACCGGGACCGTTGCTGTCTTTCTCATCTTCAGCATTCCGATCATTGCCATCCTCGTCGGGGGGCTGCGCGAAATCGTCAAGATCCAGTCCCAGCAAGGCCGCGTCGATAGCTCCGCGCGTGAACTCGAGCGCACCATCGACGCGCTGGCCGACCGCCTGGAAACGGTGGAGGACGAGCGCGACGACCTGAAGCGGCGCATCCAGAACCTGGAGGCCATCGTCACGTCCGACGTCTGGGACGAGCACCTGGACGCCGACCTGAGCCTCGAAGACCCGAACACCGCCGAGCTCGAGCGGCCCCAGACGGACTCTGCCACGGAGGAGACAGAGCGCCTCGCGCGGCGCATTCGGTCGCGATGAGGAAATTTTCGTGGAGACGACCCAGCCGTTGGAATTCCGCGGCGCGCCCCGTACGTTCAAAGCAGTTCTTTCACAGACGCCGCAGGTTCTTTCCGAGATGCCCTCGGAAAGATGAAAAGGGAACGCCAGTGCGGCGATTGTTGACAGGATCGGAGCTACCTGACCGGTCGACAATCCCAACGCTGGGGCTGTACCCGCAACTGTGAGTCGAGTCGTGCCGTGCGTGCCGACGTGCCGCGTCACTGCCTCGCGCTCGCTTCGTCTGGCCTAGAGCCAGCGAGGCGGCGCGGCGGGAAGACGCTGTACCGAGCGTTTCGGCTTCCAAGAGCCTCGATGAGCCAGGAGACCTGCCTGCGTGCGTGGCGAGGTCCGCACCGGGACCTTGCATCGCCGGCAACCCTCCGGGAATAGAGGTTTGTGGCGTGCTTCACTCCCCGTCGATGCGCTGCAGGGGGTCTGTACCCGACCTGTATCGAAGCGTCCCGTCTCGGAGTCGCCGCCCAAACCTCACTCATTGAGGCTTGGGCTTTTTTATGTTAACTCCGTTCCGCGTATCGCTCCTCGTGCTGCTTCTGGTTCCGTTCGGAACCCGAGCGCAGTCGCCCACACCCTCGCAGGCCGCAGCGCCCGACACGTCGCGCTCTGCGTGGCACGTGCGTCTCCCCCGCCTTACGGTCACCGCCACCCGCACGCCGACGCCCCCATCCAAGGCCCCCGCTCGCGTGACGGTGCTCGACTCCACTGCCCTGCAGCAAACCGGAGCGTCGTCGGTGGCCGGCCTGCTCGAAGCGCGTGCCGGCATCCACGTCCGGCGCTATGGCGCAGGCGGCCTCGCCACGCCGTCGCTGCGCGGCACGGGCGGCGCTCAAACGCTCGTTTTGCTCGACGGCACCCGCATCTCGAATCCACAGACAGGCGTGCTCGACCTGTCTCTCCTCCCCACCGTTTTGCTGGAATCGGTGGAGGTGCTGCACGGCGCCGCCTCGCCGCTGCACGGCTCCGACGGCATGGGCGGCGCCATCCACCTGCGCACGCTGCACCCCGACGGTCCCTTGCAGGCCCGGGCGACATCGCACGTCGGCGCGTTCGGCGAACGGGGTGGCAGCGTCCTTCTGGGCAGCCGCACGTCCACGGGCTCCGTGGTCGCCGCCGCGGAGCTCCGCCGCACCGACGGGGACTTTCCGTATACCGACCCGGCCCTTTTCCCGCCCCGAACGGTGCATCGGCAGAACGCCGATCGGGAGCGCCTCTCGCTCTACAGCGCGGCCTCTACCTCCCTCGGTGCGCACGACCTGCGCGTCGCCGGGTGGTACACCGCCGCCGAGCGCGGCCTGCCTCCTGGCAGCGCGACGGCCTCCACCGCCGAGCGGCAGTGGGACGATCACCTGCGCCTGTGGGCGCGCGACGCCATCACCGCGTCCTGGGGCACGCTCACAGTCCGCAGTCTGGTGCAACGCTCGTCCATCCGCTACCGGAATCCCTCCGTCTCCGTCGATCAGACCGGCACCACGCTCTTGAGCACCCTCGAAGCGCAGGCGCGGATGCCGCTCTCGGCGCACTGGCTCGCAACGGGCGGCCTCAGCGGCAGCGCGGCCCGGGCGGACCATCCCCAGCTGGCCTCCGGGGCAGCCGAGCAGCATCTGTCCGCGTTCGCCAGCGGAACGGGCGACTACGGGCGCCTGACGGTCTACCCGGCGCTGCGCGTCGATGCGTACCTGCGGTCGGCCGGCGCGTCCGTCGCTGCGCTCAGTCCTCGACTCGGCGTCAATCTGCAGCCGCTCTCGGAGCACCCCGGGTTGCACCTGAAGGTGCACGCCGGACGCGCGTTCCGTGCACCGACCTTCAACGACCGCTACTGGCAGCCCGGCGGAACGCCCACCCTGAACGCCGAACACGGATGGAGCCTCGACGCGGGCCTCCGCGTCAGCGGACACCGCGGCTTCGCCGAAGTGACGGCGTTTGGAACCTGGCTGCATGATCAGATCGTCTGGCGACCCGTCGGCAACGATGTGTGGTCGCCCGCCAACGTGCGGCGAACGCGGACCCTTGGGCTCGAAGCGGCCGCCGAGTGGCGCTGGCCGCCGTCAGACGCCGTTGAGCTTACGACGGGAGCCGCCTACACGCTCTCCGACGCGCGCAACCGCTCCGACCCGGAGTCGGCGGCCTTCAACGAACCGCTGCGCTTCACGCCCCGGCACACGCTCAACCTTTACGGCACCGCCGCCGTCGGTCCCGTCGCGCTCGACCTCAACGCCCGCTCCGTCGGTCGCCGCTACGTCACGACCGACGGGTCGTCGTCGCTGGATCCGTTTCTCGTCCTCGACGCCCAGGTGCGGGTGCGCCTTCCCCTTTCAGCCCTCCGCACCACTTTTTCGGTGTCGATGGACAACGTGCTCGACACCGACTACCGCGTCGTGGGCAACCGACCGATGCCACCGCGCCACCTTCGGGCACGGCTCCAGGTCGCCTTCTGACCGCCCTTCCGCTCGCGTTTTCTGTGTTTCCTCCACCGAACCGTTTTGCACATGCATACCCGATTCTCGCTTGTTCTCCTCGCCCTCGCCGCCATCTTGCTCGCGGGATGCGACTCCGACGGCCTCAATCAAGACGATCCAGTCGAGACGGCACGCGCCGTCTACATCGCCAACCAAGGCAATTTTGGAGACGGGAACGGCTCCGTCTCCATCTACGACCCGGACACCGAGACCGTCAGCCGCGCCGCGCTGACGTCATTCAGCTCCATTCTGCAAAGTCTCACCCTCGCTGACGGCCGGCTCTACGTGGCCGCCAACACAGGCAGCCGGGTGGATGTCTTCCGCACGTCCGATCTCGCGCCGGTTGCCCAGCTTTCCGGGTTTAGCGCCCCGCGGTACATCGCCGTGCGCGGGGACAAAGCCTTCATCACCGATCAGCCTCCCTTCGGGTCGTCGCGATCCTCGCAG
>CAYFSC010000151.1:0-7384 GCA_964345695.1 uncultured Rhodothermales bacterium | reverse complement strand
ATGGCTACACCTTCCGCTCGCAGTGCCCGAAGCCTCCATCGCGTCCAAAGTCCCCGACGTGTCCGCAGCCTTCAGAGCAATCGCCGTCTCCACAGTCCCCGAAGTCAGCTCTCCAATTCCTATCGTGACTCGTTTCGTTCCGCTTCTCGTTCTCACGGCCGTGTTCGCCCTCGCCGCCTGCCAGTCCACCCGGCCGGCAATGACCTCGCAGGAGGCCACCGCGTTGCAGCAGCGCGTGGACAGCCTGGAGGCGCGCACCGACAGCCTGTCCCGCACCGCCCACCTGCGGAACCCAAACCTGCACAGCACGCTCTGGGCGCAGACAGCCGTTGAGTATGCGGGCACCGCCCGGCAGGCCTACCGGCTCGCCACAGTCATGATGCAGCGCGCCCTGGCCGACAGCCAGTGGACCGCCTCCATCGAACAGGCCGAGGACGGACCGGACACGTACCGCAGCAAGCCGCCGGCGGTGGTGCTCGACGTCGACGAAACCGTGCTCGACAACAGCCCCTACCAGGCCCGTCTCGTGCTCGACGACGAGACGTACCGTTCCGACAGCTGGAAGGCCTGGACGCGCGAGGAGAACGCCGGGGCGGTGCCGGGGGCCGTCGAGTTCACGCAGACCGCCGCACAAGAAGGCGTGCAGGTGATCTACCTTACGAACCGCGATGCCGACGTGGAGGCGCCCACGCGCAACAATCTGGAGGCGCTTGGCTTTCCGGTGGAAGACGCACCGGACGCCGTGCTCGCGCAATACGAGCAGGACGGATGGGGCCCGAAGGAGGGGCGCCGCGAATGGGTGGCCGACCGGTACCGCATTCTGTTGCTCATTGGCGACAACTTCGGCGACTTTGCTGCGCCTGCCGACACCACCCTCGCCGCCCGGCGGACGCTCAGCCGCTCGTTCCAGAAGTACTGGGGCACGCGCTGGATCGTCCTCCCGAACGCGCAGTACGGCTCGTGGGAAGCGGCGCTCTACAACTTCAACTACGGCCTTCCGCCGCTCCGCATCCTGGAAAAGAAGCACGACCGGCTGCGCCCAAGGCGGTGATGTGCTGCGGGTTGTGGGGTGCGGGTTGTGGGGGGCGCGATGGGCGGGACGCGTCGTCTGCTGGGGGCCAGCGTCTCGGTCTCCGACGCGTCCACGGCCTCCCGTCCCTCTACCGTCTCCGAATGCTGAATCCCGAACGCTTCCCCGAAACGCAGTGAACGTCTCCGACACGACATTCGTCGTGACCGACGTCGAAACGACGGGCACGAACGCCGGATCGGATCGCCTGCTGGAGATTGGCGCGGTGAAGGTGCGGAACGGAGAGATTACTGACACCTTCCAGCAGCTCATCAACCCGCAGCGTTCGGTGCCGTCACGCATCACGCAGCTAACGGGCATCACGACGGCCATGGTGTTCGAGGCCCCGCCGGTCGACGACGTGATGCCGGAGTACCTCGATTTCCTCGGCGATGGCATCCTCACCGCACACAACCTTTCGTTCGACGCCCGCTTCCTGAACGCCGCGCTCCGTCGCCTCGGCCGGTCGGAGCTGGACAACGAGACGCTCTGCACGCTTCGGCTGGCACGTCGTCTCCTGCCGGGCCTCAAGTCGAAAGGACTCTCCCGCCTCACCCGGTTTTACGGGATTGACGTCAACGGCCGCCACCGCGGCCTTGGCGATGCGGAAGCCACGGGCATCATCCTAAAGCGCTTCCTGTCGCAGCTCGACTTCGAGCACGACGTGCAGGCGGTGGACGACCTGCTCGCGTTCCAGCACCGCAGCTACCGATCGGTGCGGGACGCGCCGAGCCACCTCCAGAAGATCCGCGAGAACCAGCTTCCTGAGGTGCCCGAGGTGCCGGGCGTCTACTTTCTGAAGAGCAGCCGAGGCACCATCCTGTACATCGGCAAGGCAAAGCGGCTCGACCGGCGGGTGCGTAGCTACTTCAACGCCGTCGAGTCGCACAGCGGTCGCAAGCGCAAGCTCCTGCAGAAAGTGCGGCAGGTGGACTGGACGGTGACGGACACGGAGCTTGAAGCGCTGCTCCTGGAGTCGCGCCTCATCAAAGAAGAGAAGCCGTCGTACAACCGCGCTCAGCGCCGCTACCGCAGCCGCCCGTTCGTCCGCCTCGACACGACGAAGGACTACCCGACGATCTCGTGGAGCTACCACCTGAAGAACGACGGCGCCGAATACTACGGGCCGCTCCGCAACCGGGAGCAGGCCGAGCTTGTGGTGGACGTCGTGGATCGCTTCTTCCGCCTCCGCGAGTGTGATGATGAGGAGTTTGCGCTTGGCCAGCGCTGCCTGTATGCCGACATGGAGCGCTGCGACGCCCCGTGCGAGGAGGACGAGGGCGAGGCGTATGCCGCGCACGTCAACCGCGTTCGTGCCTTCCTGACGGGGCAGGACCCGTCGGTGCTCGACACGCTGAAGGACCGCATGGAGCAGGCGTCCGCCAACCTTGAGTTCGAGAAAGCGGCGGAGATGCGCGACACGCTGAAGCAGCTTACGCGGATTCTGGAGAAGCAACAGGTGGCCGCCGCGCCGGTGCTCGACCACAATGCCGCCCTCGTCGACCGGCGAGACGACACCGTGGAGGTGCTGCTGGTGCGGTACGGGCAGTTCGTGACCTCGGTGACCGGCTCGCCTCCGCTCGACAGCACGACCCAGGCGGCGCTGCGCGATGCAATTCAGACGCACTTTGGCGATGACACCGGCCGGCCGTCCACGCTTTCCAAGCGAGATGTCGATGAAATTCGTCTCCTGTCGCACTGGATGTACCTGCGGCGCGACGATCTGCGGCACGTGCGGTGGACACCAGCGTTGACGGTTGATACCTTCCACGAGCAAATTTTGCAGACCGTCCGTGCCGACTCCCTCGATCCGGCGGCGTAGACAGAGGCCCTGTCGCTCGCTGGCGGTTCGCTCGCGGCCCCCCCACGCTGAACGTCGACTGTCGTCCCCGAACATGCCTGACCTTGACGAACGCGCCGCGTGCATCTGGATTCCGGAGACCACGTATCGGACCCACGGATCCGCCGAGCCGGTGCGGGTGTGCGTGATCGACCTCGGCACGAACTCGTTCCACGCCATCATCGTCGATGCCCATCCGAACGGCAGCTACCAGGTCGTCGACCGGCTGAAGGAAATGGTGCGCCTCGGACAGCACGGCCTGAACGCCAACCGCCTGCCCGAAGACGCCATGCAGCGCGGCATCCAGGCGCTCGAACGCATCAAGCTGCTGGCCGAGGGGTGGGGCGCGCGCGAGTACCTGTCGTTTGCCACCAGCGCCATCCGGGAGGCCACCAACGGCGGGGCGTTCATCAAGCGCGTGCGGCGCGAGGTAGGCCTTCGCATCCGTCCCATCAGTGGCGAGCAGGAAGCGGAGCTCATCTTCGAAGGCGTCAAGCGCGCTGTTGACCTCCCCGATCCCACCCTTGTCGTCGACATCGGTGGAGGGTCGGTCGAGTACATCGTCGTGGACCGGGGGACCCCCGTGCAGGCCACCAGTCTGAAGCTGGGTGCGGCCCGCATGACGGAGCGCTTCGTGGCGAATGATCCGATGCGCGCCCCGGAAGAAGAGGCCATGCAGGCCCACTTCCGGGAGGTCATGCGGCCGGTTGCGGAGATCGCCAAGGAGCACAACGTGCAGACGCTCGTCGGGTCGTCGGGCACGATGAAGACCCTCGCCCGCCTCGCCGTGCAGCGCTCCGGCGACGACACGCGCAGCATCTTCCAGCAGGCCCTGTCGGTGGCGGACACGAAAGAAGCCCTCGCGTGGGTCAAGCGCGCAACGATCCAGGAGCGGATGGACCACGCCGCCATCGACGACCGCCGGGCCGACCAGATTGGAGCCGGCGCGGTGCTGGTGGATGCGCTGCTCGACCTCGTCCCGTCCTTCACGCGCTTTACCGTCTCTGCCAACGCGCTGCGCGAGGGGATGGTCGTGCACTTTATCCGCGAGAACGACCTGCGGATTCAGTACATGGCCCCCTTCCGCGACGTGCGGCGGCGCAGCGTGCACGAGATCGCGTTCCGGTTCGACTGGGAGGAGCGGCACGCGCAGCATGTCGCTGCCACGGCCAGCCTCCTCTTCGACGTCTGCCGCCCGCTGTACGACGGGCCGGACGCCGACGCGGAGCTGATCGAGTACGCTGGGCTCTTGCACGACGTGGGGTATCACATCAGTCACGCGCGGCATCAGGACCACTCCCGCTACCTCATCCGCAACGCCGACCTGCAGGGCTTCCAGCCGGAGGAGGTCGAAATCCTCTCGCTGGTGGCGCGCTACCACCGTGGGGCCTTCCCCTCGACCGAGCACCCGAAATTTCGCGCTGTACCTTCCGGATTGCAGCGTCGGATCGTGCAGCTGGCCAGCCTCCTCCGCATCGCAGAAGCGCTGGACCGGAGCCACTTTCAGAACGTCATCGCGCTGCGCATGGCCCTCAGCGAGAACACGCTTCGCATTGCCGTCGACACGAAGGGCGATCCGCAGCTGGAAGTATGGGCGGCCGAGCAGGACGCGGCGCTCTTCGAAGAGGCCTTCCACCGCTCTGTGGCCGTTGAAACGGCATCGATCCCGGTGCGCACCAACGGCGAGCCGGTGCCAGCCTCGGTGACGCACAGCACGCCGTAGGGGCGTTTTCGGGCGAAAACGTCGCCATGCCCGAAACTGTCAAGACGGTACGGACGGGGTTCCTTCGGAAGTGAGAACGACCGACCTTGAGCGTAAGGGACGGGGAAAGAGGCGGCAACGCCGTGCCGTCGCACGGAGAGAAGAACGACAGCCTGAATTGGATTCATCCGGGATTAACCAGTCCGAATCTTGCCCCTGGGACCGGGGCTGGTTACCTTCGAATTTGGACGCATTGCACCGGTGCTACGCCCGGACGGAGTGTGTCCCCCGTACTTCCGAACCCGACGAACGTCAGGGCTCATGGCCTCCACCTTCATGTTTTTTCTGCTGGCAACCGTAGCGGTGGCCGCGGCGATTGGAATGCTCGTCGCGCGCAACCCCGTGTCCAGCGCCCTCTGGCTGGTGCTGAACCTCTTCTGTATCGCCGGCCTGTACATCACGCTCAATGCCACCTTCATTGGCGTGATCCAGATTCTGGTCTACGCCGGGGCCATCATGGTACTCTTCTTGTTCGTGATCATGCTGTTGAACCTTTCCGCGCTGCCCGAGCTGGAAGACATCGAGTGGAGCAACGTGGCGGGTTTCGTCCTGGGCGTCGTCGTTCTTGCGCAACTGCTGTACGTCATCGCAGTGGGCCTGGACCTGCCCATGGAGCCGGTCGCGCCGGAAACGGCGGCCCAGACGGGCGATGCCTCTGCCCTCGGCAAGGTGCTCCTGACCCGGTACGCGCTGCACGTGGAGGTCACGGGCATCCTGCTGCTGGCCGCCACCATCGGCGCCGTGATGCTCGCTCAGCGTCGCTTCGAATAGTCTGCGTTGCACGTTGGCGCGTTCAACGTTGAAACGCTCAACTTTCCAACCTTCCAACGCACAATGGAAGTTGCCCTGAACTGGTACCTCGGCCTCGCGGCCATCCTCTTCTCCATCGGAACGCTGGGCGTGCTGTTCAAGCGCAACGCCATCGTCCTGCTGATGTCCGTGGAGTTGATGCTCAACGCCGTCAACCTGACGCTTGTGGCGCTCAGCCAGTCGATGGGAGACCCCGACGGGCAGCTCCTCGTCTTTTTCTCCATCGCCGTGGCCGCCGCCGAAGCCGCCGTCGGGTTGGCCATCGTCATCGCCATCTTCCGCAGCAAGGTCACGGTGGACATCACAGAGGTTGACCTGTTCAAGCATTAGCGCGACGCGCAGTGCGTGATGCGTGATTCTGAGCCCGCCCCTCGAGTCTCCACCCAGGGGCGATCTCTCCACGCACCACGGTTCACGACGTACGCCCCGTTCGTTTTTCCGCTGACACGCATCCATGAGCTCAGAACTTACCGTCCGTCTCATTCTTCTGCTCCCGCTGTTCGGGGCTGTGATCAACGGCCTCGCGCCGCTGTTTCTGCCGCATCTGCGGCAGCGGGAGACGCTCATCGGATCCGTCGGGACGGCCGTGGTGGCGATCCCCTTTGCGCTGGCCGTGGGGCTCTTCGTCACGTTCCCGGGCGAGCCCATCGTCGTTGACTTCTTCACCTGGATGTCGGCGGGCGGACTGGACCTCAGCTTTGCTTACCGCGTCGATCAGCTCTCCATTCTCATGACGCTGATCGTGACGGGCGTCGGCGGTGTCATCCACGCCTATTCGATCGGCTACATGCACGGCGATGCCGGGTTCTGGCGCTTCTTTGCGTACCTGAACCTGTTCATCTTCGCCATGCTCAACCTCGTGCTGGCGAACAATCTGCCGGTGCTCTTCCTCGGTTGGGAAGGGGTGGGGCTCTGCTCCTATCTGCTGATTGGGTTCTGGTACTCGGACCTTAGCAACAGCGCGGCCGCCAACAAGGCGTTCATCGTCAATCGGATCGGCGACTTCGCCTTCCTGATGGCGATGTTTCTCATCTTTCGCGAAGTTGGCTCCCTCAGCTTCGATGTCATTCTTGCGGAAGGCCCGGCGCTCCCGCAGGCCACGATCAACTGGATCGTGGCGCTGCTCTTCATCGGGGCGACGGGCAAGAGCGCCCAGATTCCGCTTTTCGTCTGGCTGCCCGACGCGATGGCCGGGCCGACCCCCGTCTCGGCCCTCATCCACGCGGCCACGATGGTGACGAGCGGCCTCTACCTGCTGGCGCGTCTCTCGGAGGTGGTGCTGGCCTCACCGCTCCTCATGGCGGTCATTGCCGTCGTCGGAGCGCTCACGGCCTTGATGGCGGCGACGATTGCCATCACCCAAAACGATATCAAAAAGGTGCTGGCGTACTCCACCGTCTCGCAACTCGGCTACATGTTCATGGCGGCCGGCGTCGGGGCCTTTTTCGTGAGCATCTTCCACGTTCTCACGCACGCGTTTTTCAAGGGCTGCCTCTTCCTGGCCTCCGGCAGCGCGATCCACGCCATGGAGCACATTGAGCACGACCTGGAGGACGACGGGCACGACATGTCGGACTTCGACCCGCAGGACATGCGTACGATGGGCGGGCTGCAGGCGTACATGCCGTCCACCGGGTGGACCTACTTCATCGCCACGCTTGCCATCTCCGGCATCCCACTGCTCGCCGGGTTCTTCTCGAAAGACGAGATTCTCTTCAAGGCCTTTGAGTACGGCTTCACAGGGGGACACGGATACGCCTGGGTCGTGTGGGCAGTGGGCGTTCTGACGGCGGCCCTGACGGCTTTCTACATGGTGCGCTCCTACTACCTGACGTTCTTGGGCGAGCCCCGCTGGCCGGAGGCCAACACCGTGCACGCCCACGAGTCGAGCTCGACGATGACG
>CAYFSC010000150.1:2975-7496 GCA_964345695.1 uncultured Rhodothermales bacterium | reverse complement strand
CATCTTTCTTACATATAGCACAACGCGTTCTCAGATGGCAGATGCTCAACCTCGCCGATCCAAGAGACGACCAGGGTGCATTCATGCTACCCGGCGTCGTCCCGTGCCTGGCGGAGAGCCTCCCGCAGCACGCGGCTGCTCACCGGCTTTCGGAGGAACGTCGATACGCCGGCCTCGCGCACGTCGGCCTCCGACACTTGCGCGCTGAATCCGGACATCAGGACGATGGGCGTTGGCACCTCCTGGCGGCGCAGCGCACGGGCCAACTCCAGGCCGTTCATCACCGGCATGGCGTAGTCGGTGAGCACCACGTCGAACATCGCGGCGTCGGCGGTCAGCGCCTCCAGGGCAGCCTCGCCGTTCGTGCGCGTCGTCACCTCGTAGCCCAGCCGTCGAAGGCGGATGGCCTCCAGCTCGGTCACCTGTTCGTCATCCTCCACGAGCAGGACGTGCCCGCGATTTCTTTCGGTGTCGGCTGCGAGGCCCGCGTCGGCCGGGTCCGCGTCGGGCAGCGCGTCGGAGCACGGGAGGTACACGTTGAAGGTCGTCCCTTCGCCCGGCTCTGAAAAGACCGTGATCTCGCCATTGTGTGCCCGCACGATGCCGTGGACGACCGAGAGGCCAAGCCCCGTTCCCTTCCCAACCTCTTTCGTGGTGAAGAACGGTTCAAAGATGCGCTCTTTGGTGGACGGAGCCATGCCCGGCCCCGTGTCGCTGATGGAGAGACGGGCGTAGTGGCCGGGATCGAGGTGCAGGTGGCGATCGGCGAGGTCCGGATCGATGTTGGTCGTGCGCACATCGACGTCCAGGACGCCGGCGTCGCGAATCGGCAGATCGCCCTCGGTGGCCGCGTCTTCCATGGCCTGAACGGCGTTCGTCATCAGGTTCATCACCACCTGTTGGAGCTGGCCCCGGTCGCCGAGTACCGCGCAGGTGTCGTCGAACTGCGTACGCAGCGTCACATCGTCGGGCAGCGAAGGCTGGACGAGACCGATGGTTTCGCGCACCACGGTGGCGAGATCGAGCGATTCTTCGGTGGCCATGCCCTCCTGCCGACTGAACGTGAGGAGCTTGTCCACGAGCTCGCTGGCGCGCTGCAGGCCCTGTTCGGCGTACGTGAGGAACTCGCTCGTCGAGCTGTCCGCCGGCACGTCCTCCAGGCTCATCTGCAGGTAGACGATGGCCGCGTGCAAGATGTTGTTGAAGTCGTGCGCGATGCCGCCCGCGAGGGTGCCGACGGTCTCCATCTTCTGCGCCTGCCGGAGCTGCGCTTCGAGCTGCTTGCGCTCCGTCAGGTCGATGCCGATGCCGACGAGCGTGTCGTCCGAGAGGCGAATGTTCGACCAGGAGCAGATGACCTCGTCGCCGGCGCGCGTGGTGAGCGTGAAGTCCGTCCACCCCGAGCCGGGATCCCGCAGAAACGCGACGGCCGCCTCGCGGTCGTCCGGGTCCGGGAAGCAAGCCCTTATGAGGTCGGTGGCGTTGGCCGACTTGGCGGACCAGCCCAGCACGCGCTCGAACTCCTCATTCACATCGAATTGCGCCTGCTCGGGGTCATACACCATGATCATGACCGGGATGGTGTCGAACAGCTTCTGCAGGAACTCCCGCTCCCGCTTCAGCTCGTTCTCGGCCTTCTTGCGCGCTGTAATGTCTCGGATCACGGTTTGCGCCGCCCATTCGCCGTCGTACTCGATGGGAACGGCATACGACTCGACGATGCGACGCTCACCGTCGAGGCGCTCGATTTCATGCTCGTACGGGTCGGTCGACTCGCCGTGCTCGACCTGCTCGGCCCGCGCCCGGAGCCGCTCTTCAACGGCCTCCGACGGGACGAACTCCAGGATCGATCGGCCCTCGACCTCGTCCGGCGACTCGGCCCCGAGCAGCCGGGCACCCGCCGGATTGGTGTACTCGATGATGCGGCCGACGGAAATCTGAATGGGGTCGCGGTGCGACTCTACCAGGCGCCGCCACCGCTCCTCGCTGCGGCGCAGGGCCTGCTCGGTCTGCTTCTGCTCCGTGATGTCGGCGTCGATGCCGCCGACGCGCAGAACATCGTCGTTGCGGCGGATGACGTGTACGCTGCTGCGAATCCAGCGCACCTCGCCGTCCGGCTGCACGATGCGGTACTCGTCGCGGAGGGTGCGCGTGTCGGTCAGCTGCGCCTTTCGGGACGTGACCCAGTCGCGGTCGTCGGGATGGATCGTCTCGATCCAGAGCGTCGGATCGCTGATAAAGGCCTCGGTCGGGTAGCCGTACACCGACTCCGCGGCGTCGTTGATGTACCGCAGTTGCTGGTTGAGCGTGTCGGGATCGATGTCGGCCGTCCACACCACGTCGTCCAGCGACCGGAGCAGCGCCTGGAACCGCTCTTCGCTTTCAACGAACGCCTGCTCGATGCGCTTGCGCTCCGTGATGTCGACGATGGTGCCCACAACCCGCGTGATCTCGCCCTTGTCGTTGGTCTCCGGCCGCGCGCGGCTCTGCAGCCAGCGCACCGTGTCCTGCCCGCGAGGGATTACCCGGTACTCGGCATCGTGCGTATAGCCTTGGCGGAGCTGCTGGACCTCCTCACGGATCAGGAATCGGTCGTCGGGGTGCACCACCGCGAGGAAGGCCAGAGGATCGTGCGCCGGCGCGGCAGGAAGGCCGAGCAGCCGCTCGGCTTCGCGAGAGAGCTGGACGCGGTTGGTGCCGAGATCCCAGCGTCCGTTGCCCATCTTGGCGATCGACTGCGCCTGCTCCAGCGCCACCATGCTCTCGCGGAGGGCCGCCTGTGTCCGCCGCTGCTCAGTCACGTCGCGCACCATGGTTTGCGCCGCCCGCTCGCCCTCGTACTCGATGGGTACCGAGTACACCTGGATGGTGCGGCGCTCACCGTCGAGCCGAACGATGTCGTGCTCGGCGGGCGAGGTCGGGGTGCCCTGCCGAAGCTGCTCCGCCCGCGCCTCGAGCCGCCGCCGTTGCGCGTCGGACGGCACGAACGAGTAGATGGACGCGCCCACGAGATCGTCGGCCGCGTCGGCACCGATCAGATCCACCCCGGCGGGGTTGACGTAGCGGATGGTTCCTCCTACCGAAATCAGGATCGGGTCGCGGTGCGCCTCGGCCAGCTGTTTCCACTGCTGATGCGCCCCCCCCACCGCGCTCTGTGGCGCATCGGGAGCCGCAGGCGGGGCATCGAACGCGTCGGTCACCATGCCTGCCAGGGTCTCCAGCTGCGCCAGAAGGTCCGCCGCAGGAGTGCGCGGCTCGACGTCGAGGACGTACAACCCTCCGAAGGGGGCGCCCCCGGGCAGAACAAGGGGCACGCCGGCGTAGAAGCGCAGTCCCGCGTCGCCGCTCCCCCACGGATGGCCGGACAGGCGAGGGGCCTGCGCCACGTCGTTGACGACGAGCAGCTCTTCCGCCTGCACGGTGCGCCGGACGAGGGTCTGGTCGTCATCCAGGTCCGGCGGGTCGACGGGGCCGCGGGTGGCGACCCACCGCCTCTCGCCGCCCAGCACGGAGGCCGCCGCAATGGGCGCGTCGACGAGGTGCACTGCCAGCTCCACCGCCCGCTTCAGCGCCTGCTCGGGCAAGCGGTCGAGGCGGTCGTAGGGAGGCAGCGCCTCAAGGCGCCGCTCGCCGTGCAGAATTTCGTCGGTAGACATGGGGGAAACTGGATCCGTCATTCAAAGGCCGGGTCCGTGCCACGATTTCCTCTGGACCGCGCAGTGCCACGCACAGGAAAAGCGGGTGCGCAGCCCGAAGTAAACCGTTTAACGTCCGAACCGGATGCCGTGGAGGAAAGAGCAGGCTGCTGGACGACGCCACCGGCCCCAAGATTGGGCCTTGGGGCACCGCCTGCTCAGGCTTCGTGGGCCGGGACCAAATCGTCGATGGCTGCACGCAGGCGCTTCGACGACACAGGCTTTTCGAAGGTGACGTCGGCTCCGATCAGCTCGGCCGTGTGCAGATATTGCGCGCCGCTGCCGTAGCCGCCTCCGCCCGAGATGGCGATGATGGCAATCTCAGAATCTTCTTGGCGGAGCGTGCGAATCGTTTCGATGCCCTCCTGCTCGGGCATGACCACATCGGTAATGACCGCGTCGAACGGACGCGCTCGGCACCGCTCCAGCACGCGGCGTCCGTCGGGCAGGCTCTCGACGTCGTGGCCCGCCCGCTGGAGCATCATCTCGGTGGCGGTGCGAACGTCATCGTCATCGTCGACAAGCAGAATGGTAGCCATAGTGGGCAGAGTACTTAAGTGGAAATGGGTGCCCTTCACAAGGGCCGTTCTCTCGTATGAACAAAAAGCGTTCCGCGGATCGCCCGCCGAACGGGTGCCCCGGTGCTCTTCCAGAAACTCGCACACAGCGCCCCCGGTCGCTGTCGTTCGCCTCCTTGCACTTCGGGGTAGCCCCTTGCACTTCAGGATGTAGGTTAACCATGCCGGGCAGCATCTGGTCCGAGAGCAGCCCACGGGTCGTCAAAACGAGACGTCAGAATGTGTCGCAGGAGACGCAGGGACGTTTC
>CAYFSC010000150.1:0-2875 GCA_964345695.1 uncultured Rhodothermales bacterium | reverse complement strand
ATCGCGCGTGCCGTGCGTCTGTGCGCCGTCATTCCAGTACCGTCTCCAGAGCGTCCTCCAGTTCGTTGCTGCCGACAGGCTTGCGCAGAAACATCTCGGCGCCGGCCTGCAGCACATCCTCCTCCGACACCTTCGCACTGAAGCCCGACATGAGGATCATCGGCCCCGGAAAGCCGCGGTCGTTCAGCTCCCGAATGAGGGTCATGCCGCTCATGCCCGGCATGGCGTAGTCGGTCAGCACCAGGTCGTACGTCGTGGCGGTCGACTCGACGGCGTTCAGCGCCGCGGAGGCGGTCCGGCAGGTCGTAACCTCGTAGCCGAACCCGCGAAGGCGCACCGTCTCGAGGTCGAGCACCTGCTCGTCGTCGTCCACAAACAGGATGTGGCCCGACGGTTCTGCAGATGCCGTGCCGTTCCGCACATCGGGCGGGGCGGTCTCGCTCGCACAGGGCAGATAGACGTTGAACGTCGTGCCCTCGCCCGGCTGTGTGAACACCGTCACCTCTCCCTCGTGAGCCTGCACGATGCCGTGGACGACCGAGAGGCCGAGTCCTGTTCCCTTCCCGACCTCTTTGGTGGTGAAGAACGGCTCGAAGATGCGCTCTTTCGTCTCTCGGTCCATGCCGGGCCCGGTGTCGCTGATGGAAATCCGGACGTAGCGACCGGGGTCCAGGTTGAGGTAGCGGCCGGCCAGATCCTGGTCCACCTCCGTCGAACGCACCTCGACGTCGAGGACGAACGAATCGGCCTCGTTCTGCGATTTCAGCGCCTGCACGGCGTTGGTGAGGAGATTCATGGCGACCTGCTGCAACTGGCCCGGGTCGCCGATGACGGCGCAGTCCTCATTCATCTCCATGCGCATCTCGACTCGGTCGGGGACCGACGTCTCGACCAGCTCCATCGTCTCGCGAATTACGGTCGAGACGTTGACGTTCTCCTCCACGGTTTTGCCCTCCTGTCGGCTGAAGGTGAGGAGCTTGTCCACCAGCCCCTCGGCCCGCTTCAGTCCCTTCTCGGCGCGCGCCAGGAAGTCGGCCGTGGCGTGGGCCTCCGGCAGATCCTCCAGCGCCATGCGGAGGTACACCATGGCCGCATGCAGGATGTTGTTGAAGTCGTGCGCGATGCCGCCGGCGAGCGTGCCTACCGTTTCCATCTTCTGCGCCTGCCGGAGCTGCGACTGAAGCTGCTTGCGCTTGGTGATGTCGAGCAGCACGCCGTTGAAAACCCGTTCGTTCTCCCGCTGCTCCGGCGTCGCGACGCCTTGCACCCAGATGGTTTCGCCGGAGGGCTTGCAGAAGGGCAGCTCCATGTTCCAGAACGTGCCGTCCTCTACGGCCTCCTTCACGGATGCCTGGAACGCGTCCTGGTAGCTGGGGTCGATGCGGTCGGCAAACTGCTCGAAGAAGTCATTGCGGTGCGGGTCCAGCCCCAGAAGTGTTTCGGTTTGCTCGCCGAGGAAGTAGAAGCCGTGCTCGCCGTCGGGACGGGCGTAGAACTGGAAAATGATGCCGGGGATGCTGTTGGCCAGGCCACGGAGACGCGCTTCGCTCTCGCGGCGGGCCTGCTCGGCCTGTTTGCGATCGGTGATGTCCCGAATCATGCCCTGCACGAGCCGCTCACCGTCGATCTCGAACGCCGTCGCCGAGAGCTCGCCCCAGAACAGCGTTCCGTCGCTGCGCTGGTACTGGTTCTCGGCGTGGACGGAGCCGCCCTGGCGGATCGTGTGCAGTTCGTCGTCGATCCGCGAGATGTCCCCGGGAACGAGATCCGCCACGTTGCGCCCAACGAACGCGTCGTGCGAATAGCCGAACAGCGAGCGGGCCTTCGCATTGATGTCGCGGATGGTGCCCTCCATGTCGTGGATGAAGATGGCCTCGTTGGAGGCATCAAAGAGCGACTTGTACTTCTGCCGGCTCCGACGAAGCGCCTCCTGGCGACGGATCTCTTCCGTGACGTCCTGGTGCGTGCCCACAGCCCGGTGCGAAGTGCCGTCGTCGTTCTTTTCCATGACCTTGCCCTTGTCGCGGATCCAGCGCCAGGATCCGTCCTTGGCCTTCATGCGGATGTCGACCGCCATGACGTCGATCTCGCCACGGGCCTGCTGGCTGAGGGCCTCGTACACTTTGGGGAGATCGTCGGGGTGCACGAGCGACTCGAAGAAATCGCGGGTGGGCTCCACCTCGTCCATCGAGTAGCCAAGCATGCGGGCCCATCGCTCGTCGTAGATGGCCTCGCCGGTGTCGAGGTTGGTATCCCACAGGCCGAGCTCTCCACCGACGAGGGCCATTTCCAGACGCCTGCGTTCCTCCTCCAGCTCCTCTTTGCTGTCTCTGAGCGCCTGCTCGGCCGTTCGCTGCTCGGTGACGTCGCGGAGGACGGTCTGCGCAGCCTGCTTGCCATTGTACTCGATAGGCACCGAATAGGCCTCGATGATGCGGCGTTCGCCGTCCAGACGGATGATCTCATGCTCGAACGGTGCCGTTGGCTCGCCCCGATCGAGTTTCTCTTTGCGCCGCCGAATGGCGTCGGTGATCTCCTGGTTGGGGGAAAAATCGAGGACCGAGCGCCCGATGACCTCGTCGGGCGTGGTGGCCCCAAACATCTCGGCACCAGCAGGATTGATGTAGCGGATGATGCCGTCCACGGCAATCTGAATCGGGTCGCGATGCGCGCTGACCAGGCGCTGCCACCGCTGGCGGCTGCGGCGCAGTTGCTGTTCGGCGCGCTCGCGCTCGGTGATGTCCCGGTTGAGGCCGATGATGCGCACGGCGTCCCCCGCCTCGTCGCGCTCCACGACGCCACTCGACAGAACGTACCGCTCCTCGCCCCCGGGATGCACAACGCGGTAGCAGACTTCGTAGTGGTCCTTGCTGCG
>CAYFSC010000149.1:0-7507 GCA_964345695.1 uncultured Rhodothermales bacterium | reverse complement strand
TCCCTTCTGAGGGGACGCTACCGGCGCCCGATGCGAGGCGGCAGAGTTGTGGGCTCTCCGTCGTGACAGCCCACCGTTAAAATCAGCACCACGCACAGAAGCGAACCCGAAAACCGCATGGACAGGACAAGCGGCGAGGGGCGAAACACGATTCACGAGGCTCTACGCCCGGCGGTCCGAACGTTCCCCCGCCCCGGAGCTCTGGCCTCGCCTTTTACCTCCCCTTTCCTGCCTTTCCTGGCTTCGCCGATGACGTGCGGCGACACCACCGGCAATCCGGTGTCGAACCGCTCATACTGCACCTTCGAGAAGCCGGCTGCCTCAATGGCCGCTTCGGTGTGGCGATCGGGGCGGCATCCGTCGCCAAGGGGCTGCCAGAGCGGCTTGATGCCCGTTTGCAGCCACTGCAGCCAGGTGTTGTCGGGGGCGGCCACGTGCTCGATAAACAGCAGGCGTCCGCCGGGCTTGAGGATCCGGTGGATCTCGGCGAGGGTGTCTTCGAGCGACGGCACCGAGCAGAGGACAAGCGTGCTGATCACCGTGTCGACGGACGCAGAGGAAAGGCCCGTGTTCTGAGCCGGATCGTCGCGAATCTCCGCGTCGATGTTGCGCTCCTGAAGCCGCTCGCGGATGAAGGCGTGCATGTGCGGGTTGGGCTCCAGTCCGATCCAGCGGATGCCGTCCGGCAGATAGGGAATGTTGATCCCGGTGCCCGGGCCGATTTCGACGACCGTCCCCGAGAGGTCGGCAAAGAGGTCGCGCTTGCGCTCTCCGTAGATCCGATGCTGAGCATCATCTCCGGTGGCCAGGCAATGCGCAAAAAACTTCTGGTAGAGACCCATCGCGTTCCGGTGCAAACGAGAAAAACAGGCAGCCCCATGGGTTCATGCAGCAGGCATCCGGCGGCGGGTCCAGGACACGCGCAGCCAGCGTCCTTCCGGCGGGATCGGGGCGCTATTCCGCGGGGGTCAGAATCGCCTCATAGCGGTCGTCCTCCTGGAGGAGCGCAGCGGCCGCCTGCACCTGCGTGTCGTGTGACAGCGAGGCTTCGATTTGCCGGCTTTTCGGAACAAATCGTGCCAAGATCTCCTGCTCGAGGTGATGCTTGAGCGCCGCAGCATGCTGCGTGAACCCGTCCGTCTTTTCCTGCTCGACGGCAGCGCGCAGGTCGGCCAGCTCGTCGCGCGCGCCATCGTAGTCGGCAGAAGCAAGTTGCTGCTGCAGCCGCCCGACGGCCTGCTCGGCATCCGTGGGGTACGTGAACGACTTGTCGGCGAGCCACGAACGAAAGTCGTCGAGCAGGGCGTCGGTCGCGGCAAAGTTGTCGGGCAGCGTGTCGCGGCGCGCCGCGTAGTGATTGGCGTACAGAAAGAAGGCGGACCGCCGCCGCAGCGCCTCCTCCAGTTCGCTCGGCCGGTCGGCCGGCACGATCTCATCGGGACGGATGCCCTGCCGATCGCGCACACGGCGTCCGCGTGCGGTGGTGAAGCTGCGGCGGAGCGAGTCGGGAACGGCAACGGAATCGCTCGCCGTGTAGTCGACACTCTGAATGCTGCGCCCGCTCGGGGTGTAGTACTCGGCCGTCGTCATCTTGAGCGACGTGTTGTGCGGCAGGGAGCGGACGACCTGCACCAGGCCCTTGCCGTAAGTGGTCGTGCCCATGACCACGCCGCGGTCCAGGTCCTGCACGGCGCCGGCCACAATCTCGCTGGCCGACGCGCTCAGGCCGTTCACGAGCACCACGAGCGGGAGGTCGGGCAGCATCGGCGCGCGGTCGCTTCGGTACGAGCGCTCGGCCTCCGCAAGGCGGCCGCGAGTCGACACCACGTTCGATCCTTGCGGAACGAACAGCTCCGACAGCTTGACGGCCTCGCGGAGCAGACCGCCCGGATTGTCGCGGAGGTCCAACACGAGGCCGGTCAGCGCTTGCTCGTTCTGCAGCGCCTCGATGGCCGCCTGGACGTCGGCACCCACCCCGCGCGTGAAGCGTTCCAGCTTAACATATCCCACTCCATCGGACGGGGCGCCCACAAATCCACGGTGCGGAACGCCGTTGAGGTCGATCTTGCGACGCGTGAGAATGAACGTGATCGGCGCTGGTGCCCCGGCGCGCTCGACCTCCACCTCGACGGTCGTCCCTGGCTCGCCGCGCAGGAGCGTCTCCACGTCGGTCACCGAGAGGCTGTCGACGGGCTGCTGATCGATGTGGGTGATCACGTCGCCCGCTCGCACGCCCTGCTTGTAGCCGCTGGCGCCTTCAACGGGCGCAACCACCGTGATTTGGCCGCCGCGCTTGCCCACGTTCAGCCCGACGCCGCCGTAGGACCCTTGCTGCAGCACCCGGATTTCGGTCTGCTGGCCCTCGTCGATGAATGTCGTGTACGGGTCCAGTTCGCCCAGCATTGCGTTCATCCCGACGTGCATGAGGCGCTCCGGGTCGAGGTCCTCCACGTACCCGGTCACGAGCTCCTCGTAGACGGCGCCGAAAATCTCGAAGTTCTTTCGCAGCTGGAACAGGTCGTCATCGGCCGGCATCCAGAAGCCCACGAGCACGCCCATCCCCATGGACGCCGCCAGGCCAACGATGAGGAAGGAGACTTTCAGGCGCTTGGAAAACATAGCCTCAGGTTCTGGTTTCGGGTTTTTGGTGTCGCGTCCCCAGGGCAGAGCGGCGTCTCAGACGCGCAGCGCGCGATGTCCCATCCGCAATGCCCATCCGCAATGCCACGAGGCCTTTCTCTACCCGTCAGTGGTCATGCCAAGCTTCTCGCGGCGGCGCTTGGCGACAAACTTGGCGACGTAGATCGAGAGCTCGTACAGAAGCAGCAACGGGAGCGCAACGATAATCTGCGAGATCGGATCGGGCGGCGTGAGGAACGCACCGATGGTGAGGACGACGAGCAATGCGAACTTGCGATAGGTGCGCATTGCTTCGGGCGTGATGATGCCCACTTTCGCCAGGAAATAGATCACGACCGGCAACTCGAAGAGGATGCCCGTACCCAGGGCCCAGAACGTCACCATGCTGAAGTAGGTCATGATGTCGAACTGGTTGACGATCTGCGCCGACAGCGTGTACTGGGCGAAGAATTGAAGCGCGAGCGGGGTCAGGATGAGGTAGCCGAAGGAGATGCCGAGCAGGAAGAAGAACGTGGCAAATACCGCCGCGAACTGCATGCCCTCTCTCTCTTGCGGGTACAGCGCAGGCTCGATGAACTTCCAGAAGTGGTACACCACAATCGGCGAGCCGGCAATGAGGCCGACGACAATGATGGTACCGATGTCGGCAAAGAACTGCCCGGTGATCGTGCGATTCAGAAGCTGCAACTCCTCCGGGTTCATGCCGAGCACGTCGTACATGAAGAAATCGGTCCGGGTCGGCCCGATCAGCACCGTGTCGACGATCCATTCGCTGAAGACCGCGCAGAGGATGACCGCCACCAGCACCCCGATGCCGCTCTTGATCATCGTCCATCGCAGCTCCTCTAGATGGTCGAGAAACGGCATGACGCCTTCGTCATCGGGCGTTGGCGCGTCGCCCGCCGCGCCGTCGCCCTGCACGCCTGCAGGCGTCTGCGTTTGCGATGTGGGAACCTCAGACATAAGACAATGGCAGGTTTCGAATTGCAGGTGCCGGCACAGGTCTCGTGCGGACGGGCTGCCCTTCGGCACTCGGAATTCGACCGTTGACACGGTCAGGCACTGTCGGAACTGCTGCTCTTGGTTTCGCGAAGATTCAGGTCGAGCAGCGAGTCGACCCACAGCCCCTTGTTCTCAATGCGCGACTGGCCGCTGCTCCAGGTAAAGTTGAAGAGCGTCAGCAGGCCGTCGACCGTAAAGTCCTCGTCCCGCAGCCGGCGGAGGGCCTGGGCGGCACTGCGCCCGCTGTTGATGATGTCGTCGAGCAGAACCACCGGGTCGGTGCGGGAGACCGGCCCTTCGACGAGGCGCCGTCGGCCGTGCTCCTTGCGGTCTTCGCGGATCAAGCCGCCTTTGAACGCCGGCGTGCCCGACGTGGACAGCACCGAGCACACGAGCGGATGCGCCCCAAACCCGAAGCCCACCACTTGATGCACGTTGCGATCGCGCAGGCGCTGTGCCAGAACCTCCCCGACCTCGGTAAATAGCTCGCCGTCGAGCATCGGCACGCGCGTGTCGAGCAGCCAGCCGATGGGCTGCCCACGCGGGTCGGTGATCAGCTCCTCCTCGCGCCGGATGAGCGCGCGATCATACAACCGACGGCCCAGCTCCACGAGGTCGGTGTACGCAGACGAGCTGAGCGAACTGCGGTCCATGGACGGCATGGGGTGCTCAGGAGATATCAGGATGAGAAAAACATGACGGGACGAGGAAGCGACCGGTTTTCGTTCCCGCGAGGCGGGCGCCCTGCGTGCAACCAGGACGCGTCGTGTGAACCCTCCCAGAAGCGGTTCCGTTCCGCTAGGCCACCACGAAGTCGTAAAGCGGATACCGGTCGCAGAGATCCTTCACTTCGGACCGCACAACGTCCTGCACCTCCTCGTTTTCGGGATTCTGTAGAACCCGGTCGATGAGCTCCACGACGTAGGCAAACGTGTCCTCGTCGAAGCCGCGCGTCGTCATGGCCGGCGTGCCCAGGCGGATGCCGCTCGTTACGAACGGGCTCTTGTCGTCGAAGGGCACCATGTTTTTGTTGGCGGTGATGCCGGCGGCCTCCAGGGCCTGCTCAGCTTCTTTGCCAGTCAGCCCCTTGTTGCGGAGATCGACGAGCACGAGGTGATTGTCGGTGCCGCCCGAGACGAGGTCGTAGCCACGCTCGTTCAGCGCGTCGGCCATGGATTGGGCGTTGTCCACGATCTGCTGGGCGTAGTCGCGGAAGTCGGGCTGCAGGGCCTCCTTGAACGACACGGCCTTCGCCGCGATCACGTGCATGAGCGGCCCGCCCTGCGTGCCCGGAAACACGCCCGAGTCGAGCACCTCGCTCATCATCTTGGTGCGTCCGCTCTTGCGGGCCGTGATGCCCATGGGGTTCTCGTGATCGGTGCCGACCAGGATCATGCCACCGCGCGGGCCGCGCAACGTCTTGTGCGTCGTGGTCGTCACGACGTGCGCATGCGGAAGCGGGTCGTTGAGGACGCCGGCCGCGATGAGGCCGGCCGTATGCGCCATGTCCATCCACAGGAGCGCGCCGATCTCGTCGGCAATCTCGCGGAACGCTGCGTAGTCGAAGTCGCGCGGGTACGCACTGGCGCCAATCGAAATCACCTTGGGCTGCACCTCTTCGGCCCGGTCCCGCACTTTGTTCATGTCGATGCGGCCGGTCCCTTTCTCCACGCCGTAGTACTCCGCGTTGTAGATGATGCCGGAGAAGTTGACGGGGCTGCCGTGCGTGAGGTGACCGCCGTGAGCCAGGTCGAGCCCCAGGAACGTGTCGCCCGGTTCCAGGGCTTTCAGGTAGAACGCCGCGTTGGCCTGCGCCCCGGAGTGCGGCTGGACGTTCACCCAGTCGGCGTCGAACAGCTTCTGGGCCCGGTCGCGCGCGAGATTCTCGGCAACATCGACGAACTCGCAACCGCCGTAGTAGCGCTTGCCGGGCAGGCCCTCGGCGTATTTGTTCGTGAGCGGCGATCCCATGGCTTCGAGCACGGCCCGAGAGGCAAAGTTCTCGGACGCGATCAGCTCTATGCCGTCGTTCTGACGGCGTACCTCCTTGCGTATGGCGTCGTAAATCTCGGGATCTTGAACCTGGAGTTCACTCATGAAACCGGGAGTCGATGAATGCAAACAACGGGCCCTGTGAAAGCAGGTCGCTCCACAGGGCTTCAAAGAACGGCGATACGGACTAGGGGTTCAACCGCGACCGCCGAATCTGCGCCTAAATTACAGGGGCGTCGCGCACGGGTCTGTCCCAAGACGGCCTCCGCGAACCGCCCCGAACGCAGTCATTTCTCCGGTTCCTGCAGCGCGATAAACTGGCTGCCTACGCCAAGGAAGCGCCACTCGTCGACCCCGTCGTCATCGGGATCCACGGCGTAGAAACTCACGACAACGTAGTTGGTCCGCTCCGTGACGGACGGCGCACCCGCCGCAGTGACCGACGCGCCGGCCCCGGCCAGCGCGCTGCCCACCACGCCATCGCCCGTCCGCTCCTGGATGCGCTCTTCGGTGTAGCGCTCCACAAACGTTTTGAACGCGTCCATGTCGGGGTTTGTGATGGCGAGACCGCCCGCGAGCACGAGGACGATCAGCAGCAGCTTCTTCATGGTCAGTCAGTGCGTCATCGCGTAGGCCAGAATGTTGGTGCCCATCTGGAGCGCCTTGCGACGCTTCTCGGGCGGGTTGTTGTGGACCGACTGCGGCTCCCACCCGTCCCCCAAATCGGTCTCGACCGTGTAAAACACCATGATGCGCCCTGCGTCGTCCAGGATGCCGTATCCCTTCGGCGGCTTGCCGTCGTGCTCGTGAATCTTCGGGAGGCCGTTCGGGAAGTCATACCGCGTGTGGTAGATCGGGTGACTGAACGGCACCTCCTGCAGCGACCGATCGGGAAAGACCTTGTCGAGCTCCCGGCGGATGGACTCGTCGAGTCCGTAATTGTCGTCGATGTGAAGGAAGCCCCCGTTGAGCAGATAGCGGCGCAATCGCTCGGCCTCGCCATCCGAGAAGGTGACGTTGCCGTGGCCCGTCAGGTACAGATAGGGGAAGCTGTAAAGCTTGTCGCTCGTCAGCTCCACCACCTGCTCTTTCTGGGGAAGATCCAGCAGGGTGTTCTGCTGTGCAAACCGGAACAGCTCAACGAGGGACTGTTCGTCGCTGTACCAGTCACCGCCGCCCTGATACTTCACACGCGCGACGGGAACGCCATCTTGCTGCGCCACAGCAGGCGGCGCGGCAAGAGCCAGAGCCAGCACGAAGAGACCCATACCAGAGACAAGACGCTGCATCATCCTCGAACAGAAACGGTGAGGGAGGGCAATCTGCATCAGCCTTACCCATGCTGGCAAGAGAGGTTCTGCCTCCCGGCGTGTGGATGCAAACCGATCGGAGTCCCAAACAGAGCGCCCGGAGCCTCACATGGGGCTCGACGCTGCGTCGAACACCTCGGTTCTGTGCCGTTCCTTCATGCGCCGATAGTCCGGATCCTTGCGCACCGCCTCCCACGCCTCACGGAACGCAACGGCGGCTGCCCGCTTGTCTGGATCGGCCCACTGCTCGGGCTCGCGCTCCGTGCCGTCGTCGGCGTACTTCTTTCCGCCCGGGTACTTGGCGTAGCGCATCGCCCGGGTGAAGCCCATGCGCAGGTACTTGCGCACCATGTCCATGCCCACGAAGTCGTCGGCCTCGCGGTAATCGGTGTACCGCTCTTCCAACGCCGAGATGGCCTCCCGGGCCGCAGCCTCGTCTTTGAACTGCCAGAGCGGCAGGAGCTCGCTTTTGTACGGCTCCACCTTGAAGACCCCCTGCTCGTCGCCCGTCACGCGGTAGGCCTCGGGATGGGCACGGAAGTCAATGTCGTATTCGGCGGACA
>CAYFSC010000148.1:0-7568 GCA_964345695.1 uncultured Rhodothermales bacterium | reverse complement strand
CACGAAAAACGCCCAGCCGGCCTTCACCGACTGGGCGTTTCGTCGATGGCATCGACGTCGCAGGGTCCGGCAATGCATGGACGAAGGCACTCCTACATCCGTCCACACCTCCATCCATACATCCACGAATCCCGCACAGGATTCGGAATTAATAGCCCGGATTCTGCGTCAGGTTCGGGTTCGTGCTCAGCTCGGTCTGCGGGATCGGGAAGAGCACCCGGAAGGGCTCGCTGGCCTGACCGCTCGGCGACCCGTCTTTCTTGAAGAGCCACGGGGCGGTAAACGTCGGCACGTACGGATCTGCCTCACTCGTGTACGGAGGCCCGACCGGCATGCCACCGTGCGCGAACTCGTAGCGGATCAGATCCGAGCGGCGGGTGCCCTCGAATAGAAGCTCGCGCCCGCGCTCGGCAATGATCTGCTGGATCATGCCCATCTGACCATCGACCTCGCCCATCGTGAGAGCGTCGTTGCCGCGTTCGGTGTGGACCTCATTGAGAGCATCCAGCGCAGCGCCCATGTTGCCCTGCTTCGCTTCGGCCTCGGCCTTGATCAGGTACATCTCGGCGAGACGGAAGAGCGGGAAGTCGTTGCCCATGAGGGCGCCCTCGCGGCCCGGGTCGATCTCGAACTTGAGCGGACGTGCACCCGGGGCCTCTAGTAGAAAGGATGCCTGATCCCCTTCATCAACATCAGGGAACCCATCCGGAAACTCGGCATCCCCGAGACGGATGCTCGGAATCTCGAGCGTAATGTTCAACTGCGCATCCGTACCGCGCACGTTCACCTTGCCGCTGTTCGGATCGCTGAAGCAATCGTCCCCCGAGCACCCCTCGGCCGGCGACTGGTACTGCTTGCCGACGAGGAAGCTCTTGCCGCGCACATCAGTGTGCACGTCGTCTTCCGTTCCAATCTGCTCGTCATCGCCGGGCTCCGTGTTGTACGACTTGTAGAACTCCGCAATCGTCGTGAACCCGTTCCACGGTGTCGTGCCGACGGGGTGGTTGTAGTGGAGGAAGGCCTGCTGCTTGTTGAAGCCCACGTCGTCGCCGGCGGCAAATGTGGCAGCGAAGATGATCTCCTCGGAGTTCTGGTTGGTCGCCGAGAAGTTCTGCAGGTAATCCTCCAGCTGGTACCGCCCGGAGTTGATGATGCGGTCGGCTGCAGCGGCCGCTCCGGCGTAAAGCGGCGTGCCCGTGCTGATGCCGCTCTGCGAGACGGTGCCCGTGTAAATCTCCGCGTTCAGGAGCAGCCGGGCCGTAAGCGCCAGGGCAGCGCCCTGCGTCGCGCGGCCGTACGGGACCTCTCCCTTCACGGACAGGTCGCCGATGATGGTGCCTGAGCCGGGGCTCGTTACGCAGCTCTCGCTGAAGCTGCTCGCCGTGCATCCGGTCAGCTCTTGCAGGATGAAGTCAAACACTTCGGCCCGCGAGTTCTGCGCCGGGGGGTCGTTCGGATCCACCGGCTGCGTGGCAAAGTCGAGGTCACTGCCCTCTTCGACGACGATGGGCACGCGACCGAATTGGTCCATCAGCCAGTAGTAGTAGAAGGCGCGCAGAAACCGCACCTCAGCGGCGAACTGGGCCTTCTGCTCTTCCGGAAGAGACTCGGAGGGCGCCAGCGAGGAGAGAACGCCGTTGGCACGGGCGATGCCGATCTGCATCGTGCCCCACGCTCCGCCCACCTGCGGGGTGTTGGGGTTGAAGTTGTGCTGCGTGAGATCCCGCCAGATGCCCCCATCGCCCCAGTCCGGGCCGCGGGTTGGGACCATGATTTCGTCGGAGCTGTGCTCTTGGGTATCGAGCGGGTCGAAGATGATCCCGCGCAACTGGGCGTACACCCCGGTCGCAGCGGCCAGGAACTGATCCTCGTTCTGGAAGAAGTTGTCCGGGGTAATTTGGTCGAAGGATTGCTCCTCGATCTGCTGGTCGCACCCGGCGAGGGTGCCAATCAACGGCAGGACGAGAACGAGGGAAAGGGCGGCAAAGCGCAATCCCTTCCGCGTTAAAGAATCAGAGTAAGCACTCATAAGTCGTTCGGATTGATATTCTAGGCAGTACGCAGGAGGTCCGAGGGGGCGCTTAGAAGCCCAGCTCCACACCGAGGGTAAATGTGCGCGGACGCGGGTAGCTGGTGTAGTCGACGCCTCGCGTCGGACGGGCCACGTTGCGGAAGCCGAGGCCGCGCCCCGTCACGTTCGTGTTCACCTCCGGATCGTACCCGTCGTACGGCGTGATCACGAAGACATTCTGGACCGTGCCGTAGATGCGTGCCCGTCGCAGGCCGTAGGTACTGGCGTTCGGCAGCGTGTACCCGACCGTCAGGTTGTCCAGCCGGAAGTACGACGCGTCCTCGATCCACCGCGACGAGAACGTCGGAACGTGGTCCGAGCTGGTGCCGTCATCGAGCGCACTTTCGAGGATGCCGAGACCGCGTCCCAGATTGCTCTTCGTGGCGAACTCCAGCGCGGTGTTGTTGAACAGCTCTCGCCCTTGCTCGCCACGGAAGAAGGCGCTAAGATCGAAGTTCTCGTAGCGGTAGTTCAGGTTGATGCCGTAGGAGAAGTCGGGAACGGGATTTCCGACGAAGTCTCGCTTCGCTTCACCGAGTGTCGTGGTCGTTCCGCCGTCTTCTGTCTGGTAGACCTCGTTTCCGTTCTCGATGCCCACGAAAACCGGGCCGTAGAAGGCGCCGATCGGGTTCCCGGGCTGCAGGCGCTGGGCGTCAACCCCGGTTTGCCCGGCACCGTTCACCGGCGTGTGGCTGATGAATTCCCGGCCGCCAAGGCTCGTCACCTCGTTGAGGTTGGTGCTGATGTTGGCGCTGAAGTTGAGCGACTGGTTCTCTTGCTCGATGACGAAGGCGCTCACCGAGGCCTCGACGCCCGTGTTCTCCACCTCGCCGATGTTTCCGAGGCGCGTTGCCGATACCGACGGGGGGGGCACCGGCACCTCGAGAAGCAGGTCGGTGGTCGTCTTCTGATAGGCCTCGATCGAGCCGTCAAAACGGCCTGCCGTGAAGTCGAGACCGACGGCAAACTCTTCCGTCTCCTCCCACTTCAGGTCGGGGTTCGGCGCCCGACGCTGCGACACGCCGGTCTGCACCGATTCGCCGCTGCCGAAGACGCCCGAAAAGCCGGGATCCGGAGCGAGCACTCCCTGCGACTGGAGCGGCGGTACGGCCTGGTTGCCACTCAGCCCGTAGGAGAGCCGGAGCTTCAGTTGCGTGAGCCACCCGATGTCCTGCAGGAAATCCTCCTGCGCGATGTTCCAGCCGACGGAGGCCGACGGGAACCACGCGAACTGCTCGTTCTCACCAAACACCGACGAGCCGTCACGACGCACCGTGGCGTTCAGCAGGTACTTGTCGTTGATGTTGTAGTTTACGCGCCCGAAGAACGAGACCTGCTCCACCAGCTGCTTCGTTGAGCCGGGGTTCTGCGGGTTGGCGCCCCCGCCGAGGTTGTTAAACAGCGTGGCGTCGGTGATAAACTCTTCCGACTGCACGTTCCAGGCCTGCCACACCTCTCGCTCGTACTCGAAGCCGCCGAGCACGCGCAGCGAATGGCTGCCGAAGAGGCTGCGGTTGTAGTTAAGCGTGGCCTGCGGCACGATGTTAGACAGCTCACGCTCGGCCTGGCTGGCCAACCCGTTGGTCTGCTGCCCGACCCACAGCGACGGACCACTGCCCGGCACACCGGTGCGGCGAAGGCCCTCCGAGATGTCGATACCCAGCGTGCCTTTCGCTGTCAGGTTCTCCAAAAGGTCGATCTCCGTGGAGAAATTCCCGAGGATGCGCTTCTGATCGGTGATGTCGGTGATGCGCTGCGACAGGGCCACCGGGTTCTTGATCGAGCTCGAGAACTCGTTGAACTGGCCATCTTCGTTGCGCAGGGCCAGCGTCGGGTTCATGCCGATCATGCCCTTGATAGCACCGCCCTCGAAGCCACCGCCCTGGTTGAAGAAGAGGTGGTTGCGCTTCATGTAGGAGGAGGTCAGGTTCAGGTTGAAGCGCAGACGGTCGTCGAACGTCTGGTGGTCGGCGTTGATGCGGGCCGTGACACGCTCGATGCCGTTGTTCTCCAGCAGGCCCTGCTGGTCGAGGTAGCTGAGCGAGGCGCGGTAGGTGGTCGACTCGCCGCCGCCTGAGAGGGACAGGTTGTGCTCATGCTGAACGGCCGTGCGGGACGCCTCTTCCTGCCAGTCGGTGCTGGTACCTGAGAAGTCGCCCTGGCGCTGGCCGAGGCACTCCGAGAAGGTGTTGAAGTCGCCCAGGCCCCCCGCGCAACTCTGCGCCCTGCGGAAGGTGCTGCCATCGGCGAGATCCAGCTCGTTGGCAAACGTGGCAGCCGATACCTTGCCGCTGTAGTCGACCTGCACCGAGCCCTCCTGGCCGCCCTTCGTCTCGATCAGCACGACGCCGTTTGCGCCCTGCGATCCGTAAATGGCGGTGGCCGCGGCGTCTTTCAGGATCTGGATGGACTCGATGTCCTGCGGGTTGATCAGCGCAAGCGGGTTGCTGCTGTTGGACGACGTGACGCCACCGGCACTAGAGCCGCTCGGGGTGACGTTCGTGCTCGTGATCGGCACGCCATCGACGACGTACAGCGGATCGGTGCCCGCCGTGATGGAACTGGTTCCGCGCACGCGGATGCTCACGCCGGAGCCGGGCTCACCGCTGTTGTCGAGCACATTCACGCCCGACACGCGGCCCTTGATCAGCTCCTGGGCGCTGGAGTTCTGGCCCACGTTGGCCTCTGCCACATCGACAGAAGACACCGAGCCGGTAATCTCCTGCCGGCGCTGCGTGCCGTATCCCACGACGACAACCTCATCGAGCTGCTCGACGTCTTCCTGCAGCGTCACGTCGATCGTGGTGCGGTCGGCGACGGTTTCCTCCTTGCTCACGTATCCGACGAAGGAGTACACGAGCACGGCATCCGGACCGGGGACCGTGATTTCGTACTGGCCTTGCATGTCGGTGGTGGTGCCCGTGGTGGTGCCCTGAACCGACACGTTCGCGCCGGGCAAGGGACTTCCCGTCGCACCGTCGGTCACGGTTCCAGTCACGGTTATCTCCTGCGCAAGCGCGAGACTCACGCACAGCAGCGATAGAAGAAAGCTGCTCGCTAGGGTTCGTATCGCAGTTCTTCGCATGTCGGTTTGGATTCGTTTTCGAGCGGGGGATGTCGTTCGCGCGCTGCTCGCCTTTCCTGTGCACTGCTCGCCATCGCACCCCGGCGTCCTCCCTCGTCCGGAGCTCAGCGACACGATACAAGCGCTTCCAGCGCCTTCAATACGTATAGAAAGGCTTAACGCTAAATGCAAATGGATGGGTGCGTCTGACGGACCGACTGCACCTTCAAACCCGCCAAGGGCCTGGATGCGCTTCCAGGTCAGCCAGAAACGGATGGTGGAACGCCGGTCGGTCGGAACACGCACGCTAAAAAAGACCGCAAGAGGTTCAATGGCAAACGCGGCAGCGCTCTGCGTCGTCAGAGCGGGGCGGGGATACATTTCTACTGGTGAAAAAGCATTTCATTCGACACTTGAACACACAGACCGTTACTGTTTTCTCTTGATCGTTACGTTTGTGAAACAGGCGGCGCGCCAGAAGGTCAAGATTGGACTCGGAAGCGCTACCAATCCGCTTTTTAAGAGCGTTATTGGACACCTGGGGCCGCCGACGTGAGACGCCTTCCGCCGGACTGGAATCGAACAAATCGATCTGTTATGTTCGGAAGGGCTTCGTTCACCCAGCGCACGCGAACCGCCCCCTTCTTGCCCCCACTCGCTCGTGCCCTCCTCCCAGACCTCCCCTCGCGATGTCCGGAGACTTCCCGATTGCCACGCTCGACCTGGTCATCATCGCCGGGTATTTTCTCATTGTCTTCGGCATTGGGTACGTGTTGGCCAAACGCACCGAGAGCGGCGACGACCTTTTTCTGGCCGGCCGCACCCTGGCCTGGGGGACGATCGGATTTTCGCTCTTCGCGTCGAACATTTCGAGCACGACGCTCATCGGACTCGCGGGTGACGCGTACCGGATGGGCATCGCCGTGTCGAACTACGAGTGGATGGCGGGCGTCGTCCTCGTGTTCATCGCCATCTTCTTCATCCCCTTCTTCATCCGGTCGCGGCTGACGACCATTCCGGAGTACCTGGAGCGGCGCTTTGACGTCCGCTCGCGCAAGTACTTTTCGGGGCTCACCATCTTCACCAGCGTCATGATCGACACGGCCGGCGGCATCTACGCCGGGACGGTCGTGCTCCGCACGTTCTTTCCCGAACTTCCGTTCATCCCCACGGCCCTGGCGCTGGCGATCATCGCGGGCCTGTACACGGCCGCAGGCGGACTCGCGGCGGTCGTCTACACCGACATTCTGCAGGCCATCATCCTCATCATCGGCTCCACGGCCATTGCGATCATTACCTTCGGGCAGTTCGACTACTCGTGGGCGCAGGCCACGGCGCAACTGCCGGAGGGCCACCTGTCGTTGATGCGTCCTATCGGCGACGAGGGGCTGCCCTGGCTCGGGACGCTCATCGGGGTGCCCATTCTCGGGTTTTACTACTGGGGCCTCAACCAGTACATCATCCAGCGCGTGCTCGGCGCGCGAGACCTCAAGAACGCCCGCTGGGGCGCCATGCTCGGCGGTGCGCTCAAGCTGCTGCCGCTGTTCATCATGGTGCTGCCCGGCGCGTTCGCCCTGGAGCTGTATCCGAACCTGGAGAATCCCGACCAGGTCTTCCCAGTGCTCGTGACGGAGCTCTTGCCCGTCGGCATCCTTGGGCTCGTGCTGGCCGGCCTCATCGCCGCGATCATGTCGACGATCGACTCGACGCTCAACTCGGCGTCGACGCTCATCACGATCGACTTCATCAAGCCGACCCGGCCGAATCTCACGCCCAAGGAGGTCGGAACGATCGGTCGCGTCACAACGCTCGTGCTCATGCTTCTTGCCGCCGCGTGGGCGCCGATGATCCGCGAGTTTCCGGGCCTGTGGAGCTACATCCAGTCGGTGCTCTCCTACCTCGTTCCGCCGGTCGTCGCGATCTTCCTGCTCGGCGTCTTCTGGCAGCGGACGAACGCCCAGGGCGCGTTCTGGACGCTGGTGGGTGGGCATGCGCTCTCCCTCGCCGTCTTCCTCCACGCCACGGACGGCCTTCTGTACGAGACGGCGCCCATCGACCTGCACTTTACCATCATCGCGGGCATCCTGACGGCGCTCTGCATCGGCATGCTCGTCGTCTTCTCCGTCACCCTAGGTACGGCGCCCACCCCGGAGCAGCTGGAGGACCTGACGTGGAGCGGCCGCGTCGCCGAACCGGCCCTCGCCGAGATGACGTGGTACCAGGACTACCGCATCCAGAGCGCGGTCGTCCTCGGCCTCACGGCCGTGATGCTCGTGGTGTTCTGGTAGCGCGGCGCGCCTCGCGCGTGCGGCAGTCGGAGGCGTTGGATGCTCGGGAGGCGTTGGACGCGTGGGCGTGCTGCTTCGATACGAACCGATTCGTCATTCTGCCCTCACGCTCGGATGCCATTGCCATGTCTGACGACGATTCGCG
>CAYFSC010000147.1:5127-7651 GCA_964345695.1 uncultured Rhodothermales bacterium | reverse complement strand
GTCCTCGGCCTGCTGCTGTGCGCGCCGCCCGCAATGGCGCAATCGTCCACGGTGGCGGGGCGCGTGGTGGACGCGGCAACGATGGAGCCGCTGCCGGAGGCCAACGTGGTGCTGCGCGATCCGGCGGCTGCGCGACGGCCGTACGGCACGGCGACCGACACGAGCGGAGCGTTTGCACTGCACGGCGTGACGCCCGGACGCTACCGCCTGGTCGTCACCTACCTCGGCTATGCCCGGGCGCAACCGTCCGTGGTCGTTCCGCCCGATACGACCCTCCGCCGCACGATCCGCCTCGACCGGCGGTCGCTTCCGCAAGACGAGGTCGTCGTCACCACGGGGCGCGCCGAGGCACAGCTCACGCCCGTCACGGCCAGCAATCTATCGGCGGAGGCCATCGACACGCGGCTCGTCATCAAGGACGTGCCGTCGCTTCTGTCGAAGCTGCCCTCCACCACGTACCACTCGCAGAACGGAAACGGCATCGGCTACTCGACGCTCCGCATCCGCGGGTTCGACCAGCGGCGCCTGGCGGTTTCGATCAACGGCGTCCCGCAGAACGACCCGGAGGACTTCAACGTCTTCTGGGTCAACCTCTACGGCCTCAAGCCTTCGATTCGCGACATCCAGGTGCAGCGCGGCGCCGGATCGTCGCTGTACGGCTCGGTGGGCATCGGAGGCGCCATCAACATCGTGGCGCGGCCCTACCGCCCACAGTCGTACGTCCGCCTGCGCACCGGCGCCGGATCGTTCGACACGCAGCGGTACTCCGTCGAGGCGAACAGCGGCCTTCTGAACGACCGATACGTGGTCTACGGGCGCCTGAGCCGGGTTACGTCGGACGGCTACCGGGAGAACGCGTGGGCCGAGTTTACGCGCTATTTCGCGGGCGTCACGCGCTACGGCGAGACCTCGACGCTCACGCTGGAGGCCTTCGGGGGGCCGCAGCACGACGGCCTCGCGTTCGCCGGCATCCCCAAGTCGGCCAACGACGACGAAGCGGCCCGGACGCAAAATCCGAGTGCGGCCAGCGACGACACGGAGAACTTCCGCCAGCCGCAGGTGCACCTCTCGCACACGTGGTCGATGACGCCCGACTGGACGCTCGATCAGACGCTCTTCTGGATCAAGGGCGAGGGCTACTTCGACTTCGGCAGCACCTTCCGCTCGGCCGATTACCTGCGCCTGCCGGAGGACTTCGCCATCGACGGCGCGGTGCTGTCCGAGGAGGAACGGCAGCGCCCGCTCTTGTCCTTTGGTCTCCCGCCCGACGCCGTCATTCTGCGCGGCACGCTCGACCAGCATCAGGTGGGCTGGATTCCAACGTTTGTGCGTGAGGACGGCCCCACGAAGACGACGCTCGGCCTCGAAGCGCGCCTGCACCGATCCCTGCGATGGGGCCGCATTCAGGAGGCGAGCGACGTGATCCCCGACGCGGTCGTCGGCCCGGAAGCGGACGAGCGCATCTACTCGTTTCGTGGCGAGAAGGTCATCACGTCCGTCTTCGGCTCGCACCGATTTCGTCCCGTCGACCGCCTCGCCGTCCAGGCCGATCTGCAGCTCACGTGGCGGCGCTACCGGTTCTACGACGAGACCTTCTTTGGCCGGTCGTTCGAGGTGCCCTATGTCTTCGTGAACCCGCGCCTCGGTGCCACCTTCAACCCGAACCGTCCGCTGAGCGCCTACGCGAGCGTGGCCTTTGCCCAGCGCGAGCCGCGGCTCAGTCAGCTGTACGACGCCGATGAGGCCGCCGCGGGGGACTCCCCGCGCTTCGAGCGCAACGCAGACGGCTCGTTCGACTTCGATGACCCGCTCGTGGAGCCGGAATCGCTGCTCGACGTGGAGCTCGGCGGTACGCTTCGACGCGAGCGCGTTCGTCTGTCGGCCAACCTGTTCTGGATGGAGTTCTGGAATGAGATCGTGGCCAGCGGACGGGTGAACCCGTTCGGCAAACCCATCACCGGCAACGCCGACCGCACGCGGCACGTCGGACTGGAGCTGGAAGGACGTGTGCGCCTCCTGCCGAACTGGACGCTCTCGGGCAATGCCATGCTCGCACGGACCCGCTTCGTCGACTTCACCGAGTTCCGCTCCGTCGACGGCGAGACGCGGGCGCTGGAGCGGGACGGCAATCCGATCGCGGGCTTCCCCGAGCAGATTCTAAACGCGCGTACCTCCTACGAGTGGCGCGGATGGGAGGCCGCGGTCGACGTGCACGCCGTCGGCACGCAGTACGTCGACAACTCGGCGGCGACGCTGCCGGACGGCACGCACGCGGAGGAGCGGAAGATCGATCCGTACGCGCTGGTCGACGCCTCCCTCTCGTACGAGCCCCCGCGGCGCTCCGTCGTCGACGGCCTCCGCGCCACGCTCTCGGTGGACAACGTGCTGGATCGCAAGACGCTGCGCCACGGCTTCCAGACCGCGTTCGGCCCCCGCTTCTACCCAGCGGCCACGCGCAACGTCTTCGTCGGCCTGCGCTATACGCTTCGCTGACGTGTTCGAGTGTTCAGGTGTTTGCGTGCTC
>CAYFSC010000147.1:0-5027 GCA_964345695.1 uncultured Rhodothermales bacterium | reverse complement strand
TCAGGTGTTTGCGTGCTCGAGTGTTTGGGTGCTTGGGTGTTCAGGCACGAGGATGATTGGGGATTTCTGCCCCTTCACTCTGCGTCTTCCATTCGTCCTTTCTTCCTTTCCTCCAGAGCCTCCAGAGCATCCGTAGCCTCCAGAGCTTCTCTCGCATTTCCTCTTCCTGCACTCCAACGTTCTCCTCGGAACTCGAAACTCCGAACCCCGAACTCCGAAACGCGATCACGTGCCCTTCTCGATGGGGAATTGGCGGATGGACCGGATGGCGTTCGGATCGCCGGTCAGTTCGGCGGCATTCTCGATCATGTGCTCCAGCTCGTGATCGGAGAGCTTCTGGTCGAGGGCGTTGATGTCGTAGGCGACGCCGAAGTCGGGAAAGTCACAGTGGTTGGACTGCAGGTTGCTGGCCCCGGCCTTGTAGATCGTGTCGTCGATGGCCTTCTTGGTTCCCCGAATGTCGCTGTGGACCACCGTGAGTCCCCAGCACGGCGGGTCGGCATTCACACCGATTGTCCGACCGGGCTGATACACCGTGTCGCGCATGGTGCCGGCCTCGTTCAGCAGGCGCGTCGACGTGGCCATGTGGGCGGCGATGCGTGGCTGCGCCTCCTGCGTCGCGGCGCCAATGTGGGGCGTGGTAATGACCTCGTCGAGATCGGCGTACGGGTTGTCCCACTCGTCGCCGTTGCTGCCCGGCTCGTCGGGATACACGTCGATGGCGGCCGCACGCACGTGCCCCTCGTCGATCGCACGCTTCAAATCGGACGGGTCGTAGAGGAAGCCGCGGGCCGCATTGATGAACCCGCGCGGACTGTTGTCGGGCCGATCGGCCGCAAGCTGACGGAAGTGGTCGTATGTGAGCAAACCGCGGTTCGGTTCACCCTGCGGATCTTCGGCCGAGACATGGACGGTGACGAAGTCGCCGCTGCGAAAGGCGTCGTCGATGGAGTTGCACGAGGTCCATCCCAGCGTCGTGCCCACCTCCCGGGCCACGTCCGACCGATCGTAGAAGCAGATGTCCATGCCGAACGAGTCGGCCACGCGGGCCACCTGCTTGCCGATGTTGCCCAACCCGATAATAGACAAGGTCTTGCCCTTGAGCTCGAAGCGGCGCGTGCTGTCTTTCGTCCACAGATGCCGCCGTCCGGCCTCATTCGCCGAAAAGATACGACGGGCCAGGCAGATCATCTCGCCGAACACCATCTCCACAACGGAGCGCCCGTTGCTCACCGGGTCGTTGATCACAAGAACGCCTTCGCGGGCGCAGGCGGCCTTGTCGACCGAGTCATCGCCGATGCAGCAGAGCATGACGGCCGCCAGGTTGCGCGAGGCCTGCAGCACGCGCTCGTTCACCACGAACCGGCTTCGCTTGAAGAGCAGGTCGTGCTGCCCTTCCTCCAGACGCTGCACGATGGCATCGACATCGTAGCAGTCCGGCTTCGGAACGCGCTCCGGCTCGATGCCCTGCTCCCGCAGGTGCTCATCGAGACTCGGATCGGGCTCTTCCAGGATGAGGGCATGCTGAAAGCGAGCATTCAGGAAACGGGTCTGCGGAAGAGTTTCGGTGGCTTCCATACGGAGCGTCGATCGAGGTGAAAGTTCTGGACAACGAACAGGCAACAATACGTTCCGAGTCACGCATGCCCGCGCGCATTTGTTCGTGGGCTTGACTGAAAAAACCGTCACGGTTGTGCGAAAGTCTGCTGGGGAAAGACCCGGGTCCAGTACGGATGTAAAGTTGATGTTGAAAAAAGCGCTTCGCATGACTACCTTCGTTCAACGAACATTCACGAAAACCGTGAATCCAAACAGGCAGTCACCATGCGCACATGGGTTAAGAGTTATACGGTCGCGATCGTGCTCACGCTGTTCGTTGCTCCGACGGCGACGGCGCAACTTCCCTCGAACGAGCTTGAAGGCACCTGGAGGATGGTTCGCCAGGAGCTCGTCTACCCCGACTCGGTCGCGGACCAGAGCGATCGGTGGGGCCCAGGCTACAAGATCCTGAACTCGACGCACTTTGCCTGGGGACGCGAGACGGAAGACGGCGAGGAGGTGCTGGCCGGCGGCGGGCGGTACGAATACTATCCGGAGAGGAACGTGTACATCGAGCACGTGGAGTACCACTCCGATCCCGGCTTCGCCGGCCAAACGCTGCGGTTCACGGCACGCGTGGAGGGCGACACGTGGTACCACATCGGCGACCTCGGCAACTACAGGCTGCGGGAAGTGTGGAAGCGTGTTGACTCCCGCCAGGTGCGGCAGGCCTTGGAAGACAGCAGCAGCGTGTCCACCTCCAGCGGAGAAGACCGATAGCGGCGACACGGGGGCCAGGGCCTCGACATTCGATGCAGGGACCGATCGACCGCGGCCGAGGAAGCCCGGAAGGAACGCGAACGGCGTGAGGGAGCGGGGTCTCGTCGGCGTGGGAACGCGGACCTCGGCGAATCCATTTCTCCCGACGCCTTCGCTATGGCTCCCCGCAGTCTTCCCCACCGTTCATGAAGTGGAACGCCCCGGTCCTCATGCGCAAGCTGCACCGCTGGGCCACCATGCTCATCGTGGTGCCGTTCTTCATCGTTCTCGTGAGCGGGCTGCTGCTGCAAGTGAAGAAGCCGTTCGACTGGATCCAACCGCCCACGCAAACCGGCTCGCCTGGAGCGCCGGCCCTCTCGTTTGAGGCAGTACTGGAGGCCGCTCGCAGTGCCGAACAGGCCGGCATCCAAACGTGGACCGACGTGGATCGCCTCGACGTGCGGCCGGACGACGGGGTGGTCAAGGTCCGGGGCACGAACGGCTGGGAGGTACAGGTCGACGCCCAGACGGGGACGGTGCTCCAGGTGGCCCAGCGCCGCTCCGATCTCATCGAGTCCATCCACGACGGCTCCTGGTTCCACGACAAGGCGAAGCTCTGGATTTTTCTGCCTTCTGCGGTGCTGGTCTTCGGCCTGTGGGGAACCGGCGTGTACCTGTTCTACTTGCCGCACAGCATCCGCTGGAATCGTAAGCGCCGCGACCGAGTCGAGGCCGCCGGTGTCAAGAAGGCGGAACTACCCGGCGATTCTTCGTGACGTGCGCCTCTCTGCGACCGACTGGCCGACGTCTCATTTGTTGCCTTCTCTCCGCTTTTCCCACGTTGTGGCTGCCAGAGCGAGGGTGCGGTCTGCATCGGGCCGACGGAGGCAGTGACGGGCTCGCAGCGTACTGCCCTCCTCCACGAGGCGGGCGGAAGCGTGGACCGGGTCGTGCACCCTCGTTTCGGCCTTAAACTGCAGCGTGAGGCCAGTGCACCGGTACGTGTCATGAACCTCGGGCGGAAGCGTCTCGAGCGCCCACTCTAAGTAGCGAACGTTATTGACATGCCGGTTCAGATCGAGGTCGTGGTACCGAACGGCGAACGATCGCTCGCAATCGGTCCGCGTGGGCACGGGCAGGTCGTCGGTCGCGTGCGGAAGCGGCGGCGAGCGGTCAGGCGTTTCGATCGTGTGCAGCGCGCGCGGCGGGCGCAGGGGACGCCGCTGTTCGGTGTCGATAACCAGCCACGCACTGGTTCCGCGGGCGATCGGGTCGCTGGACTCGGCATGCAGCACGAACTCGCGCGTAGCGTACAGCCCGTCCAGCCCGGACGGCCACGTCTCGACCACGACCTCCTGGCCCCACTGCGGCAGCCGCTCGACCTGCAGGCGCAGATGCGCCAGCACCCAGGCTCGTCCCTCGCGAAGCAAATCCTGCATGGACACGCCGAGGGCCTGCGCATGGTGACCGGCCGCCTCCTGCAGGTAGTCGCACACAGCGAGCACCGAAGCCGTGCCGTGTGGGGTGACCTCGTACGAGCGGACGGGGAATGCCTCGGTCCAGATGCCGGCAGAAGGCATGCCTGTCGTTCGGTTGGGCCAGGAGAAACCGGGGGGCACGCTCACCCGAGGGCGGGACGGATGCATCCCCTGACGGCTACGAGGACGCGTTGCCGCTTTCGTCGTAGAGTCCCGCCATCACGATGCTCGGATTGGCGCGTACAGTCACCTTGTCCATGAGGGTGTTCATTTCGCTTTCGACCGCATCCTGGCGGCGTTGTTGCATCATCTGCTGGCGAGCCTTGGTCGTTTCGAGCGGCTCGCCGGGATTCGTCAGGCGGATGACGTGAAAGCCGAAGCGAGTGCGCACCGGCTCCGGCGCGACATCGCCCGAGTCGCTCAACGCGTAGGCCGCCTCGGCGAAGGGCTCCACCATGCGGTCGCGGCTGAAGAGGCCCAGGTTGCCGCCACGCTCTGCCGACGGGCCCTCGCTGTGGCGCCGAGCCAATTCGGCAAAGTCCACGTCCTCCATCTGGGCGCTGTCCACGAGTGCTTCTGCAGCCTGCCGGGCGGAATCGATCTTGGCCTGCGGTGCATCCTCACCGACGCGAATCAGGATGTGTTGGGCACCGATGCGGCGGTTCTCCTGGCTGTATGACTGCACTTCGTCCTCCGAGGGCGTTTCGGCCGTCTCCGCCATGCGCTGCTGGACCTGCTGCTGGCGCAACTGCGAGGCGATGTAGCGACGCAGGGAGTCGACCGTGATATTGTTCTGCGCGAGTTGCTCCAGGAACGCTTCGCGGTTGTCGTAGCGCGACTGGATGCCCTGAAGTTGAGACTCGACCTGGGCCGAGTCGATCTCGATGTCCGAGCGCCGCGCCTCGCCCTGCAGCACGTGCCGGCTCACGGTCTGCCGCACCACCTGGCGATGCATCTGCTGCATCTGGTTGCCGGATCGCTGATTCGGGGGCACCCGTTGCATGGCAAATTGCATCTGCTGCTGGTATTCGGCTGCCGTCAGCGTGTCGCTGCCGTACTCCGACGAGACCATGAGCGCCATCGTCGAATCCTGGAGCGGCGATCCGACCGCGTAAGGGACCGCGTCCTCTCCATTCGAACTCTCGCTTTCTTGACCGCCGCACCCGGTCCAAGCCAACAGCCCGACAATGAGAGCCGGAAGAGCAATGAGCAGGCGGCGAGAGGAGATGGGCGTCATAGACATGTAGTTGA
>CAYFSC010000146.1:0-7679 GCA_964345695.1 uncultured Rhodothermales bacterium | reverse complement strand
CACGTGAGGTAGACACTCTCGTCCGTCACGCTTCACGACTCACGGATCACGACTCCTGCATCACTCGTTCGCGATCTTCTCCTTGTCGAACATCTCCGTGAGCATGTCGTCGCTGGCGGCACCGGAAGGCACCATGGGGAAGACCATCTCTTCCTTCGGCACCTGAAATTCCATGACGACGGGCCGGTCGTTGATGGACCACGCCTTGTCGATCACGTCCGTCACCTCATCGGGCGACGTGGCCCGAAGTCCGACACAGTGGTGGGCCTCCGCGAGCTTCACGAAGTCGGGGTTCGTCGGCCTCAGGTTGGTATGACTGAACCGCTCCTCGTGGAAGAGCGACTGCCATTGCCGCACCATCCCGAGGTAGTTGTTGTTAATGATGGCGATCTTGAGCGGCAGGCCGTGCCGGGCGGCGACGCTCAGTTCCTGCCCGTTCATGACGAACCCGCCATCGCCACTCACGCAAACCACGGGCACGTCCGGCTCGTCGCGGGTTCCGAAGGCAGCGCCCATCGCGGCCGGCAGACCAAAGCCCATCGTGCCGAGTCCGCCGGAGCTGATGTGCGAGCGGGTGCGGCCGAACTTGAAGTACTGACACACCCACATCTGATGCTGACCGACGTCGGTCACCATCACCGCATCGCCCTGGGTCTTCTCGTACAACTGCTCGACGACATGTTGGGGAGCGATGGCCTCCTCGGGCGCCTCGTATTCAAGCGGGCACTCCTCGCGCCACTCGTCGATCTGAGCAAGCCAGTCGGACGTGTCCTTCGGGGATACCTTAGGCAGGAGTTGCTGCAAGACCTTCTTGGCGTCGCCCACAATCGCGCAATCGGCGTACACGTTTTTGGAGATGCATGCCGGGTCGATGTCGACGTGAATAATCTTCGCCTTCGGTGCCCAGGCGTCCACCTTGCCGGTCACGCGGTCGTCGAAGCGCGCCCCGCAGGCGAGGATGAGGTCGGCGTTCTGCACCGCCATGTTGGTGTGGTAGAACCCGTGCATCCCGAGCCACCCGAGCGACAAGTCGTCCGTCTCAGGAAAGGCGCCCAGCCCGTGCAGCGTGGTCGTGACGGGGATGTTGGTCTTGCGCGCGAGCTCCGTCAGATGCTCGGGCGCGTCGGCGTTGATGGTGCCGCCGCCCACGTACAGCAGCGGGCGCTCAGCCTCCTCGATCATGCGCGCGGCGCGATCCACCTGATCGGGGTCGCCTTTCCCAGGAACGCTGTATCCTTGAAGATCCGGCGTGTCGGGATATGAAAACTGCGTCTCGGCCATCTGCACGTTCTTCGGGATGTCCACAACGACCGGTCCCGGACGGCCCGTGCGGGCGATGTGATAGGCCTTCCTGATCGTCGGGGCCAAGTCCTCGACGTTCTGGACCAGGAAGTTGTGCTTCGTGATGCTGCGGGTGACGCCCGTCGTATCCGTCTCTTGGAAACTGTCGTTCCCGATCAGGTGGGTGGGCACCTGTCCGGTGAAAACAACGATGGGCACCGAGTCGAGGTACGCGTCCGCAATGCCCGTAACGGTGTTCGTGGCGCCGGGACCGCTGGTGACGAGCACGGTGCCGACGCCGCCGGTGGCTTTGGCGTAGCCTTCGGCGGCGTGCGTGCCGCCTTGCTCGTGGCGGACGAGGATATGCTGGAACGACGGCTGAAGCCGCTCCATGGCGTCGTAGATTTTGATGACGGCACCGCCCGGGTGACCAAAGACGGTGTCGACGCCCTCGGCATCGAGAGCGCGCACGAAGATCTCAGCGCCGGACATCACTTCGGTTGAAGTGGTGGGCGTGCCGTTGGACTGCAACGTAGAGGTCGGCATAAGGCGACAGGGTCGGAGCGTGAGGCAAGAGTGTCGTGGAGGCAGTGGATCTTGCGTTCACGGTCTCGCCTCGGTCCGATGGGGCTGCTCCACGGGTGAGGTCCTGAAAGAAGCGTGGAGGAGCGTGCCAGTCTATGTGCTCAGCCGGCGAGCGCGGATGGACCATCGGGTGGGGGCGAGGGCCAACCCCTCGGCCCGGCGGTACGATGCTACTGTGCAGATGTGAGCGGAGGGATTGGCCGTTGTCGTTAGGCAAGAAGCACAATAATAAGAAGGAGAACGAGGTCCAGAAGAACTCGCTCCCTTACGGCAATCCCTTCGAATGCACCCCAGGCCTGCATGACGACAGACAGAGCCAACGTCTCACCGCGTGTAGCGCACACGGCGGGGGAGGCAGTCTGTGCAGTCGGCGTCGGCATGGCGGCGCGTCGGTTGCGTTTGAAGGACAATCCAACGCTACAGGTGCTACGGGGACAGTGTCAAAGACACCGGCCCTGCCCCCTCAGGAAAAGTGTATATGAATTTCGGGAGCGCTTCCGAGGTGGATAAATTCCCTCAGTCGGTCGTCCAGGGCGAATTCCTTCGGCGGAAAGAGCCAGAAAACGGATTAAATGCGGCCGGGGCGGAAGGATTTTGGAAAGATTATCCTCCCAATTCACCCTTTCTTAATACTTGGCCAGGTAAAGAATAGGCCCTGTGGGGGACGTCGGAGGGCCTCCGAGGGACAGGCACCGGAGAGTGAGTTCTCGAGAACGAACTCCAGGGAAGAGACTGGGTTCAGCGGCCGGCTTCGATAAGGCCTTTGACCCGGGCGAGCAATTCCTGCAGCTCGTTTTCGTTGATCCGACGCAGAATTGCGGACAGGAGGGGACGAAGAAAGGAAGGACCGGGAACGTCGTAGGTGGCGGCGTACGTGAACTGCGTACCCTCGTCGACCGGTTCGAGGTACCAGCGGATGGTTCCGTGCAGGCCGCCGGTCAGATTCCAGATGATACGCTCGGGCGGCGTGTAGTCGGTCGCCCGCACCTCGCCGGAGCGTTGCAGGCCGAGCAGCTGATAGGTGTACCGAACGCGAGACCCGCCGTTGTCAAGACGCTCGAGGAGGGTCGACTCCGTCAGGCTCGGCGTAAATTCGGGCTGTCTCTCGGGCTGGTCGAGGAACGCGAACACGTCCTCGGGCGGCGCGGCGATGAAGGTGTCGTCGCGGACAGTAAGCATCAGAAAGAGGGAGTTGAGGTGCAAAATCGAAGGGCAGCACGCCGGGTCGTTCCCGACGGGATCCATCCGCCGACCGCCGTTCTGTCGCGTCAGCGCTGGTACCGGATGTCCTGAATCCGACGGACGATGGCGACGATGAAGCCCACGGTCATAATGATGATCCCGAGCCAAAGCAGGCTGATCATGGGTTTCGTGTAGGCCTGCACCACAACCCAATCGTCGGGCATCACGTTCACGCCTTCAACGGCGAAGGTGGCTTGGCCCGAGTTCGCGTTCATCTCGGTAAAGGCGATGCGGAAGTTCCAGCTCTGGACCTTGTTCTCAATGTACTGCTGCGAATTGTCGTCCATCACGAGATAGATGGGCATCATCGACCGGGTTTCCATCGTCTCCAGGTTGGTCACCTTCAGGGCTGCACCGATGGCCATGCGGGCATCATCGGGCACGCGATGACTGGAAGGCGTGGAGCCGTTCGTCATCGAGTCGGGCCCGCGGAGCACTTCAAAACCCTTGAAGGCCACGGCAAACCGCTTCTCGCCGAGCACCGTGGAGTCGCCCTTCGCCAGTTGAAATTCACCGCCGGGCGTGTCCTGGTTCTGGTCGACGCCGGTGGCCTCCTTCGGGGTGACGGCGACGTACAGGTCTTTCTCAAGGAACGCTTTCACGTCGGGATGCAGGAACCACTGATCGCCCTGCCCCTGGTAGGCCACAGGCGCCATCCGGTACGACCGGCCTTTCGGATCGGTGATATCGAGCAGGTACTGGCCGCGCCCGCGATCCGTCTCTGTCTTGCCTGCGTAGGTGACGCGGTAGCCATTGACGGATCGCGACTGCCCCTTGGCAACGACGAACGTTTCGCGGGGCTGCTTGCTCTCGTCGGCCTGCTGCAGCGCGTCGAGACGAGGGAGGGCCCGGCTGAAGCCGCTCGACGCGATGATGCCGAGGATCATGATGGCAAAGCCGACGTGGGTGAGCGCACCGCCGGCCATGCGCGGGTTGCCGCGGCCGATGCGCCAGAGGACCATGCCGTTGCCAAAGAGCGCGAAGAAGCCGACGAAGAGGAGAAGCAGCATCTGCAGGGCCTGGCCGTAGGTCTGCCAGAACTGGGCGAGGTTGCTCGCCACGCCAGCGGCTGCGCCCTGCGCCAGGGCGCCGGAGGCGGGCGAGGCCTCAGGAACGATGATCGTCTGCTCCGCGAAGGGCGTCACGAGGAGCACCGCCACCGTGCATGCCGTTGCCAGCCCGATGGGCTTGACGAGCGACGCGTTCAGCGTGTCGACGTCCATCTTGCTCCACCAGAACAGCTGCCCGAGTCCGCAGAGAAAGACGAAGCCGAGGGCCAGCGGCAGCGTCCACTCGTTGTAGAACTCGATGGGGACGGCCGACGGGTTGTCCCGAAAGATGCGGCCGAAGATGGGAGCGCTCGTGCCGAGAATGATCACTCCGGCGGTCGCACAGAGGAGCACCGCACCGGAAAAAATCATAAACTCGCGGGACAGTACCCGCGGCTCTTTGTCCGGCGTGGGCAGATCGTTCCACCGATACGCAAGCAGGCCGACGCCCAAACCGGTGATGGCGAGAATCCAGATCAGGAGCTGGTTGTAAAGGCCAAGATCCACGAACGAGTGGACCGACACGTCGCCCAGGATGCCGCTGCGCGTCAGGAAGGTGGAGTAGACGACAAGGGCATACGCGAGGACGCTAAGGAGGAGAGCCGCCTTTTGGGACGATCCGCTCTTCTTCTGCACCAGCATCGTGTGAAAGGCGGCCACGCCCACGATCCACGGCACCAGCGAGGAGTTCTCGACGGGGTCCCACGCCCAATATCCGCCGAACGAAAGCGTCACGTAGGCCCAGTAGCCGCCCATGGCGATGCCCACGCCGAGGATCATCACGGCCAAGAGCGTCCAGGGCATGGCCGGACGCACCCACTGCGTGTAGCGCTTCTTCCACAAGGCCGCGATGGCGAAGGCGAAGGGGACGACCATCGCCGAGAATCCGACGAAGAGCATCGGCGGATGGATCGTCATCCACGGGTTCTGCAAGAGGTCGTTGAGGCCCTGTCCGTCTGCCGGGACAAAGTTCGGGTTCTGCTGGAAGATGGGGGCCTCGGTGAACTTCTCGGCCAGCGTCATGAAGGGCGACGCCCCAATCTCGATGGGACCAAGTTGCAGCCCGACGACCATCGACAGGAGGAAGAATTGGCTGAGCCCGACCACGGCCATGACCGGCGACTCGTACTCCCGCTGCACGTACGCAATAAGCGATCCGCCAACGAAGCACATCATGAGGCCCCACAGCAGAAACGATCCCTCCTGGCCGGCCCAAAAGGTGGAGAAGAGGTAGTGAAGCGGAAGGTCGTTGGAGGATTGTTGGTAGACGTACGCGTACTGGTACTGATGCGACAGAATCAGGTACCAGAGCACGCCCGACGCCGCCACCAGGCTGGTTGCCATGGCGCCCCAAGCCCAGCGGCCCGACCGTTTCCACTGCGCGGCAAGGGCCGGTTGGGCCTCAGACCGGGCGGCGAAAAAGAACGCCAGGGCCGAAAAGCCACACGCGACAAACGCGACAAGAAGAAGGACTTCACCGACAGTGCCAAGCATGGGGAGACCCAGTGGGATCGCGGTCTGCAAACGACGAGGACAGCGGTGAAATTAAGAGCGCGTGGGGGGGTTCCAAAGGTGAGGCGCCTCCGTCTTTACGTCCAAGTGATTCACTGAGAATTGGGGGTGCATCGGGCACATTGCCGCTCGTGATGGAGGCCGAAGGCGGCTGGAGCGGGGGGCGACGACGGCTTCATCGACAATCTCACGGTTGAGAAGCAACAGGCAGATCGTGTCTGCGTTCGGCCCTTCCATTCTTTCACACACAAACCGTAGACAGCTGTGTCGACAACGAAGCGAGCAACAATCGGAGGCGGATGCTTCTGGTGCTTGGAGGCGGTGTATCAGGACGTGGAGGGCGTCGAATCGGTGGTGAGCGGATACGCCGGCGGCCACGTGCCAAATCCTACCTACCGGCAGGTATGCGGCAAGGACACCGGTCATGCCGAAGTGGTCCAGATTACGTACGACCCCACGGCCGTTTCCTACCGCGATCTGCTGGAGATCTTCTTCACGATCCACAACCCCACCACGACGAACCGGGAAGGCGCCGACGTCGGTCCGCAGTATCGGTCCATCATTCTCTACCACGACGCCGAGCAGCGGGAGACGGCCGAATCCGTCGTTGGCGTGCTGGAAAGCCAGGGCGTTTTCGACGACCCCATCGTCACGGAGATCGAACCCCTTGATACGTTCTACGAGGCGGAAGAGGAGCATCAAGACTACTACGCTCGCAACACGCGCCTGCCGTACTGCCAGGCGGTCATCAGCCCCAAGCTGAACAAACTCCGCGAGAAGCACGCCGACAAAATCCGCCAGTGAGCCGATTGGGGGAACGCTGGCGCACCGTCGTGAGCGGACTGTCAAGTGCGGGCCATGGCGAGGGTGAGCAAATGGACGGCGTCGGCGCCGGCGTTCTTAAGTGTTTGGGCCGCCGCCACGGCCGTGGAGCCGGTCGTTAGGATGTCGTCAACGAGCAGCCAGGTGCCGCTGTCAAGGGAGGAGGAGGCTGCAAAGGCTTGCCGGACGTTCGCCCAGCGCTCGCGGCGGGAGAGATGAGTCTGTGAGCGCGTCGGCTCGGGACGAGCCAGCAGGTCGGTTCGGAGGGGGGCGTCTAGCGCCGTCGCTGCGCCGCGTGCCAGCATGGCGGCCTGGTTGTAACCGCGTTCGAGACGCCGCGTCCGGTGGAGCGGGATCGGAATGACCCCATCGGGCGGGGCAAAATCCCCGGCGTAGGCCTGCGCCATAAGGCGGCCCAGCGGCAACCCGTAGCGGGGCCGATCGCCGTACTTCAGAGCGTGCTGGAGGGCCTGCAGCACCCCCTGCTTGTCGAAGATCCAGAGAACCCGCGCCGCGTCCACCGCTCCGCGACCGACAGGCAGCCGATCCAGACGCGCGGCCACAGCCATGATGGGAGCACGCTCCATGCTGCGCAAGCAGGCCGGGCACAGCGGCAGCGACGGCGCCTCGGCCCGTGCCCCGCATCCCAAACAGCGCGGCGGATAGATGACGTCGAGCAAGCCGCGCCCGATTTCCTGCACAAGGTGCACCACTGCATGGTCGGCCCAGGATGCTGGCATCGTCGCAACAGGAATAGGGGAGGCGGTACGGATTACGCGATAATTCGCAGCCGAGTGCTTTATCGGCCCACAGGTAGTGTATAGGATACAGGCACTTCAGGCAATGGGCTCGCGATCCTAAAGGTTGCGATGCCTCGCAGCACTCATTCCATCGAACACATCGTCACGCACGGCCATGGCAGACCGGGAGCGACGCGGGATGTTGATTAAGAATACAGGGTCCGAATCGGTGCGCGTCTCGATGGCGTCGCGAATGATTCACCTCGACCCGGGCGACGAGCGGTTCATCACGCCCGAGGAGGTGCGCGATCCGATCATGCGGGAAGCCTTGCAAGAGCGAACCATTGCCATCGTCCGGCCTGCCACCTCGGCAGAGGACGAGGCCCTGCAGGAACGCCTGGCCCAGCAGTCCGACTGACGCTGCCGGCACCGACCAGGCAGCGGACGG
>CAYFSC010000145.1:0-7837 GCA_964345695.1 uncultured Rhodothermales bacterium | reverse complement strand
GGGGATCACCAGGACGTTGAACACCGCCGAGCCGACAATGGCGGCCACCCCGAGGTCAAACGTTCCATGAATCAACGTGGCCAGTACCGTGCTCGATAGCTCCGGGAAGCTCGACCCGACGGCCGCAATGACGGCCCCCTGCACGATGGCCGGAAGCTGATAGAACGCCGCCAGCCGTCCCGAGGCCCGGTCCAGGATGGTGCTTCCCCACCACGTGATGACTGTGCCTCCAAGAGCAAGACCCACATACAAGAATAGGGGTTGCATGTAAACCGAGAATCGGTGTTGCTCGTCGCCAGCGGTCCGGGCCTTGTTTTTCCCGAGACGCGAAAGGTAGAGGTCCGGTCTCCCGATCTCCACCGGGAGCCCGACGCGGGTGTTTGCTCGGCGTCCACGGGGATCCCGCCCGCATCGGTTTCTGCTGCGTCGATAGGTTCGAAGCAACAGTTGCGCGGAGACGCACCCGATTCCCGGACGTGCAACCCGCTCGTGACTCCCTCGCCACGCCGTCCACAGCGTTGTGGATAACCCGTGGATATCCGGGGCATAACGTCTGGATAACACCCCACTTCCCCAGACCGTCTCGGCCGCTGTTCGTAACTCCCCTCCTTGTCCACAGCTTATCGACACTTTTCCACAGTGTGGACAGCCGTGAATAACCTGCGCCGAAATATTCCCGAAACGATGTGGATTACTGTGGAAACGTGGAAAACTTTCCGTTTTCGGCTTTTTCCGGCGCTTGACGACTTTCAGAAGCCTCCTTTTTGTGGATAACACTGGGGATGACGGCGGTAGTTATGCACACCGGCGGGGGTGCAGTGTGGGCATCTTGCTTATCCACATTTCCACACTCCCAACAACAAAAACGAGCTTTTTAAAATAAAAAACCCAAAACCCGTAATACATAGAGCGTGTGGATAAGTCCGCACAGCCGAGATCGGAGCGTTCTGAAGCCCCGCGTGGCCTCTCGTACTGATTTCTAACTGATATACAAGAGTATATCACTTCTAACTACTACCATATAGCGATAATAGAATATATTTGAACAGATCACCCCTCAGGGGATGGCGTTGAGCGGCTCGGTCATTGCCACTCCACTTCCCAGACCGACACTCCGTCGCTTCGCATCCACACGGCACCGTGCATGGTGTGATGAGTCTGCACCCCCGCTGTCTGCCACCGCTCCAGAACTTCGGCATGTGGCATCCCAAAAGCGTTGTTGCGCCCGGCACTAACGACGGCGTGGGAGGATTCATCCGCCGCGTGGTCTACGAAGTCCGGAGTGCTACTGGTTGAAGAGCCGTGATGAGGCACCTTCACCACATCACTCCCGAGATGCTTCCCGTACGAAGCGATGAGCCAGGCTTCTCCGCGGGCCTCGACGTCCCCAGTAAACAGGATGGTGGTGGCTCCGAAGGCGAGACGAAGGACGACGGAGGCGTCGTTCTCGGAACGCATGCCGGCTCGCTGCGGGTGCAACGGGGGCGCCAGAACATCGAGACGCACCGAAGGGTCCACACAGAGCGTATCCCCAGCGTGCACGCTGCGGTGTGAGATCGAGAATCGGTCCAGCAGTGCGTGAGACTGCGCATACAGTCGGGTGTCGGCCGTCCATCCGCTGAGCAGAACGCGGTCGACCCGAACGGACCGGAGCAGGGACGGAAGCCCACCGAGGTGGTCGCTGTCGGGGTGGGTGATGACGACCGCATCGAGTCGGTCGATACCAGCGTTGCGAAGATATGGGACGAGCACAGAGGTTCCGGCGTCGGCGTAGCGGGTGCGGGGACCGGCGTCGACGAGAACGTACGCTCCACCCGGGGTTCGGATCAAGGCCGCGTCGCCCTGCCCTACGTCGAAGAAGGTGACGTCCAGGCGAGGCCCAGATGCTCCCGTCAGAATGGGGATCCACGCACCGGCGGCAAGAACGCAGAGGCCGGCCGCCACGCACCGCCACCGATGCCGGGGCCGCGGCCACTGCGCCAGCGCCACCGTGCCAGCGATCCACGCGCCGATCACGGCCACGTCAACACGGGACCCCGGAATTCGGGCCCACCCCATCCAGGCTTCTCCGACGCGGGCCATCCACAGGAGCAAGGTCATCAGAGCATCGGCTGCGGTTCCGAAAGTGGGTCCCAGAAGCGCAAGGCTGCCGGTCAGTGTCGTCATGATGCCGGCCGTCAGTCCGAGGCCCGTCAGCGGAATGGCGACGACGTTGAGCACGAGACCGGCCAGCGGAACGCGGCCGAAATGATACAGAAGGACAGGGCCTGTCGCTACGGTGGCTGCGACCGTGACGAGGGTGGTTTGAAGGGCGGCCTCACCGGCGGTCGTGGCACGCCAGCTCTCGGGCACCCAGGATGCAAGCCGCTCACGCAGGGTAACGATTCCCGCCACGGCAGCCATTGACAACTGGAACCCAACGTCGAAGAGGGCGGGAGGGCGCACGGCGAGCAGTACGAGCATTGCCACGCCCAGGGTGTTCAGGGTGTGCGTCGACCGTTGAAGCACGACGCCGCCAATCAGCAGGGCGGCCATCACGACCGCGCGCACCACCGAGGGGCGCGCACCGGTGAGGGCCATGTAGAATGCGAGCACGGCGATGGTGGCTACCGCACGAACGATCTCGATCGTTTGCCAGCGAAGCCGAAGCCGGGCGAGCATGGGACGAAGCAGCCCGTAGAGCACCATCCCCACGAGCAAAACGTGCAGGCCCGACACCGCCAACAGGTGCATGAGCCCGGTCGCCGCAAACTGGTCCTCAACGGCGTCCGGCAGCCGGCTTCGGTCGCCGAGCAAGAGGGCCCGGAGAACGGCCCGCGGCTCGGGATGCGGCACATGCCGGGCCAGTTGCTCGCGGACGTAGGTGCGCGCTGCCACGAGCGCGGTTTCCACGACCGTGCGATCTGTCCCCACGACCGCTATGTCCGCCGGAATGCCGACATGCAGCACGCAGCAAATGCCCCGACGACGCAGGTACGCGCCGTAATCGAAGCCACCGGGGTTGCGGGGAGACGGACCAGGACGGAGTTCCCCGCGAGCGCGCAGTCGGTCGCCGGCGTCCACGTGTGGAAATGCCGTCGGTGCATCGCTCCACGGGGGGTGGCCCATCGTCACCCGCACCCGACCGTCGACGTCCAGCGTGTCTGCGGCAGTCAGGAGCCCGTCCACATGTAGCGTAAACCGGACTGCATCGGCGTCGCGGGCAGGCGGGACGGCAATGGTTCCGAGGAGCGTCGTTGCGCGGTCCTGCGCCTCTGCCTCCGACGCAATTCGATCCAGCGCCCGGGGCGGCGGCGTCCGGTAGACGGTATCGCGGAGCCCGCCCGCGGCGGCCACGAGGAGCAGCAGACCTCCGGTGCGGGCGAGCGGGGCCAGGGTCACGAGCCGCTGCTGTTCCCACCACATCGATCCCGTCCAGAGCGCGAGGCCCCCGGCGGCCACGCCCCACCACAGGCGAACGTCGGACGCCGTTCCGGCTTCTGCAGCGACGATGCCCACGGCAAAGGCCCCCGCCAGAAGAAGCGCGGGATACGCCGTCCACTGGATGGTCGAGGTCGGGCGCATGACAGAGGGCGTCGGAAAGGGGGCGGCCGCCGGTACGGTATAGACACGCGAGGGACGGTTTGCATAACGCAGAGCACCGTGCGAAGGGATGGTGAAACCGGGGCCGTCTCCGAACCTGGGTCCTCGTTCGTCGATAGGAGCACCGCTGAAGAAGTTCACAGCGGTCTCCACGAGCCGCTGCCGCGTTGCACTCGTTCTTTTACGCTTCCCCTCATGAGCACACGTCGCGAAGCCCGTGTCTGCGTGATGCAAGCCCTGTATGCCCGCGAGCTCGCTGGCGGGCAGCCCGAGTCGCACGTCTACACCATTATTGAGCCTGAGTTGGAGGACGATCCGGAGACGCTGGAGTTTGCCCGGCGGCTGTTCATGACCACGGTGGAGCGCGCCGACGAAGTCGACACGATCATCGGAAAGCACACCAAGAACTGGGACCTCCACCGCATCACGCCGGTCGACCGCTCATTGCTGCGCATGGCTACCGTGGAACTGCTGGCGTTCGAAGACATTCCGCCGAAAGTATCGGTTGACGAGGCCATCGACATTGCCAAGGCGTACAGCACTCCGCGGAGCGGAACGTTCGTGAACGGCGTGCTTGACGCCATCCTCATCGATCTGGAAAAACAGGACCGGCTGCAGAAATCGGGACGTGGGCTCGTGGGCATAGAAGAGGTGCGCCGCCGGGCCGACTCGTCCTGAGCCACGCTCGCCTCACTCTCTCGCACGTGCCGTCATCGGGCGGACTGAAAGCCATGGGACTCATCGCGATTGGTGACATTCACGGATGTGCCGCAACTCTCGAGGCGCTCCTCGACCGGCTGGCGCCGACCGCAAACGACCACCTGCTGTTCGTGGGCGATTACATCGACCGCGGTCCCAACTCCAAGCGCGTGATCGACCAGCTTCTTGCCCTGCGCGAAGAGGTGCCCTGCACCTTCCTCCGGGGCAACCACGAGGCGATGATGATCGAGTACCTGGACGCCGGGGCATTCAACCTGTGGCAGATGAACGGCGGCGTCTCCACACTTCAGAGCTACGCGGACAACGGATCTGGAGAGTTTGTCATCCCCGACGCGCACGCCGACTTCGTCCGCAACACGAAGCTATATCACGAAACCGACGACTTTTTCTTCGTCCATGCCGGTCTGAAGGCGCACCTTAGCGTTCAGGAAAACGTGGAGCGCGACGACGAGCAGATCTTCCTTTGGGAGCGCGGCCATCTGGAAGCCAGCTCCTTTGCCTGGGAGAAGACCGTCGTGTGCGGCCACACTCCGCAGCCGGAGCCCATTAACCGCGAGCATCTGCTCAATATCGACACCGGATGCGTCTACCATACCCGCCCCGGCATGGGGCGCCTCACGGCCGTGTATCTCCCTGAGCGCGAGTTTGTTTTCGCGGATTTCGTGGGGTAGAACCGACGCCAAGACAAACGACCAGTGAACTCTCGACGAGGGAGGAACCGCATCCTCGGGCGGGAAATTAACCGCTGTTCATTTGTTTCTGGTTAGACGAATCTCCTCTGTTTATGTCCTTGCGCTGCGGTCTTGTCGGGCTTCCGAACGTCGGCAAGTCCACCCTCTTCAACGCGCTGAGCAATGCCGGCGCGGAGTCGGAGAACTACCCGTTCTGCACCATCGATCCGAACGTCGGCGTCGTGCCGGTGCCCGACGCCCGGTTGCACCGTCTGCAGGAGCTGGCGGGCTCCGAGGAAGCTACGCCCACAACCATCGAGTTCGTCGACATCGCCGGGCTCGTCGAGGGCGCTTCGGAGGGCGAAGGGCTGGGCAACCAGTTTCTGGCCAACATCCGCGAGGTCGACCTCATCGTGCACGTTGTGCGCTGCTTCGACGACGAGAATGTGGTGCACGTTGCCGGCTCGGTCGACCCGAAGCGGGACGTCGAGGTGATCCACACCGAGCTGCTTCTGAAGGACATGGAGACGGTTGAGAAGCGCATCGAGACGACCCGAAAGGCCGCCCAGAGTGGGGAAAAAGAAGCCAAACGGCGGCTGCAGGTGTTCGAGCGGCTGCACGAGCATCTCTCCGAGGGGAACTGGGCGCGCACCTTCGAGGTGACGACCAAAGGCACCGGTCGCGCGCTCATCGACGAGCTGTTTCTACTGACGGACAAGCCGGTGCTCTACGCGGCCAACGTCGCCGAAGAGGATCTCCCCGGCGGCAGCGCGCACGTCGAATCGGTCCGTGCCATTGCCGACACGGAAGGGGCGGAGACGGTGACGGTCTCGGCGGACGTGGAGGCCCAGATTGTCGAACTGGACGACCCGGAGGAGCGTGACCTTTTCCTCGATGGATTCGGGCTGGAGCGCTCGGGCCTGGAACGCCTAATTCGCGCCGCGTACGATCAACTCGGCCTCATCACCTTTTTTACGGCCGGCCCGAAAGAAGCCCGGGCGTGGACCGTCGAAGCGGGCACGCGCGCTCCGGAAGCAGGCGGCACCATCCACTCCGACTTCCAAAAGGGGTTCATAAAGGCCGAGACGATTGCCTTTTCCGACTACGACGAACTCGGCTCCGAAGCGGCCGCCCGCGAGGCCGGGGTGATGCGCGCGGAGGGCAAAGAGTACGTCGTGAAAGACGGGAACGTCATGCTCTTCCGGTTCAACGTGTAGGCTGGAACGGTTGGACGTGGGAAGGAACGGGCGTGGGGGATGTCCGTGCGTGAGAGAGCGTTCGTCATCGTCTCACGATTTTCAGTCAGGATGCCATGTCGCTACGCTGCGGACTTGTCGGGCTTCCGAACGTCGGCAAGTCCACCCTCTTCAACGCGCTGAGCAATGCCGGCGCGGAGTCGGAGAACTACCCGTTCTGCACCATCGATCCGAACGTCGGCGTCGTGCCGGTGCCCGACGCCCGGTTGCACCGTCTGCAGGAGCTGGCGGGCTCCGAGGAAGCTACGCCCACAACCATCGAGTTCGTCGACATCGCCGGGCTCGTCGAGGGCGCTTCGGAGGGCGAAGGGCTGGGCAACCAGTTTCTGGCCAACATCCGCGAGGTCGACCTCATCGTGCACGTTGTGCGCTGCTTCGACGACGAGAATGTGGTGCACGTTGCCGGCTCGGTCGACCCGAAGCGGGACGTCGAGGTGATCCACACCGAGCTGCTTCTGAAGGACATGGAGACGGTTGAGAAGCGCATCGAGACGACCCGAAAGGCCGCCCAGAGTGGGGAAAAAGAAGCCAAACGGCGGCTGCAGGTGTTCGAGCGGCTGCACGAGCATCTCTCCGAGGGGAACTGGGCGCGCACCTTCGAGGTGACGACCAAAGGCACCGGTCGCGCGCTCATCGACGAGCTGTTTCTACTGACGGACAAGCCGGTGCTCTACGCGGCCAATGTCGCCGAGGCGGACCTGCCTGACGGCAACGACTCCGTGGAACCGATACGTGCCATCGCTGCGGAGGAAGAGGCCGAGGTGGTTGTGATCTCCGCTGACGTAGAGGCCCAGATTGCGGGCCTAGACGACCCGGACGAACGTGCGTTCTTCCTGGATGACCTCGGGCTGGAGCGCTCGGGTCTGGAGCGCCTGATTCACGCGGCGTACGACCAGCTCAACCTAATCACCTTCTTCACGGCCAACCCGAACGAGGTGCACGCCTGGACCGTCGAAAAGGGCACTCGCGCGCCACAAGCGGCGGGGCAGGTCCACTCCGACTTCGAGAAGGGGTTCATCAAGGCGGAGGCGGTGCCATTTTCCGACTACGACGAACTCGGTTCCGAGGCGGCTGCCCGCGAGGCCGGGGTGATGCGCACGGAAGGCAAAGATTATGTCGTCAAGGATGGGGATGTCCTGCTGTTTAAGTTCAACGTGTAGCCGCCCCGGATGCAGGAGAGCCAAAGGGGAATCAATAACAGGTTTTACCGCACACGAGGGCTAAAAACCGCACCTCAAAGTTATCCACAGGGTGTGCACAAGGGGCCCCAGTAGATAAAAATAACGGAATTACCCGTCTCCGTACATCCAGGCCCTGCAAGAGGAGGAGGATCGTATATTGATTCCGTTATTGATCTTGACCCGAGCGGCCGGGGTGATATCCCCAAAGTTATCCACACGCTGTGCACAGACTCCCGCGGCGCGTCAAAACCTGTTTGGTGGATGGATTTGAACGGAAGGCAGCGGGTAACTCCGGTCCGAGCGACCGGACGGTTCTCGGATCCGTTCCGATCCGTTCGGGGAGGTGCTGCTCCCACGAGAGAAATCCAACATACCAGGTTCTCAGCCCACCAGGTTCTCAGCCCACCAGCTTCTCAATGATGGAACC
>CAYFSC010000144.1:0-7896 GCA_964345695.1 uncultured Rhodothermales bacterium | reverse complement strand
CGAAGACCGCACGCTACGGATCTGTGAAGACCGACTTTCGACGAAGAACTTTCATACCAGGGACTTTCGACCATGACTCGTCGCATTCTTGTTTCGCTTCTAACGGTTTTCTTGGTCAGCGCGTTGGCGTGGGGGGCGGCACAGAGCCGGGCGCAGGACCTTCTGATTCCGATGGACAATCAGCAGAGCAACCACCTGAAGGCGTACGGGGGCGTCTTCTGGGCGCTCCAGCAGAGCCAATCGGTTGACTGGCTGCTCAACTACCGCGGTGGATCGTTCCTCGCTCCGGCCACCGAGAGCCTACAGCAAGAGCTTCGCATCCGCAACGTGACGTTCCAGGTGATCGGCGGGGGCGAGTCGTCGCGCATCATCTCGAAGGTTGAAGCGGACGGGAGCAACATGTCGGTCGTGCGGCTGGAGAAGGCTCCCGACATCGCCGTGTACGCCCCCGACCGAGCCCAGCCCTGGGACGATGCCGTGCGGCTGGCCCTCGAGTATGCCGAGGTGCCCCATGATCTGATCTACGACAAGGAGGTGCTCGACGGAAAGCTGAGCGAATACGACTGGGTCCATCTGCACCACGAGGACTTTACCGGACAGTTCGGAAAGTTTCTGCGCTACCAGAACACCTCGTGGTACATGCAACAGCAACAGGAAGCCGAGCAGACGGCGCGCTCGCGTGGCTTCCGGAAGGTCAGCCAGATGAAGCTTGCAGTGGCCGAGAAGATTCGCACCTACGTCGGCAACGGCGGCTTCCTCTTCACGATGTGCTCCGGCACTTCTACCTTCGACATCGCTCTGGCGGCCCATCAGACGGACATTGTGCCGAAGGAGTACGACGGCGACCCGGTGGACCCCGATGCCCTCGACAAACTCGACTACAGCCACACGCTGGCGTTCACCGACTTCCGACCGAATTTCAATCCCCACGAGTACGAGCACTCGAACATCGACGCGGGCGTTCCGCCGCCTCAGATGCGCGATCCCTCGGTCGATTACTTCACTCTGTTCGACTTCAGCGCCAAGTGGGACCCCGTGCCCACCATGCTGACGCAAAACCACGTGGCCACGGTCAAGGGGTTTGTGGGACAGACCACCGCGTTCGACAAGTCGTTCCTGAAGGAGGACGTGGTGATCCTGGGTGAGGCCCCCAACCGTGACCAGGCTCGCTACATCCACGGCACCTTCGGACGCGGGACGTTCACCTTCTACTCCGGACACGATCCGGAGGACTACCAGCATTTCGTGGGCGATCCGCCGACCGACCTCTCGCTTCATCCGCAGTCGCCCGGCTACCGCCTTATTCTGAACAACATTCTCTTCCCCGCCGCGAAGAAAAAGAAGCAAAAGACGTGACAGCGGCCTGCGTTGTGGGTCCTGCGTCGTCGGTGGTTCGTTTATTGATGCTCTCGGCCTTTTCATGACGTCCGGCCCTCCTCATGCCCCCAAAGCCCGTTTCCGCATCGCGCGCCGTCATCAACGAGATTGTGTTGCCCAATGACACCAACAGCCTGGGCAACATGATGGGCGGTCGCCTGCTTCACCTCATGGACAAGTGTGCCGCCATTTCGGCCCAGCGCCACGCCAACCGCGTCTGCGTCACGGCCTCGGTGGACAACGTGGAGTTTCAGGCGCCGATTCACGGCAGCGAGGTGGTGGTCATCCAGAGCCAGGTCAACCGGGCGTTCCGCACCTCGATGGAGATCGAGCTGAACGTCTGGGCCGAGAACCCCCGCGCGCAGACGAAGCGAAAGTGCAACCGGGCGTTCTACACGTTTGTCGCCATCGACGAAGACAACAACACCGTGCCGGTGCCGCCCGTCAAGCCGGAGACCGAGGCCGAAAAGGAACGGTACGAGGACGCGGCCAAGCGCCGAGAGATACGCCTGGTCCTCGCCGGTCGTATGGACCTGGAGGACGCCTCGAATCTGGCCGAAGACATGCGCTCGGCCATTCAGCGACGTTCCTTGTCGTCGATCGACGGATGAACATGCAGGGGCGTGTGACTAGACCGGCTGCGTGCCGCTTTTTTGTATGCATGGGGGTCGCGCCGGCGGCCCGTGTACCGCGTCGCCTTGCCGCTCTCCTGGTGCTCATCCTGTTCGGCACCCTCAGCGCCCAGGCGCAGCGGCACTCCGGCTCGATCGGCGGGGGCTTTGCTGTCGGCCGTCCCAGCGGCATCTCGGCCAAGCTTTACCGCCCCAATCTTGTCGCGTACGATGCGCTGCTGACGACCGACTTAGACGACCTTGTTCGGGGGGCAGTGCACCGCGTGTGGGAGCGCCCCCTGCCGGAATCGCCGCTCTTCGCGCATATCGGGCCCGGGCTGATTGCAGGACTAGAGGAGCTAGACCGCACGCCGCTCGTTCGCCTAGGCATCAGTGGGAAAGCAGGACTGAATTTTTACGCGGAGCGCTTCGAGGTTTTCTTGCATGTCACCCCGCGCCTTCGCTTCCTTCCCTCCCTTGATGGGGACCTCGGAGGCGGCGTTGGCCTTCGCTATTACTTTTGAGTCTTGCCTCGGAGCAGATGTGCTTCTGGAGACCCGGCCTCCTAGATGGTCCTCGACCCATGCCCCGCGGCTGGCGACTCATCCCCTCTCCTCCTGCGACCCCTCGGAGGAGATCCTGACTCGGACCGTCGATTTTCCAATCGATTATGCTGTTTAACCGCATTCTCATTACCGGTGCCAACGGCCTGCTCGGCCAGGCCCTCGTGCGCCGTATGAGTCGCTTTCCGGAGTACGACGTGTTGGCCACGGCGCGCGACGACGCCCCGCGGTTTGACGGGGCTTCCTGCGGATACGTGCCCCTCGATGTAACGCGTCCGAGCGAGGTGGCCGACGTGTTCGAGGATTTCGCGCCGGACGTCGTGGTCAACTGTGCAGCCCTTTCGGACGTCCAGGAGTGCCGGGAGAACCGCGCCGACGCCCACGCCGTGAATGCGCGCGCCGTCAAGACGCTGGCCACCCGGTGCCGGCCCATCGGCGCGCGCCTGGTGCAGGTCTCGACCGACTTCGTGTTCGATGGAACGGACGGCCCGTACGAGGAGAGCAACCGTCCGAATCCCATCAACTACTACGGGCGCACGAAGCTCGCCGGGGAAAACGCCGTCCGCGAGGCCGGTCTCTCCAAGTGGTCCATTGCCCGCACCGTTCTCGTGTACGGCACTGGCCAGGCCCTCAGCCGGTCGAACGTGGTTCTCTGGGTGATCGACCAGCTTTCGAACGGCAACCCCATCCATGTCGTCGACGATCAATGGCGCACCCCGACCTACGTGGAGGATCTCGCCAAAGGCATCGAGCGGATGGTGCACTTCGAGAAGACCGGCATCTACCACTTGTCGGGGCGCGAGATGATGACGGTGTATGACCTGGCCTGCACCGTGGCCGACGTGTTCGGCCTGGAGGCGTCGCTCATCCACCCCGTTTCGAGCGACTACTTTGCGGACGCCGTGGACCGACCGCCGCGAACCGGCTTCCTGATTCTGAAGGCCGAGTCCGAGCTTGGCTTCAAGCCCCGCTCGCTGCCCGAGGGGCTGCGTCATCTTGGTCGGCAACTGGGCCGGCCCGTGGCGTCTTGAGGGGCATCCCCCACTTTCGATTTTCGGTTAATCTCTGTTCCAGCCGCATCCGGCCGCTGCCATCGGCTATGTTGTCGCCGCATCCGCCCTGCCTTCTTTTCGACAAGTGCCTTCCCGAACATGCTAGACATCGACACCATCCGCGAGAACCCGCGCCGCGTGAAAGAGGCCATCCGCGCCAAGGGAACCGGCAGCCCCGACCTCGTGGATCGGCTGCTGGAGATTGATGAGACGCGGCGGTCGACCATCACCGAGCTGCAGGACAAGCAGGAACGGCAAAACACGATCTCCAGCGAAATCGGTCGGTTGAAGCGCGAGGGCAAGGAGGACGAGGCGCAGGCGCGAATCGAAGAGACGGGCCGTCTCAAGGAGGAAATCAAAACTCTGGAGGAACGCGTGCGCGTCGCCGAGGAGCAGCAGGAGCGCCTCCTGCTCGACATCCCGAACGTGCCACATCCCAGCGTTCCGGTCGGCGAGACGGAGGCCGACAATGAGGTTGACGCGGAGATCGGCGAGAAGCCCGCGTTCGATTTTGCCCCGAAGCCGCACTGGGAACTGGCTGACGCGCTCGGCATCATCGACTTCGAGCGCGGGGCCAAAGTGACCGGCGCGGGCTTTCCGTTCTACCTGGGCGGGGGCGCCCGGCTTCAGCGCGCGCTGCTCAACTTCTTCCTCGATCGTGCCCGCGACCGGGGCTACACGGAGATGCAAACTCCGCTCTTTGTCAACGAGGAGAGCGCCCGCGGCACCGGCCAGCTGCCGGACAAGGAGGACCTGATGTACGAGATTCCGCACGATGGCTTCTATCCGATCCCCACGGCCGAGGTGCCCATCACCAACTTCGTTCGGGGCGAGATCCTGGACGCCGATCGGCTGCCGCTCAAGTTCTGCGGCTACACCCCTTGCTGGCGCCGCGAGGCCGGCAGTTACGGGGCGGACGTGCGCGGCCTCAACCGGCTGCATCAGTTTGACAAGGTAGAACTTGTACAGATCGTCCATCCTGACGACAGCTACCGCGCGCTGGAGGCGCTGCGGCAGGACGCCGAAAGTGCCCTCGACGCCCTCGAGCTGCCCTACCGACGCCTGCTGATGTGCACCGGCGACATGGGCTTCACGCAGTCCAAGAAGTACGATCTGGAGGTGTGGAGCGGCGGCCAGGAGACGTGGCTGGAGGTTTCTTCGATCTCCAACTTTGAAGCCTTCCAGGCCCGGCGCATGCAGATTCGCTTCCGCCCCGAACCCGAGGCCAAGCCCGAGCTGGTCCATACGCTCAACGGCAGTGGTCTCGCGTTTCCGCGCATCCTGGCGGCGCTGCTGGAAAACAACCAGCGTCCGGACGGCACCATTGCCATTCCCGACGTGCTGCAGCCTTACCTCGGCACCGAGACCCTTCCTGCAGCGGACTGACAGGTTCCGGAGCAAGGCGCCCGATTGCAGAATGCGGTCGGTTACGGTTCCGACGTCTGCGGCACCAGAACCAGATCGTCCCCAATCCGGATGCGGAACTGTGGATCGTCCACCCCCGCCGCCTGAAGCGGTGCAGTGAGGAGACGCCTGAGGGCGCGCGCCGTGTTCGTCTGCGGCTGTGTGGCCGCGTGCAGGTGGGCCTCGGCCTGCCGCCGGAACGCCTGTTCGACACTCGCGAGCGCCCGATCGCGCACCTCGGTGGGAGCCCCCGAGGCAAAGAGCCGCATCCAGCCGGCCGTCTCTGTCTTCATCTGGAGGTGTGCGAGATCGGGTTCCACACTGTGGATGCGGAGCCTAGGAAGCGCCACGCGGATGCGTCCGTCGTCGTCCACCTCAATCTTGTCGGGCGTGAGCGCCTCCACGGGAAAGCCGTACGACACCCGCCCTGGCACGCGAATCGTAGCCGTCGCGGAACCGCGGGCCAGCGGGAGAACCGCCGGATTGGTGGTGCGCAGCATGAGCGTCAGCCAGCCGGGCGTAACCAGCGCCGAGGAATCGACCGACACCGTCGCCGTCATGTCCATCGTGCCAGTCACGTAGAACGAGGCCGGCGTCTCGTTTTGGACGGTGGTGACGATGGTCTTGCGGACCCGCGCTTCGGGCGGCATGGACGTCCACCATAAAATCACCCCCGCTCCGAGGGCGACGAGCGCGAGTGCCCCCACCGCGATGCGGATCCGTGCGGTCATAGCCCCAGCAGAATGAGTGCGACGACGGCGAGACCCAGTCCGATCCGGTTTAGCCGCGAGAGGTATTCATCCCATACCGCCACGCCGAGGACGGCGGCCAGCACGACGACGGCGATGTTGTTGGCGGGAAAGACGAACGTGCCAGGCAGGCGCTCAATCGCGCGCAGAATAAACTCGAGCGACCCGTAGTTGATGACGCCGAGCACGACGCCCCATCCCAGCGTGCGGCGCTCCGGCCAGGTGCCGGTGCGCAGACCCCGGACGACCACGATGACGGCCCCAATCGCGAACGCGACGCCAAAGGCCAACAGCAAGAACAGCACGCGGCTGTTGCCGGCGCCGAAGCTCTCCTCGAATGTCTTCATGGAGACATCCACGGCGCCTCCCACCAAGAACGTGAGCAGCAGCACCCCGAAGACACGGCCGCTGGGCATCGACAGACTGACGGATGCCGGTTCCTGCATCTGGGCCGCCGGCGAGGCGGTTCCTGCCGGAATGGCCTCGGGGGTTCGCGCCTTGTGGCGGGCAATCAGGAAAAACGCGATGCTGGCCAGTACCATGCCGATGCCCTGCGCGAGAGTGGGCACCTCGTTCCACACCATCCACGAGGCAAGGAACGGAAGCACGACCGACACGCGCATCACGCCGATGGCCAGAGACATGCCGGCCAGATCGGTGGCCAGGGAAAGCATGAAGAAGCCGGCAATGAGCAGCGCGCCGGTCAGAACACCCAAGCCAACGAGCGACGGCTCCATCGTGAGCCCCTCCCCCGCCGTTCGCCCGCCTGCGGCCAGCAGCACAAGGGCGACTGCCACAGCCGCCGCGTAGTTGGTGGTGAGCAGCGACGTTCGGTCCAACTGTTCCCGGCCCGCGTGCTTGAACAACAGGCCAATGGCCAAACTGGACGCGACGGCGAGCGCGAGGTATACCATGGAGAACGAAACGAGTCAGTGGCGGTCCGAAAAGACGTCGTGGCGGAACCGTCCCACCTTTCAGCGCGAGGAGGCGGTCTGAGGGCCCGGAGGCTGCTCCTGGCTCGCAAGGGGTTGGTGCGTATGGCCCGTCCGGGCGGCTTTCCTCCTCTGGATGCCTCGGCGGTCAATCGCCGGAGACGAAAGTGTAGTAGCGCAAACGACGCGGCGTCGGTTCCGGATCGCGAATGTAGAGGTCCGTTGGGACGTGGATGTTCGGGCGCACGTAGCCGGTGGTATCCGATCGGATCTGATCGTAGGACACGGTGGCGAAGAAGTCCGACGCCTGCTGCGACTGAAACATCTGATCGAACAGCACTCGATAGTTGACGCGTACAGTGGACGGTTCCAGGGCGACCAGGTTTTGATCGGAGGGCACCCCGGTGACTTCCACGTTGAGTTCCCGCGTGGACTCCACGAACTTGCCAGAGCGAGCCCGGTAGGTCACCTGTTGAATACTGCGATCGACGAGCTGCGAAAGGGTATCATCCAGGGGAACCGTGGCCCGAATGGAATCCTGAACGTCTTCCAAGACGACGGGCTTCGTCGGCCATGCCTCCAGGCCGCCGACAATCGACCGGGCTCCGCGGATGCTCACGGAATCCGGTTCCAGGCGTGGCGGACGCAGCATCTCGTGCGATTCCGGAAGCACGGCTTGCACGCGGTTGCGGATGGGCAAGCGCTGCTGCACGCGCTCCTCTTTGGGGACGTCCACCTGGCGCGGCGTGACGTTCTCGATACGAACGTCCGAGACCTGCGGGATATTGAGCACTTCCTCGACGTTGACTTCATTGCTGGTTGCGTCAATCGGAACGTTCGGCCTGTTCAGATGGAGCCACAGCAGTTGGCGGCGAGTGCCATAGATCTGTACGCTCACGGTAGACGGCGGAAGCGCCGTCAGCGCTTGGCCGTCCGGGATGTTCACGACCTGGGTCGGCACTTTCATCGTCACCGTTTTGGGCTCCTGCAGCGTGAAGATGAGCCACACGACCGTGGAGATGAGCACGCACACCGTCAGGACAGCCCCTCGATTGGGGGGCGTTCCGGAGGTCTCGTCCTCCGTGTTGGGCGTGAAAATGGCACGCAGCTGATCCAAAAAGATCGCTCCCTGCGAACGAGCGTTGGAAGACGGCACGGGTGAAGCTTTTCAAGAAAGAAGTACACTGCAACCGTTCCACGCACCCGCC
>CAYFSC010000143.1:0-8021 GCA_964345695.1 uncultured Rhodothermales bacterium | reverse complement strand
TGCACCGCCGGTTTCGCCTACAAATTGTGATGCGCCTGGCTGGCATCGTGGCGTCGGTGCTGGGGCTGGCGTACCTGGTTGGGTGGGCGCATCTCTACGAGGTGGCACTGCTGGTGGCGGGGGCCATCGCGTACCAGACCGTGAGGTTCGTGCGCTACGTCGAAAAGACCACGCGCGACCTGACGCGCTTCTTGAACTCGGTGCGTTATGCCGACTTCTCGCAGGGCTTCACGTCCGATGGCCGGGGGCCGCTCTTCGACCACCTTCGCGACGCCTTCCGCGAGGTGACGGGCGAATTCCGGCGCATCCGTGCGGAGAAGGAGGAACAGGTCCGCTACCTAGAGAACGTGGTGCAGCACATCGGCATCCCGCTGCTGTCGTTCCGCAGCGACGGCACCGTCGAGCTCATGAACCGCGCCGCACGCCGCCTGCTGCGGACCGGGCCCGTTCGCAACATCGCCCGGCTCGAAGACGTGAGTCCGGCGCTCGTCGAGCATCTTCGGGAGCTCGACTCGGGCAAGCAGGCCATGGTCCGCGTCGCGGAGGAGGACCGGACGCTGCAGTTGGCCGTGAACGTCAGCCGCTTTCGGCTGCGGGGCAAGGCGCACGCCATCGCCACCATCCAGGACCTTCGCAACGAGCTGGAAGAGAAGGAGATGGAGGCGTGGCAGCAACTCACGCGCGTGCTCACGCACGAGATCAACAACTCGGTGGCGCCCATCTCGTCCCTTGCTTCCACGGCGCACCGGCTGCTGGACGACGTGACCCCTGCGGAATCCGACAGCAATGGCCACGTGGACCCGGAAACAGCCACCGACATCCGCGAAGCCGTGCAAACCATCGAACGGCGCAGCAAGGGGCTGATCAACTTTGTCGAGTCGTACCGCAGCTTTTCGAAGATTCCCAATCCCACATTCAAGGTCCTCTCGGCCCAGGAGCTGTTCGAGGACGTTCGCCGCCTCTTGCGCACGCAGATTGAGGAGCACAACCTAGAGTGCGTCATCCGGGTCGACCCTGCGTCGCTCGAAATCACGGCCGACCCGGAGCTCCTCGAGCAGGTGCTCATCAACCTCACGCTCAACGCCATGCAGGCGCTGGAGGGACAGACCGACGCCCGGATCGAGCTCCGCGCGCACATCGACCGGCGCAGCCGCCCGGTGCTGCAGGTCAAAGACAACGGTCCGGGGATCCCACCCGATGTGCAGGAAAAAATCTTCGTCCCCTTCTTTACGACGAAGGACGACGGCTCCGGCATCGGCCTCAGCCTCTCCCGGCAGATCATGCGCCTGCACGGCGGTACGCTCTCTGTCCGCTCCGAGCCGGAGGCCGAAACCGTCTTCACGCTCCGGTTCTAGCGCAGGACGGGACGCCTCCCTCGGGTCCTACTCGAACTTCGACATTGCACGGTCGAAGGCCTTTTCCATGGTGGTCCAGGCTTCATCAGCCCCCTCCTTGATGTCCCGCCAGGCGTCATCGCTGGCGTCCTGCAGCCGATGGAGCTGCTGGCGGAGGTCGCTGCGCTGATCGTTCAGCTCTTGGATCTGCGCGCGGTATTCGGCGCGCATGTCTTCCGCCGCCTCCTCCGTCTGGGCCTCCAGCTTTTCGATCTTTTCGTTCCATTCGTCGAGCTTCGTCTTCAGGGTCTCGATGTATTCTTTGCGGCTCGGCATAAAGGGGGAGTTGTCGATGAGAAGAACGGGAGAGTGCGGAGCTTTCGCGCGGCTCCACCGATGCCACGCCCCGACACGCAACGCGTTCCTGCCGCCGCCCGTCCCGGCCTGTGGGACAAAATCTGATGTTGAGGCCCGGCGTCCCTCTACAGTCCCTGACCGGAGCCGCTCGAGCGTTTCGGCAATCGTTCAACGCCCCTGTCCCGCGCCGCCCAGACGATGTGCCTGGTAGCGGGCTCTCGCCGGGCATGGAGGTCCGCGCCACGGGCCTCAGGGAGACAGCAGGCCAAACTGCTGCCCCAGGTAGAATACAGCATACGCGGCGACCCCCGCCACCGTGGGCGAGGCAATCCAGGTGAAAAGAATCCGCTTCGTCGTGGCCGGATCGTAAAGCTCAAGCTGATCCTCCGTCCACTCCGATCGGTTCCCGATGGTAAATCCCTGCGGACTGACCAGGGCCTCCATCGGAATGCGACGGCTGGCGCGTCCCCACCCGAGTCCGATGACACACGTCGTCAGGACGACCGCGAGACTCGCCGGAATTCCGGCCCAGCTCAACCCCGTGAGGATTGTTGCCGCGAGGACCTCGACGAGCAGTGAAGCCTCGAGCGTCAGGTTGGTGATGTCTTGCCCGACGGTCTCCAGGGTCCGCGGGCCGAGGAGGAACGCCCCGATCCCAATCGCTACTCCGCCGAGGAGAACGCCCGTCAGCATTCCAACTTGGCCTGAGCCTACCAGCGGGGCGACCGCATTGGCGGTGTTCGAAGCGCCGGCCGAGAACGCCATGTAGCAGCCGATGCCGATCACGACAAACCGTGCGACCCCGCCGTTGCCAGTGCCCCCGAGGTCCAGTTGGGCTACAATCTCGTCGTAGAGGTACCGGCCGATGAAGACGCAGAGCCAGAAGCCGATCATGGGCGCGAGGAACCACCACATGACCACGATACCGACGGTCTGCCAGTTGAGCACCCCGAGGGCCGACCCCATCCCCACGACCGTCGCGACGGCGGTCATGCTTGTGCTGGTCGAGACCTTCAGAACGTTCCCGAGCAGGATGCCGAGGCCGATGAAGAAAAGGACGATGATCGATGCGCTGAGGGTAAAATAGTCCGAGGGGACGAATCCCTGTCCGAGGGTTTCGACAACGTTCCGGCCTACGGTCGCTCCGCCGAGCAGGGCGAAGACGGCCATCAACCCGGCGGACTGCCATGTCGACAGCAGACCGCTGCCGGCTGCCGGGCCGAAGGCAACGCCCGTCGAGGAGCCTCCGATGTTGACGCCCACGAAGGCGGCCGTCACCACCCCGAGGAGGAGCAGTACCGATGGATCCATGCTTAATACGGCATTACGGTTCGTGAGCGCGCGGCCAGGGCAGCGGAAGGCCTCGGAACGGAGCTTGTTCCGGCCTTGCATGCGGCATTGGCTCGACGCTGTCGGGACGATGACCGTACCGGTCTTCCACGCGGCCCGCGCCCCTCCCGCACAGGTGTTGCGTACCGAAACCCGAGAGTCGCGCCCAGGGTCGGCCCGCCGTGTTTACAGGCGGGCGCAGCGCCGTTCCCAGCGGATCTCGTCGAAAACACACCGAGGCTCGTCGACCGAGGCGCGGCATCGAACGAGAAGCGGACGCACGGTCCATTTCCTGTGCCGAGAATAGAAAGGGGGTCCGGTTCGAACGAGCGAGAATACTGCGGTTTGGTGCTCGGAATCACCGGACCGTCGCTCCACGTTTCTGTGGGCCTCACATGCCCGTTCCACAACGCATGCTCCGAACGATGCCTACTGTTGCCATTACCGGTGCTGCCGGTGCCATCGGATCCACCACGGCCCAAGTCTTCGCCAATGCCGGATGGAACCTCGCCCTGATCGACTACGGCGCCGAGAACCTGGAGGCCATGCAGTCGGCCCACCCCAGCGCGCTGGCGTTCGACTGCAATCTGCTCGACGTGGCGGCCACCCGCGACGTCTTCCAGACCATCGGCACCGACGCCGAGGGGATCGACGCCGTGCTCGCCATCGCCGGTGGCTTTGCCATGCAGGCAGCCGACGCGGCCACGACGGGCGACTACACGCACATGATGGAGATGAACGTCGAGACCCTGTTCAACACGGCACGGGCGGCGCTTCCGGTCCTTGCGAAGCAGGACCACGGCTTTCTGTGTGGCGTCTCCGCCCCGGCGGCCGAAAATGGCCAGGCCCAGGCGGCCCTCTATGCTGCATCCAAGGGTGCCGTCGCGTCGTACTGCAAATCGCTCGACGCCGAGTTTCGGGAGGACGGCGTGCGTGTGAGTGTGCTCTACCCGATGGGCGTCGTCGACACGCCGGCCAACCGTGAGGCCATGCCCGACGCCGACCCAGCCACGTGGATCGCCCCAACCGAGTTGGCCGACGGGATGCTGCACCTGGCGACGCGCTCGCCGCGAGGCCATATTCCCGAGCTGAAGGTACACACTGTGGCGTAGGGATCCGGCGGTTTGCTTTTCGGCTGCAGAAGTACAGGGCCGAAGCTGTGCGCTCGCAGCGAGACCGTCGGCGCCCCGGAAGAGCAGCATCGAGAGCCCTTCTCGAACGCCCCCCCTCGAACGGCAACGTCCGACGCGGATCCCGCACCCGAAACGTAGAGTATGACGGCGTCCGTCATTGAAATTTCACGGATCTGGCTTGGCATGCCCCCTGCCCATTCCGACCCTGTAATGCGTTTTCTTCCTGTTTTTCAGTCCATCGCGCTCCAGATGTCCGCCGCAACGCTGCATGCTGACCGGCGGTCGGGCTCTCCGTTCAGCGATTCACCCTCGAATTGCATTGGGAGCCGGACGCGAAATGGACTGCCTGCCCTCTCCCCTGCCTTAACAGCAGGGCACCCTGTTCTTTCAACCCACCTTTCTGACGAATGACAACTCGCGAAAAACTCGACGCGCTGGCCGATAATCTCTGGTGGAGCTGGACCCCGGCAGCCCGCGACCTCTTCAAGCGCGTCAATCCGGAGGCGTACCGTGCGTCGCGCAACACGCCGCGTGCCGCCCTCCACGCCGCCGATGACGATGTGCTGGCCGACCCCGACTTCCAGTCGGACGTCGACGCGGTGTACTCGACCTTTACCGACTATCTGGAGCAGGAGCCGCACTTCGACAATCCGCCGGAGACGGCCTATTTCTGCATGGAGTACGGGTTGCACGAGAGCATGCCCCTGTACTCGGGCGGGCTCGGCGTGCTGGCCGGCGATCACACCAAGGCGGCCTCCGATCTCGGCCTGCCCTTTACGGCAGTCGGCATGTTCCTCAAGGAGGGTTACTTCAAGCAGTCGTTCAACGCGGACGGCTGGCAGCAGGCTGCCAATCCGGTCCTCGATCCCGATCAGCACCCGATGGAGCGCGTCACCGACGAGAGCGGCGCCCCCGTCACGGTGCAGGTGACGATCGGCACGGATCCGGTAGAAGTCCAGGCGTGGCACATCCAGCTGGGCCGCGTGGATCTGTACCTGCTGGACACGGACGTGGACGCCAATTCGGAGTCGATGCGTGCGCTTACGCGTCGGCTCTACAGTGGCGGCAACAAGCAGCGCCTGCAGCAGGAATTGGTGCTCGGCATCGGCGGGTTGCGGCTGCTCCGCGCCCTCGACGTCACACCCGACGTCTACCACGGCAACGAAGGCCACTGTGCCTTTCTCATGCTGGAGCTGCTGCGCGAGCGCATGGACGCCGGCGACGTGGAGCCCGACGCCGAGGCCTGGGTGCGCGACCACTGTGTCTTTACCACCCACACCCCCGTTCCGGCGGGGCACGACCGCTTTCCGCCCGGCCTCTTCAACGACCAGTTGGAGGGCTTTCGCCACCAGCTTGACCTCAGCCCGCGCGACCTCCTTGCCTACGGGCGCGCCAATCCGGAGGACCCCGCCGAGCCGTTCTGCATGACGGTGCTCGGCATCAAGCTGTCACGCGCTCGCAACGGCGTCTCGAAGCTGAACGGACACGTGGCACGCCAGCAGTGGCAAGACATGTATCCCGATCGCGAGCTTGACGAGGTGCCCATCGACCATATCACGAACGGTGTGCATCTGCCCACGTGGACGGCGCCCCCTGCTCGCGCATTCATTCGCGACCACCTGGGCGACGACTGGCTCCGGCGCCGCCACGATCCCTCCTTCTGGGACGGGTTTGACGCCGTGCCCGACGACGTCCTGTGGACCTACCGCTGCGCCCTGCGTCAGCGTCTGGTCGACTTCGTCACCCAGCACGTGCAGGCGCAGACGCTCCCGATGCACCCAGACCTCGACCCCGATGCGCTGACGATTGGCTTCGCGCGCCGCTTTGCCACGTACAAACGCGCCCCGCTCATCTTCCGCGACCTGGAGCGTGCACGGTCCCTCTTCGCAGACGACGACCGGCCGATCCAGCTTCTATACGCCGGCAAGGCCCACCCGGCCGACGACGGCGGCAAACGCTTCATCCAGCGCATCTACGAGATCAGCCAGCAGGAAGGCTTTGCCGGAAAGGTGGTCTTCCTTGAAGGCTACGACATGGAGATCGGACGCATGCTCGTCTCCGGATGCGACGTGTGGCTCAACAACCCGCGCCGTCCGCTCGAAGCCAGCGGCACGTCGGGACAGAAAATTGCTGCGCACGGGGGGCTCAACTTGAGCGTCCTCGACGGCTGGTGGCCCGAAGGGTACAACGGCGACAACGGCTGGGCCATCGGTCCGGAGCCCTCGGGCGACTACGGCGCCGAAGACCCGGAGGTGCAAGACCGTGAGGACGCCGCATCGCTCTACACGCAGCTGGAGGACCACGTCATCCCCGCGTTCTACGAGCGCGACGCCGACGGCCTGCCGACGGACTGGATTGCCAAGATGCGCGAGGCCATGACCGGCCTGCCCGCCCCTTTCAGTGCCAAGCGCATGGTCATCGAATACGTGGAGCAGATGTATCGCGTCCGGGCTGGCGTCTGACCGCCGGGAATGCATCGAGTTCAGTACGCCCTCTCGCCTCTTCTGCCGCCACCAGCGATCCCAGGTGCGGAACCAACCGTGCCGCTCTGCCGCATCCGTCCCATCCGCCCCGCATGCGCCTCGACCTCACCGACCACACCCTGCTCGTGACCGGCGCGAGCCGCGGCATCGGACGCGCCATTGCCGAAGCCTGCGCCGCTGCAGGCGCCACCGTTGCCGTGCACTACGCCCGCAGCCAGGAGGCGGCCCATGCCGTTGCGTCGGCGTGCGGAAACGGCGCCCAGCCGTTCCAGGCCGACCTGCGTGACCTCCGCGCAGCGGGGCAACTCTGGTCGGATGTCGTGGCGAGGTACGGCCGCGTCGACGGGCTCGTAAACAATGCTGGCGTCGCCCCTGCAACGCCGCTGGACACACCGATGGGCGACTGGCAGACCGCGTGGGCAGACACGATGCACGTCAACCTCCGGGCCCCGGAGGTGCTGTGCCGCCGAGCCATCCGGCATTTTCGGGACGGCGATGGCGGGCGCATCATCAACCTTGCATCGCGGGCCGCTTTCCGCGGCGACACCCCCGACTACATGACCTACGCGGCCTCGAAGGGCGGCCTCGTAGCGCTCACTCGCTCCATCGCGCGCGGTTTCGGCGATGACGGCGTCGTGGCATTCACCGTCGCGCCCGGATTCACCCGCACCGACATGGCGCAGGACTTCATCGACACGTACGGCGAAGCCCACGCCACGAGTGACCTCGCTCTCGATGAACTGACGGAGCCGGACGACGTGGCACCGTTCGTCGTGTTTCTCGCCAGCGGACACGCCGACCACGCCACCGGCGCAACCATCGACGTGAATGCCGGCAGCTACGTGCACTGACGTCTTTCCTCCGATTCGCCCTCAGCATGCCCAACTCCGCTTCATCTTCGCGCCCTTCCATTCGCGTCCCCACCGATCCAGAGCAGATCGTCGCGGTGGCCGTGAGCATCGTCGCGGGCGTCTTCATCGCCGTCATGGTTCGGCTCAACGCGACACTCGGCGAGTACATCGGGCCGCTTGAAAGCTCCTTCGTGGTGCACGCCGTTGGCACCGGCTTCGCAACACTACTGATTCTGCCACGGGTGGGGGCAGAGCGCCTCCAGGATCTGCGCCGAACGCCCGCCATGCTGTTCGTCGGCGGCGTGCTGGGCGTGACGCTCGTGATGCTGGCCAACATTGTGGTGCCTCACCTCGGTGTCGCGCTTACGCTCTGCGTGTCGGTGGCGGCCAACCTTGCCTTCTCGACCCTGGCCGACCACTTCGGCTGGCTCGGCCTTCCGGTCTTTTCCGTGACGTCGCGCCGCGTGCTGGGGCTCGTCCTGGTCGTCACCGGCGTGGTGCTCGTCGCGTACGGGTAGGCAAGAGCGGCCCTGC
>CAYFSC010000142.1:0-8029 GCA_964345695.1 uncultured Rhodothermales bacterium | reverse complement strand
ACGCCCCACGCATCGCGCACCACAATCCGCCTCATGATGGCGACAGAAGGTACATCCAGTTCAGCAGTCCCATGCAATTGAAAGACACGTACGACGTCGTCATCATCGGCTCTGGCGCGGGAGGCGGGACGGTGGCGGACGTCTTGAGCCGGGAGGACCCGAGCGCCGACATCCTCGTGCTGGAGGGCGGTCCGCTGTGGACGCACGACCGGTACAACGAGCGGGAGCGCGACATGGCGCGGCTCTACTTCAGCCGGGGCGCCGTCTTCTCGAAGCAGCTGAACGTGGGCGTGGCGGCGGCGTCGGCGGTGGGGGGGAGCACGGTCGTCTACACCGGCGTGTCGTTTCGTCCGCCAGACGCGATCGTCACGGAGTGGCGGGAACGGTACGGCCTTGACTTCCTGACGCCAGACGACGTCGACACGACGCTCGACGCCATCGAAGACGACATCAACGTGCACGCCCTGGGGCGCGACTGGGACAACGACAACAACCGCCTCTTCAAGGAGGGCTGCGACGCGCTCGGCATTCCGGCGAAGCGTCTGCGGCTGAATCTGCGCGGCTGCGAGGAGCTCGGCTTCTGCAACCTGGGCTGCCGCGTCGGCGCGAAGCAGGGCACGCTGGAGGTGCAACTGCCGCGGGCGCAGGAGCGCGGCGCGGCGATCGTCCACAACGCGTGGGTCGAGCGCATCGGGCGGCACCACGCCGAGTTCACTGTGCGCGAACCGCCGCCCCGAACCGAGCCGAACGTCGTGCCCGAGGGCGAGCACCGCGTGGCGGCCGACCGTATCGTTGTGGCGTGCGGCGCGCTGCACACCCCGGCGCTCCTGCAGCGCTCCGCCGATCTGCTGGGACTCGACAACGCGAACCTGGGCCGCTACGTGACGCTCCATCCCGCGTACAACGTGAACGGCATCTACCCGGAGCCGATCACCAACGACCGCGGCTTCCCCAAAACGTGGTATGTCGACGAATACTCCGAGAGCGAGGGCTACTACCTGGAAACCTCGTTCTACTTCCCGGGCGTCACGGCCAAGAACCAGCCCGGCTTCGGGACGGACCACGAGCGGTTCATGCGCAAGTACGACCAGATGATGTCCATCCTCATCCTTGCGCACGACCCCGCGGAGCCGCACAATCGCATCACGATCGACCGCAACGGGCGTCCGGTGCTCGACTACACGGTGGCGCCAGAGGTGAAGGCGTCGCTGGTGAAGGCCCTCCGCCGCGCCGCGCGCATCTTCTTCGCCGCGGGATGCACCGAGACGAAGCTACCGGGCAGCACGAAGTCGACGCTCACCCGAGACGACGAGTCCGACCTCGAACGGCTCGTCACCGAAGAGACGCTGAGCGTCCAGCAATGTCCGCTGTCCAGTGCGCATCCCCAAGGGGGAGCCCGCATGGGCGCGGATCCCACCGAGTCCGTCGTCGCACCCAACGGTCGACTCCACGGCGTCGACAGCGTCTTCGTGGCCGACGCGTCGCTCTTCCCCACCTCCAGCCACGTCAATCCGTACGAAACCGTCATGCTCTTGGCCACGCACGTGGCGGAGGAGGTCGCAGTGTGAAGGCACGGACGCTTCGGGTTCCGGGACAGCAGGGCGGAGCACGCGCAAGCACACGACGCAAGCGCGCCCCTGCACCCCACGACGCTCAACCCACAACGCTCACCCCACACCCCCATGGTCGAAGTCAACGTCACCTACACCGGCGATCTGCACTGCGAAGCGGAGCACGAACCGTCCGGCAACGCGCTCGTCACCGACGCGCCGAAAGACAACCGCGGGCGCGGCGCGGCCTTCTCGCCCACAGACCTCGTGGCCACCTCTCTCGCCACCTGCGTCGCCACCATCGTGGGCATTCACGCGCGCGATCTGGGCCTCGACGTGGAGGGGATGGACGTGACCGTCGAGAAGGAGATGGCGTCCAATCCGCGGCGTATTGCGTCGCTGCATACCGAGGTGCGCATGCCGCGGACGTTCGACGCCGACATCCGCGGGCGCCTCGAACGCGCCGGACGCGGCTGCCCGGTCCACCACAGCATTCACCCCGACATCGATGCACCGATTACGTTCGTGTGGCCCGAGGCGTAGTATCACAAAATCGAGATGACCACGGCGTGCACGAGGACATGAAGTTCTGAGCCGGCGGGGCACGCGGTGGGTGTTGGACGACGATGATGGGCATAAGGGTACGGCGTCTGATCGGCACCGTCCCGGCGTTAACATTCGTCGGGACGTGGTCGTACCTTGGGCGACGGTTCCCGATAACGGCTGTCCCTCGCATCTCCCCGCATCGCCTCATCCTTTTTCTGCATGCGTATTGCCCGGCGCTCCCTCGTCGTTTTCGCCGTCTTGTTCGCTCTGCATTCCTCGCTCCGGGCGCACGCGCAGGAGGCTGATCGCGCCACCCTCCGCGGCTTCGTGGAAGACGCCTCGACCGGTGCCGCGCTGCCTGGCGCCAACATTGTCCTCCGATCCACGGAAGATCCTGAAGCAACGCCACGCGGCGCCGTGAGCGGCTCGAACGGACTCTACCAGATCGAGAACCTTCCGCCCGGACAATACGCGCTTCGGGTGACGTTTGTGGGTTACACGCCGTCCCGCGACACGCTGCAGCTGGACGCCGGGGCGGTGCGGACGCTCACCATTGTGCTCGAACCGGCGACCGAGCAGTTGAGCGAACTCGTCGTGGAGGAGCAGGGAGGCGCCGCCACGCTGGAAGGCGGGAAGCAGACCGTCCGTGCCGCCGACATCGCGCGCATCCCGACGCCCGACGTGAGCGGCGACCTCGTCAGCTACCTGCAGGCGCTCCCGAGCGTCGTGTCCTCGGGCGACCGGGGCGGGCAGCTCTTCATCCGCGGGGGCACGCCCTCGCAGAACCTGGTGATGATCGACGGCGTCCCCGTCTACCTGCCGTTCCACATTGTCGGGTTCTACTCGGCGTTTCCGCAGGACCTTGTGGCGAACGCCGATGTCTACGCGGGAGGCTTCGGGGCCGAGTTCAGCAGCCGCATCTCGTCGGTGATCGACGTGTCGATGCGCGAGGGCAACAAGCGCTCGCTCGATGCGTCCGGGTCCCTGAGCCCGTTCCTCGCGAGTGTGCGAGTGGAGGGACCGGTCACCGACGACGGTGCGCTCTCCCTCCTCGGCTCCACGCGCCACTCCATCATCGAGTCGACGGAGTCGGTCTACGGCGAGGCGCTTCCGTTCCGGTTCAGCGATACGTTCGTGAAGCTGCACGGCGCGCCGGACGATCAGTCGCGCTACTCGCTGATGGGCTTGCACACGTACGACCGGGGCCGTGTCGACGCGGGCGACGTGGCGAACGACGACGTCTTCCGGTGGACGAACGTGGCCCTCGGGGCCCGTCTGTTCACGCTTCCGTCCGAATCCGACCGCGCCGTAGAGGTCACCGGCGGGCTGTCGTTCGCCAACAACGAGGTCGGGTCGCCGGAGCGGCCCGAGCGGTCATCCAGCATCATCCGGCTTGGCACCACCTTCGACTTTGTCGATCCGGAGGGACGCACCAAGCTGAACTGGGGCCTGTTCACGCGCATGCACTGGATGGACCGGTCCATCGAGGAGCAGTTCTCCGGAATCCAGGACGAGTCGGAGGTGGCGCTGGGCGTCGGCGGGTATGGCGAGCTGGACGTGGATCTGACGGAGACACTGAGCGTCACGCCGGGGACGGTGCTCTCGTGGTACGACGGCATCCTCCCGATTCCGGAACCGCGGTTCCGGCTGTCCTGGCGGCCGCACGAGAACCACACGTTCACGGCAGCGTCGGGCGTGTACTGGCAGCCCGTCACGGGCCTCACCGACGATCGTGACGCGGGCTCCGTCTTCACGGCGTGGACGCTCGATACCGACCGCACCGAGTCGCAGCGCGCTATCCACGCCATGGGCGGGTGGCAGGCCTCACTCGGCCCGTTCCAGACGGCCATCGAGGGCTACTACAAGCACCTCAGCGATCTGCAGGTGCCGCGGTTCGGCACGCGGGCGAGCTTCAGTACGGACCTCACGCGGGCAAACGGCACCGTCTATGGGTTCGACGCGCGGCTCGAATGGCCCCGAGAGCACGTCTACGCTTACCTCGGCTACGGCTTCTCGTGGACGGAGTACCGGGCCGACGACGAACCGCTGGCTGTGCGGGCCGGCGAGCCGATCACCGAGTACCATCCGCCGCACGACCGCCGGCACCAGGTCAACGCCGTGGTGAGTGCCGACGTGCAGGCCTACACGGCCAGCGTACGGTGGTCCTTCGGGTCCGGGCTTCCGTTCACGCGCTTCAGCGGGTTCGACGAGTTCGTTCCGCCGCGCGGCGTTCCGGACGTGCGGGACCGGCTCGGTGAATCCCGCCTCTTCCTGAGTGAGCCCTACGACGATCGTCTCCCTGTGTATCACCGGCTCGACGTGTCCCTGCAGCGAAGCTTCTCCGTTGGGGCGGCCGACCTGGTGGCGCAACTCGGCGCCATCAACACATACGACCGGCGCAACCTGTTCTACTTCGACCTCTTCACCGCACAGCGCGTCGATCAGTTGCCCGTGATTCCGTACCTCTCCCTCAAGTTGTCTACCCACTGACACGTTCCACCATGGCACTTTCAAACTGGCTCCAATGGGCGGCGGCGTTGGGGATCGGCGGGCTTCTCCTGACGGCCTGCGACACGTCCGTCGACGCGTTTGAGAACGACCAGCCCTTCTCCATTATCGGTGTGCTCAACGCCGGGGCCGACACGCAGTACGTGCGCGTCGCCCGGCTGAACGACTCGCTGGCGTTTGGAGCACCGCCCGTTCCGCTTCCTGCGACGGTCACCACCACGCGCCTGTCCACGGGCGAATCGACGACCTGGCGGGACTCGCTGTTCGCGTTTGAGTTCGCCCGGGGCGTGGGCGCGATCGACCGGCGTCTCGCGCACAACGTGTGGACGGACGCCCCCGTCGAAGCCGGAGCCACCTACCGCTTGACCGTCACTGGCCGCGAGGGCGGAACGTCGTCCGCCACGGTCACCCTCCCCGACCGGCCGCCGGAGCCGGACGTATCGCCCCCGGATCGCTTTTTTCCAGCCTGGGGCGTGCGCGTGCCGGGGCAGAATGTGGCCGACATCCGGGTGCTCACCCGCGAGCAGGCGCCGAGCGGCAACGTGGTGACGCGCCGGCAGTCGTTCGTCGCGGACACGACCGAGGACGATTTCCTGGACGCTGTGACAGTGCAGTTTGCCGTCGACGATGTCGTGGCCATCGTCCAGGGGCCGCTCGTAGACATTCGGCTGCAGATCGTCGCGGCCGGACCGGAGTGGCCAGCGGTCGATACGCTCTCGAACGAAGAGCTCCTGGATCCCGGCACGATCACGAACGTCGAAAACGGCTTCGGCTACCTCGCAGGCGTCCACAGCCGCACCGTGCCCCTCTGCCGCACGCCCGAGAGTTCCTTGGAGGAGGGCTTCCGCTGCCAGCGGATCGGCGTGCCGACGGAGTAGAACGACGCGTTGGATCGTGGGCGTTTTCCGGCAATCTCCGTACATCGAATTTCCGTACCTCTCTCCCCTCGTCGCTTCGTCCGTCTGGCGGTAGCAGCCCTTGTCGTCGGGGCGGGTCTGCTCCTCGGATGCGGCACGTGTCACTGCCCCGGCTGGTACATGATGTGCGCCCACGGCTGTCCGGCCTCCATGAGCCACGGCGTGCCGCCTTCGGGGCGGGTGGGCAGGCCCGTGGTTTCGCCCGTCTCGAACGGAGCGTACACGACATAGAGCGGCTCGGCATCGGAGACCTCGCCCGTCTCTGGGTTGAACGCATCCGCCGGGCCGGAAAGCGAGTAGAGGGCGGCAGGCTGATCGGGCATGGACAGCGTGCCGGCCTCGATCTCGGCGCGGCGCACGCTGTCGACGTTGGCCACGCCCTGCTTCCGCAGCTCACGGCCGCGCTTCATGAACGGCTCCAGCGATTCGTGGTAGCACGCCGGATGAAACCGATCGTCGCTCGGGTCGTCGGCGAGGCAGACGAGCGCGTTCGAGCCCTCACGGAGGGGGGTCAGCTCCATGCCGTCGGTGTAGCCGAGGACGGTGGCGCTGTCCTGCAGAGCCTCGGGCGCCGGCGTGACGGCCGCAGCGATCTGCTCGTCGGCACTCGGCGGCGACTGGGCCTGCGTGCCGCACCCGAGGAGCATGAGGGCGAAGACAATGGTACAACACGTGGATAGATATCGCATGGTGGAGTGGGGCGCACGTTGGAAGGATGAGGCGAGAAGGCGTGTGGGCGTGATGCGTGAGCGGCGGTGCTCTTCGAAGCCCCAACCTTGAAACTCGAAACCCGGAACGCGAAACTCAACCCAGCAGGTGGCGCTTGGCGGCGCGGGCGAGGAAGCGGACCTTTTCGCCGGTCGAGAACCGGCCCAGGTTCGTCTTGACGACCCCCTTCGTCATCTGCGTGCGGCGGCTGTAGTCGATATTCACGTCCACGAGCACAGGCCGGCCGCCGGCGCTCACGTCGAGCGCTTCGTCCAGGGCCGGCTCGATGTCGGCGTCGGTCTCCATGGCGATAAAGTGGGCGCCGACGGCGTCGGCCACGCCTTCGACGCGGAAGTCGTTCAACACGGTGCACGTCTTGCGGTTGAGCGGGATCGACTGGAACTGGGAGATCTGGCCGAGCTCGCCGTCGTGGAAGACGAAGACCATCACGCCAAGTCCGTGAGAGACCGCCGTAAGGAGCTCCATGCCGGTCATCAGGAAGGCGCCGTCGCCGACGATGGCGGCCACCTGCCGGTCCGGACGGGCGAACTTGGCGCCGATGGCGGCGGGCACGCAGTAGCCCATGCAGTTGAAGTCGCTCGGCGAGATAAAGCCGCGCGGCCGGTGCACGGGGAAAAGTTCAGCGGCGAGAAACGTGTGTTTGCCGTCGTCCACCACGAGCTGTGCATCGTCGTCCAACGTCTCGCGCAGGTGATGAAAAAACGAGCCGGGAGAGACCTGCGTGTCGCTCGTGTCGGTGCGCCAACTGCGCTGGTAGCTGGCCTTGGCGTCTCGGATCTGCGAGGCCAGGGCGTCGCGGCTGCGGGAAACCGTTCCGGCATGCGCGTCGAGGGCATCATCGAGGGCCTTCAAGACCTGCGCGGCGTCGCCCTCAATGGCAACCGCGGCCGGCTCGTTCTTGTCGAACACGTCCGGATTGATGTCGACGTGGACGAGCGCATCCGGGACCTCCATGCCGTAGCTGCCCGTCGCCAGTTCGCCGAAGCGGCAGCCCACGGCCAAGAGCGCGTCGCAGTCCGCAAACGCCTCCTGCGCGGCGGGCACCGCCGACGGTCCGAAGCCAACGCCCACGTGCAGCGGATGCGTCGCCGGAAAGGCGCTGAGGCCCTGGAGCGTCGTCGCGACCGGAGCCACGAGCCGATCCGCGATCTTCGCCGTCCACTCGTGCGCGTCCACGGCGCCCCAGCCGACGTAGATGCCGGGATGGTCGGCCTGAAGAAGGAGGTCGGCGGCGCGGTCGATCTCCTCGGGGGTAAACGCCGGGTCCGAGTGAGGCGACGGCTCGTATTCGGGCATGTCGTCGATCTCGCCGCGGAAGAGCTGGAGCTCCACCGGAATCTCGACGAACACGGGACCGGGCTCGCCCGCGTGGGCCGTCTCGTAGGCATCGTAGATCGACGGGATCACGTCGGCGTGGGACTCGACGAGCGTGTATTGCTTGATGATGCCGTCGAGGATGCGCCCCTGGTCCACGGCGTGCAGCTGGTAGTGCTTCCCGCTGTCGCGCCGGATGCCCCCGGAGATCACGAGCATCGGGATGCCGTCCAGAAAGGCCTCGCCGATGCCGCTCATCGCGTGGCTCATCCCGGCGGCCGGGACGATGACGAGCGTGCCCGTCTGGTCGGACGTGCGCGAGACGCCGTCGGCCATGAACGCGCCGCCGCCTTCGTGCGTCACGAGGATCGGCGTAACGGAGTCCGACGTCCCGAGCTCATCGTACAGTTCCGTGTTGTGCACGCCCGGAATGCCGAACGTATGCTGGATGCCGAGCTGTTCGAG
>CAYFSC010000141.1:0-8087 GCA_964345695.1 uncultured Rhodothermales bacterium | reverse complement strand
TCTGAGCAAGCCGACACGCAATTCCGTGAAGACTGCACAGGCATGGATTGACCATCTCCACCTGGAACCGCATCCTGAAGGTGGGTACTACCGCGAACTTTATCGGAGCGATGCGACCCTGCCCGCGTCGGCGCTCGCCGATCGGTTTGACGGGCCGCGGGACGCGGCTGCACTGATCTACTTTCTGCTTCCGGGCGACGCGGTCTCGGCGCTGCATCGCATTCGCCAGGACGAGCTGTGGCACTTCCTGGCGGGAGCCCCGCTGACGCTTCACCAGATCGCCCCGGACGGAACGCTTGGCCGCCAGGTGCTGGGCCGAGCGGTGACGACCGGCCAGCGGCTTCAGGCCGTCGTGCCGGCCGGGCACTGGTTCGGCGCGACCGTCAGCGATCCGAACGGCTATGCGCTCGTCGGATGTACCACGGCTCCGGCGTTCGACTTTGCCGACTTTGAGCTTGCGGAGCGATCAGTCCTGGTTGAACGGTTTCCGCAGCATCAGGACATTATTGAGGCTCTCACGCCCGGGACGTAATGATGGTGGACCGAGAGGGGTCTGCGGTCTGTGGCGTTAGAGCAGCAGACGCTGCGCAATCGCCTGCAGGTTCGGACTCAGCATGGAGCCGAGGGCCAGTCCGCGGAGGATGAGAAGGACGCCGACGACCGCGAGTCCGACGGGCACGAGCCGGTACAGGTGCTGCCGCCAGGTGGCAGGCACGAGGCGGTCGGCCACGCTCACGCCGAACATCGCCGGGAGGGTGCCGAGCCCGAAGGCCGCCATAAACGTCATGCTCGTCATCACGCTCCCGGCCGTGACGGCTGTTGCCAGGGCCGCATAGACGAAGCCGCAGGGAAGAAGTCCGTTCAGCAGGCCCACGATGAACATCGCCCCGGTTCCGCCCCGCTTGTAGAGCGACTGGATCGGCTGCATCACCCTTCCGAGGTACTGGGCCGGCCACTGCTCCAGCGACTGCACTTGGCGGCTCACCCACGGGACGGTGGCGCCGAGGAGCATCACAGCCCCGATCCCGATGGAGACCCACTGCTGGACGCCGGTCAGCGACACCAGCATGCCCAGCGTGCCCACGAGGCCGCCGAGCAACGTGTAGGTTACTGCTCGCCCCAGGTTGTAGACCAGACGCTCGCCCATGTACCGAAGACGGTCCTTGCGAGAGCCGGGAAGGCTCAGCGCCAGCGGACCGCACATGCCGATGCAATGCACGCTTCCAAAGAATCCAAACGCCAGTCCGGCGACAATCCAGTCCATTCCCCAGCATCATTTTGCAGGACATTTCTTCGCCCTGTTGGACCGTCTGCAGGGAGCCGGTGATCCGCACATGCAGGAAGGACTTCCGAAGTTAGACAGAAGCACATCCTGGGCCGCCCCGTCGAGAACCGAAGAGGCCGCTATTTCCACAGCGGCCGATCCCACGTCAGGAAATACCCGAGGGTGAACGACGGCCCGGCAGGAAGATTCTGCCCGTGAATTGGAATGCGGGCTCCGAGCTCCACCGCTCCGGGCCCCACCTGGTACCCGACCGTGGGCAGAAGTTGCACGAGCTCGCGCACATCATTGGGCAGCGGAAGCTCCAGGCCGGACGAGAGGTGCCGTTCGGGCGGCTCGCCAAAGAGACCGTCGACGCCCAGCTGCCAGGTAAAACGATCGATGGAGCCACCGGCAGCGGCGTAGAAGAACCGCTCGTTGCCCGGTTTGCGATCGATGGTGTCGTTCGTCTCGCGCCATCGGTAGCCGGCCCAGCCCTGCACGTACACCGGCCATGGATGGAGACTGCGTCCCAGTTCGACGATCAACTCCCAGTCGCGCTGTCCTTCGGTCAGCGGGATGACCTCGGCGCTCACCGGGAAGTCGCCCACGGAGAACTTAACGCCGCCGCGCATGGCCACGGCCAGGGGAAGGGCCTCCTCGACGCCGACGAGTCCAGGACCGACACGGAGAAAGACGCGCGGATCCCCGACGCCGGTGCTCTGCCGATCGCGGACGGCATCGTCGAACTCAAGACGGTGAAAGGGCAGTTCGGCCCACACGTCGAGTCCACGCCAGAGGCCAAGGGCGCCCTTCACGAAGAAAGAAGTCGTTCGCGAATGGCTGTCCTCGTTGAAAAGCGGCTCCAAGTTTCCGTTCTCATCGAAGCGTGTGTCGGTGCCGTGGTGGAGCGTTTCCACCTGGACCCACCCCGTGCCGGGAGATTCGGTCCACTGAGCCCCGGCTGGAGCGGCGGCGAGACTCCAGCAGAGGAAAAGGAGAGCGAGCCGGCGCGGCACGTGCATCGCGAAAAGCAGAGGGCAGAGGGGAGAAAACACAGGCGTGGAGGGCAACATCCTTATTCGGGTGTCTGCGCGCTCCAGAGGTCCGTATCGGGCTGGAAGACGGCCCAGGCAAACCAGAACGCGACATAGGCCCGCCGGACAGGCTCAAGCGACGCCCCGGATTGGGGGCCCTCGACCGCGCGTCCGTCCACCGTCCACGTGCTCCCGGTGGCGTCATCGACGATGCGCTCGTTCTGAACCGAAAACGACAGGCGCTGGCCGTTCAGGGTGGGGTGGTAGGCCATGGCTCCCTGTGCCGCTCGGTCCCAGAAGACGACCATCGGCTCGCCGCCCACGGTGACCTCGACAGCCTGCACCGGCTGACTGTCGAGAGCGCCGAAGGGAAGGGCGAGCCCGCCGTCTCCGTTAGGAATGCCCAGCAGGCGCTCCTTCGGCGGGCGGCGGTCGTCGATGGGGATGTCGAAAAGCAGGCGGTCGTTGTCGATGCGCTCATAGTCGCCGTACGGATAGCCCGAAGGCCGGTAGTTTCGGTTGAAGCCGGTATCGTTCGAGAGAACGTCGGTGTCTGGGTGCAACGATTGCCAGGCGTCCCACCGCATCTCGACGACGGAGATCATCGACAGGTCGGTGCCGTTGCTGGGGCCGCAGTTGGCCTGCCGGTTCATCTGCGGCCAGAGCGACTCGTTGGTGCTCCGGTCGAACATCACCAGATTGTTGTTGAACAGCAGACCGGACACCCCATACGTGCTGCCTCCGATGGCACTCCGGTCGAAGGCCAGGCTCGATCCCGTAAGGGGGCAGTACGTGACGGCAACCTTCTGTCCGCCGACGTCCAAATTGGCCACCTCGTGCCACCACAGGATGTTGTGCGGAATGGCGATCGTGCGCCCGTTGAGCGTCAGCCCGATGACGCGGCTGCTGTCGGCCAGATAGTTGGCCTGGTCGGGCGACGTCATCGAAGGGGTTTGCAGAGACGGAATTCCATCGCGTCCCACGCCTCCGTCAATAATTCGATCGGTCGGGATGGTGCAGTTGCTGAGTTCGAATCCCTGGTTGGAGTCTTGGCCTCCCGGCGATCCGGTGTCGCAGGCCGCCACGGCAAGGGCCAGCACGAAGAGGAAACACAGAGAGGAGACGCGTCGCATGGCGGAACGGAGGGCATCGGATGAGAACGAGGAGGATCCGTCGCTGCGGGAGCACCGGTGCGGAGGGCCGTACAGGACGGATCTGTTATGAGAGGAAGTGGCGGCGATCAATGTTACGCAAGGTGCAGGCTTCGCGGAGACACACCGATGCAGACGGGCGACTTTTCTTCGAATCGGGCCCGAGAGGCGGCAGAGAAGCCCCCGAGTCGAGCATCCGTCTTTCATGTCCTCACGCCGATTCGTATGGTTGAACATGGTTCCCTGCCTGTTCCCATCACGACACGCTCTCGCCCCATGCCCTCCCTGCGACGTCGCGGACTGCTCACGCTTGTGCTGTGTGCGGTTCTGCTTCTCCCCGCCCATGCGCAGACGCGCACTCTCCCCATTGACACCACTCTCCCCTCGACGGATCGGGTTACGGTAAAAGGCGAGGAGGTGCCTTACCGCGTCACGACCGGCACGCAGCCGGTGTACGGCGACGATGACACCGTCACTGCCTCGCTCCATTACACCTACTACGAGCGGACCGACGTCGAGGACCGGGCGCGCCGCCCGCTGATGATCTCCTTCAACGGCGGCCCCGGATCGGGCTCGCTGTGGATGCATCTCGGGTACACGAGTCCGAAGCATCTCAGAATCAGCGGAGAAGGATACCCGGTTCAGCCGTACGGCGTGGAGGACAATCCGCACTCGATCATCGACGTGGCGGACATCGTGTACGTCAACCCGGTGAACACCGGCTTCTCCCGCGTGGTGGACGACAGTGTGGACCGCGAGGCGTTCTTCGGCGTGGATGCGGACGTCGAGTACCTGGCGGACTGGATCGACACGTTCGTCTCGCGGCACGAGCGCTGGCCGTCGCCCAAGTACCTGATCGGCGAGAGCTACGGCACGACGCGTGTGTCGGGCCTCGCGGGCGAACTGCAGAACCGCCACTGGATGTATCTGAATGGCGTCATCCTCGTCTCGCCTACGGGACTCGGCATGGAGCCGCCCGGCCCATCGCCGCGCTCCGAGGCGCTCAAGCTTCCGTACTACGCGGCGACGGCCTGGTACCACGAGCAGTTGCCGCCGGACCTGCAGAGCCGAGACTTGATGGGTCTGCTGTCGGAGGTGGAGGACTACACCGTCGAGGAGTACATTCCCGCACTCACGCGCGGCGGGTTCATTGACGACGGCCGTCGGCAGGAGGTCGCGCAGCAGGTGGCGCGGTACTCGGGGCTGTCGCAGCAGTTCGTGCTGGACCACAACCTCGCCGTCCCGGCTTCCGCCTACTGGAAGGAGCTGCTGCGGGACGAGGGACACACGGTGGGGCGCCTGGACTCCCGCTACAAGGGGCTCGACGTCAAGAACGCAGGCGACCGCTACGACTACCCGGCGGAGCTCATCGCATGGAATCATGCCTTCACGCCCGCCATCAACCAGTACCTGCGGTCCGAACTGGACTTCGAGACGGACCTGAAGTACAACGTGTTCGGACCGGTCCGTCCCTGGGACGACGACAACAACGATACCGGCGAGCAGCTTCGCCGGGCGATGGCCCAAAACCCGTATCTGCATGTGATGGTGCAGTCCGGCTACTACGACGGCGCCACGGACTACTTCTCCGCCAAGTACGTGATGTGGCAGCTCGGCTCGCGCGAGCAACTGCGCGACCGTCTCCGCTTCGAGGGCTACCGCAGCGGCCACATGATGTACCTCCGCGAGGACGATCTGGCGACCTCCAACGAGCACATCCGCACGTTCATCCGAGGGTCGATTCCGGAGGACGGCATGCCGGCGAAGTACTGATCCGTTGGAACGTTGAACGTTGGCACGTTGAACGTTCCAACGCGACTCCGAAACCCACCGTGGCGGCGCGCGCTACAACGCTCACGTCCATGCTTCTTCCCCCGCGAGCGCCACGCCGCCATGCCGCGCCTGCCCATCCACGACGTATTACCGGAGCTGAAGACGGCTCTGCGCGAGCGTCCAGAGGCCGTGCTGCAGGCGCCGACCGGGGCGGGCAAAACGACACGCGTGCCGCTCGCGCTTCTGGACGAGCCGTGGCTGGCGGGCGACCGCATCATTATGCTGGAGCCGCGCCGGCTGGCGGCGCGCGCGGCGGCGCGGCGCATGGCACAGACGCTCGGCGAACGCGCCGGGCAGACCGTCGGCTACCGCGTGCGGCAGGACACCCGCGTGAGCCGTCAGACGCGCATCGAGGTCGTCACTGAGGGCGTGCTCACGCGCATGATCCAGGACGACCCGAGCCTGGAGGGCGTCGGCTGCGTCATCTTCGATGAGTTTCACGAGCGCAACCTGCAGGCCGACCTCGGGCTCGCCCTGTCGCTGGAGGCGCAGTCCGTCCTGCGGCCCGACCTGCGGCTGCTCGTCATGAGCGCCACGCTCGACGTGGGACCGATTGCCGAGCTGATGAACGACGCGCCGCTCATCCAGAGCGAAGGCCGCAGCCATCCCGTCGACGTCCATTACGCCGACGATCAGCCCAAAGACCGCATTGAGGATACAGTTGCGGCCAAGGTGCGGGACGTGCTGCACGAGGAGCCCGGCGACGTGCTCGTGTTTCTGCCAGGCGCGGGCGAGATTCGCCGCACGACCTCGAATCTGGAAGACACCGTCCCGGAGAACGTTGAGCTGCACCCGCTGTTCGGCAACCTGCCGCCGAAGAAGCAGGACGCCGCCATCGAGCCGAGTCCCGAAGGGCGGCGCAAGGTCGTGATTGCGACGGACATCGCGGAGACGAGCCTGACCATCGACGGCATCCGCGTGGTGGTGGACAGCGGGCTCCGGCGCACGCCGCGGTTCGATCCGCAGAGCGGGATGACGCAGCTGGAGACGGTCAAGATCTCGAAGGCGTCGGCCGATCAGCGAAAGGGGCGCGCCGGGCGCACGCAGCCCGGCGTCTGCTACCGGCTGTGGACGCGCCACACGCACCAGCATCTAAAAGACCACACACCGCCGGAGATTGTGGACGCCGACCTCGCGCCGCTCGCGCTGGAACTGGCGCTGTGGGGCGTGCAGGATCCGTCCGACCTGCGCTGGCTCGACCCGCCGCCCGAGGCCCCCTACGATCAGGCGCGCGACTTGCTGCACCGCCTCGGCGCGCTCGACGACAGCGGCACCATCACCGACCACGGGCGCGAGATGGCGTCGCTCGGCCTGCATCCCCGGCTTGCCCACATGCTCCTGCAGGGACAGGCCCTCGGCGAAGGGCCGGTGGCGTGCGATCTTGCCGCGCTCCTGAGCGAACGGGACATCTTCAAAGGGCAGGGGCAGGCGCCGGACGTCGATCTTCGGCTGCGGCTCGAGGCGTTGCACCGGCTGCGGCGCGGGGAGCGTCCGACGCCCAACCACGCCCGCACGTACGTCGTGCCGTACGGTCCGGCCCGGCGGGTCGAGTCGATGGGCGAGCACTGGCGTAAGAAACTGGACGTCGACCGAAACGCGCAGGGCGACATCGAGGCGTGCGGCCTGCTGACGGCATTCGCCTATCCCGATCGCATCGCGCAGCGCCGCGAGGGACAGTCCGGCCGCTTCCGCCTGCAGAACGGGCGGTTCGCGGAGCTTCCGTCGCCGCAGCTTCTGTCGGATGCCGACTATTTGGTGGTGGCACACGTCGGCGGACGCGGGCGCGACAACCGGGTCTTCCTCGCCGCGCCCATCGATGAGGACGACCTCGTCGCGTACTTCGGCCAACACATCACCGAGGAGACGCACATCGCCTGGGATTCGGACGCGCAACTCGTCCGCGCCCGCCAGCGCGAGACGCTCGGCGCCCTTGTTCTCAAGGACGGCCCGCTTCCGGATCCGGACCCGACGGCGATGGCGGAGGCGATGGTGGAGGGCGTCCGCCAGGAGGGGCTCGATCTGCTTCCGTGGACGAAAAACGCCCGGCAGCTGCAAAACCGCATCGTCTTTCTGCACATGCAGCTCCCGGACGCGGACTGGCCGGACGTGCGCGACGAGACGCTCCTGGAGACGCTGGACGACTGGCTCACGCCGCACGTCTACGGCATGAAGCGCGCCGATGATTTGCAGGACCTGCACGTCACGCAACTCCTGCAGGACATGCTGACCTGGGAACAGCGCAACCGCCTCGACGACCTCGCGCCCACCCACATCGAGGTGCCGAGCGGCTTCCGCCGGCCCATCGACTACTCGGATCCGGAGGCGCCGGTGCTCGCCGTCCGCCTCCAGGAGCTGTTCGGCCAGACCGAGACGCCGCGCATTGCGGGCGGGCGCGTGCCGCTTACGCTGCATCTGCTGTCCCCGGCGCAGCGTCCGGTGCAGGTCACGCAGGACCTCGCCAACTTCTGGGCGAACACGTACTTCGAGGTCCGCAAGGACATGCGCGGCCGGTACCCGAAACACTACTGGCCGGAGGATCCGCTCACCGCCACTGCCACGCACACGACGAAAGCGCGGATGGACGGGTAGGCGGTGGAGGATGGCAGATGGAAGATGGAGGGTAGAGGATGGAGAATGGTGGGTGGACAGTCGAGGAGGGCGGGTCGTAAGTCGGTGCGTGCACCGAAGTTATGTATTCCGAGGCTCGTGTGTCCGTGAGGTGATGGGTCCTCTCATAAACCTTCACGAGCCGATGTCCGCAATCCGAAGTTTTCGCGACCTCGAGACGTACCAGAAGGCCCGGCG
>CAYFSC010000140.1:0-8115 GCA_964345695.1 uncultured Rhodothermales bacterium | reverse complement strand
AGACATGAAGAACCAAGCTACACGACTGCTGTCTTGGGTCGCCGCCCTCCTGCTTCTTCCTGGGATGGCTGTCGCACAGCAAACCGGTACCATCGAAGGCACCGTGACGGACGCTGAGTCCGGCGATCCCTTGCCCGGGGCCACGGTGCAGATTCGGAATCTAACCATTGGCGCTGCCACCGGCTCGAATGGAAACTACGTCATTGACGATGTTCCGGTGGGGGAGCACCGCCTGTCTGTGTCGTTCGTGGGATACACGACCATTCGGCGCACCGTAACGGTGGACGCCAACCAGACGGTGGAGCGCGACTTTGAGCTGCAGCCCTCGGCCGGAGAGCTCGATGAGGTCGTCGTGACAGCGCAGCAGGTACAGCGGCAGGCCCGCTCGCTCGGCTACTCGGTCAGCAGCGTGTCGTCGGCCGACCTCACGGACGTGAAGGAGAGCAACCTCGTGAACAACCTGAGTGGCAAGGTGCCGGGGCTCGAGATTACGTCACAGTCCGGGAATGTGGGAGGCGGCGCGCGCATCATCCTGCGCGGAATCGCCTCGCTGAGCGGAGAGAACCAGCCGCTCTTCGTCATCGACGGAACGCCGGTGTCGAACTCCAACATCTCGTCGGGCAGTCGCCTCGTTGGGACGTACGACACGGGCAACAAAGCCGGACAGATCGACCCGAACTCGATTGAGTCGATCAACGTCCTGAAGGGCGGTGCGGCCGCCGCACTGTACGGCCAACGTGCCAAGAACGGCGTGGTGCTGATCGAAACGAAGTCGGGCGCCAATCAGCCGGCCTCGGCGTCGTTCTCGTCGTCGGTCACCGGCTCGCGGCCTACGGTACTGCCCGACTTCCAGGATCAGTACGGACCCGGGAGTCTCGGCAAGTACGATGTGCAGGACCTCAACGGATGGGGACCGCGCATGGAGGGCCAGCCGGTTGAAATTTTCACCGGTGACACCGTGCCGCTCACGGCAGCGGATGACAACGTGTCGGACTTCTACGATACGGGCGTTTCGTACAACAACAGCGTCTCGTTCTCGAACAGCGGCGACATTGGCTCCTTCCGTCTTGGCCTCTCGCAAGACATTACGGGCGGCATCGCGCCGAACTCGGAGCTCGACCGGTACAACGTGAACGGGACGTTCCGCACCTCGGCGTACGAAGACAAGCTCAACGCCTCGCTCTCGTTCAACTACATTGATGAGCAAACACAGGGACGCGTTGCCAGCGGCGGGAACGACCCGAACACGCTCGTGGCCATCGTGAACGGCCTGCCGCGCAACCTCTCGGCGGATCTGCTGGAGAACAACTTCCAGAATGAAGCCGGCGAGCAGATCCCGCTGACGGACTTCTCCAACAACCCGTTCTGGACGGCCAACAAGAACGTCTTTACGACGGATGTGGAGCGCCTCTTCGGGTCGGTGCAGGTGGGCTATCAAATCACCGATTGGCTCTCGATCCGTGAGGACATCGGGACGGATGTCATTAGCGAGACGCGCCGCGAACGCAATCTGAAAACAACGCGCGGGGCTGCGCAGGGCGAGTTCACCGACGATAACATTCTGGAGCTGCAGATCGACCACGACTTCACGGTTCGCACCGACAATGACATCAATGAGGACTTCAGTCTGCAGACGATCGTCGGTCACAACATTAACGTTGAGGAGTTCGAGCGGGACCGAAACCTGTCCCAGAATCTGAACGTGGGGCAGCTCTTCAACTTCTCGAACGCGAACAGCAACACGCCGACGAACTTCGAGTCGCAGCGCCGCATCATCGGCGTCTACGGCGACGTGACGGTCGGCTTCCGCGACTACGCGTTCCTCACGCTGACCGGACGCAACGACTGGAGCTCGACGCTCCCGGAGGACAACCGCTCCTTCTTCTATCCGTCGATCAGCGGAAGTCTGGTGTTTACAGACTTGCTGGATCAGGAGTACGACATCGACGTGCCCTTCATCTCCTACGGAAAGCTCCGAGCCAATTACGCCGAGGTGGGGAGTGACGAGGACCCGCACCAGCTTACGTTCGACTTCATTCCGGACTCCGGCGTCTTCGGGCAGTTCGGTACGGACATCACGTTCCCGTTCAACGGCCTGACGGCCTTCGACGCGAGCGACACGGTGCCGCCCACCGATCTGGAGCCGCAGACGCAGAAGTCCTTTGAGATTGGTACCGAACTCGGCCTTTTCAATGGCCGCGTCAATCTCGACTTCACGTACTACGACCAGGAGACCGAGGACCAGATCATTTCGCTGCCGACGCCGCCGTCCAGCGGCTTCAGCGCCCTGCGCACGAACGTGGGCACGGTGTCGAACACGGGCATCGAGGTGAATCTGACCAGTGGTCTTATTACGCGGGAGAACGTCGCGTGGCGCACGAACCTTAACTTCTCGCAGAACGACAACACGGTCGAGTCGCTCGCAGAGGGCGTCAATGAGCTCACGCTGCAGAGCGGCTTCAACGGCCTGCAGGTGCGCGCACGGCCCGGTGAAGAAATTCAGCTCTTTGGTGTAGGATGGGCGCGGGATCCCAACACGGGCAAGGTGATCATCAACCCGGAGACAGGCCTCCGCCAGACCGGCGAAGACAAGGCGCTCGGCGACCTGTACCCCGACTTCAAGATCGGCTTCTCGAACACGGTCTCGCTCTGGAACTTCGATCTTAACTTCCTGCTCGATTGGAAACAGGGCGGCAACCTGTTCTCCTCGACGGTGCAAGACCTGCGGTCGAGCGGCCTGGCGGCCGAGACCGCGGCCAACCGCGGCGGCACCTTCGTCGATGACGGCGTCATCGTCACCGAGCGCAATGATCAGGGCGAGATCGTCGAGACGCGCCCGAACGATGTGCCCGTGCAGAGCATGCAGGATTTCTGGCAGCAGCACTCCGACCAGAGCATCATCGAGAGCGGCGTGTTCGACGCGTCGTACGTGAAGCTCCGCGAGGTCTCGCTCACCTACACGTTCCCGCAGCGCTGGTTTAGCCAGTTCGGCGTCCGCAGCGCATCGCTGACCGCACAGGGACGCAACCTGCTGCTTCTCTACAGCGAAGTTCCCCACATCGACCCGGAGACAAACCTCTTCGGAGCCGGGGCCACGATTGGTCAGGGCGTGGAGTTTAACAACCTCCCGAACACCACGACCTTCGGCGCCACGCTGAACGTGTCCTTCTAACCCGACGGCCAAGTGTCGCGCCTCGGAGGCCGTGCCTGCACGGGCGGCCTCCGCCCGGCGCAGCGGCCTGCATCGCATCGGGCGCTGCTTGACATTGCCCCGCGATGCCCGCCAGAACCTGAGGTCTTCTCTACGAACTGTCCCAACCGATACTCATGAAACGCTTTACGATACTCGCTTTGGCCGTCGCAGTGCTTGGTACACTGACGGCGTGCGACGACTTTCTCGACGTGAACGATGACCCCAATAATGCCTCGCCCGAACAGGTGGCCGGAGAGCCGGGGCTCGTGTTCATTGATGCGGCCGCGCAGCTGGCCTCGAACAAGAACATCGAGATCATCGGGCAGAACTCCTTTGCGCAAACCTGGGCGTCGGCAGGTGCTGCCGGGGTGTTCAACAACCCGGAGCTTTACAGCGTCAGCACCTTCACTACGGGCAATACCTGGAACCAGCTGTATACCGATGTCGGCGAGAACCTGGAGCAGATCATCGATGCGGCGGAGGCAGCCGAAGAAGGATCGCTGCCGACGGACAAGAATAACATCGCCGCACAGGCCAAAATCCTGCAGGCCTACGCCTACTTCAACCTGACGCAGATGTTTGGCGCCGTGCCCGCCTCGCAGGCCAACGAAGTGGACGAGTTTCCGAATCCGGCGCCCGACGCGCAGGAAGACGTACTCCGCTTCGTGATTGACCAGGTCGACGAGGCCGTCAATCAGATCAATTTCGATCAGCCGGGCATCCAAGACCGCGATGTGTTCTACAACGGCAATATGGACCAGTGGCGCAAATTCGGCAACACGATCAAGCTCCGCGCGCTGCTTCTGCTCGACAGCGGTGGCCAAGACGTGGCCGGTGAGATCAACTCAGTGCTCGACCAGCCGCTGATCCGCACCAACGCCGACAACATGCTCTTCCCGTTCTCTGGCAATCAGGGAAACGAAAACAACTTCTTTCAGCTGTCGCAGGACTTTAGCTTCGACGCTAACGGCGACGGCGCGCCCGACAACATCTGGTACGCCTGCAACAGCGAGCTCGTCACGCGGATGAAGAACGAGACCTCGGTGACCGATCCGCGCCTGAGCACGTACTGCGCGCCGAATGCCAGCGGGGAGTTTGTTGGTTCGGGGCCGGGTGACTTCGAAGCCGTGCCGGCGTTGGGCGGTACGTCCTCGGCCATTAGCGCGAACATCCACCGCCCGACCTATCCGGAGCGGTTTGCCACGGCGGCTGAGGTGCTGCTGAAAGAGGCCGAGTGGGCGCTGCGCCAAGGCAACACGTCCGTCGCCCAGCAGAAGCTGGAGGACGGCGTGACGGCCAGCATGGACTTCTTCGACGAGAAGCCGGGCGCCATTCCACAGGCGGACAAGCAGGCATTCATCGACGCGCTGCCGGATCTCGCCAGCCTCTCGCAGGACGAGGCGCTCACCTTCATTCGAACGCAGCAGTGGCTGGACCTCTTCGAGCGCCATCCGGAGAACTGGACGCACTGGCGCCGCACCAAGACGCCAGAGCTGGAGGCGCCCACGAACGCACAACTCGGGACGATCATCCGCCGGTACGAGTATCCGCCCGATCCGGTGGCCACGAACCCGAACCTGCCGCCGACGCAGCAGCAGGAAACGCCCATGTGGTTCGAAGGATCGAACTGAACGTTCTGCGCTCGCGGGAAGGGCGACCTCCGCTTCTTCCCGCGAGCGACCTTCGGCATCCTGTCCATTTTGCTCATCGATATTGACTTGTTATGACGACCTCTATGACGAAACACGTTGGACTCCTCGCCCTGGCTCTCGTGGCCGCGCTGTTGTTTAGCGGATGTGAGGAGGCCCTGACCGACAGCAATGACGAGCTGCGGCCCAACATCCCAGAAGACGGTGCCCCGTTCGTTGAATTCGTCAGCGGCGATGCACCGACGGGAGCGGCCGGTGCGACCGTGACACTGACCATGGAGCCCGGTGAGGCGATTAACGAAGCCATCACGGTGGAGTACAACGCCTCGGGCCCAGCTCTTGGATCGGTGACGCCCCAGAACGCCGTGACCATTCCGTTCGACACGTCGAGTACCGACCTCGACGAGGCGACCATCGACGTGACGCTCGCATCGGGGGCCACCTCGGGCCAGACCGCCACGGTGGAACTCACCGGCGCCTCAACCGAGGGAGGGCAGACCGTGCAGGTGGGCCGCGGCGGTACGGACATTGACCGCTCGCGCACGATCACCGTCGAGTAGCGGACGATCGGCATTTGTCGACGGCGTCCCTCGACGGATTCAAGAGCCCTGCTGGTTGGCCGGTAGACCTCGGCCTCCCAGCTCACATGCGGATCGATCCTGCGAAGGCCTCTCTCGGCACCGGGAGGGGCCTTCGCACGTTTGAGATCCACGCTCGCCTCCGACGCACGTCTGCACAGTGCCGTCATGTATTGAAATTGCAGCCTCAAACCGGTCGATTCTACCGGAATCAAGATTCCAGCATCGCTATTTGAAATGTAATGTGTCCATCCGGCCACGGTGGCTACCATGCATACACGTACCTCACATTCCTCACATTGGAGCATCGTCACACTTGCTGCATGTCTTGTGGCGCTTGCTCTCTGGGGCGCGCCGGCGCATGGGCAAGACCTCGCATCAACGATGTCCCTGAAGGCCCCGCACCCGTCCGCCACGTTGAATGTGGCGGTTGATCTCGTAGAGCGCGACCGCGGGCACGATGCGTTGCCCGTGCTCGACGGACTCGTTGCGCGCCATCCCGGCTACGTGTCGCCGCAGCATGGAGCCGCTGCGTACTGGCTGGGCACAACGCACCGCCGCCGCGGAGACGATGCGGACGCGCGCCATGCGTATGCCCGTGGGATCGACGCGCTGCGGGATGCCGAGCGCGTGCCCACTCGCCTCCTGGATGCCTACCTCCGCACGCTCCCCACAGACGCGACCGACGCCCACGAGGAGCGAGCCCGCCATGCCTACCTGACGCTTTTGGGACGCGTGCGCCCCGATGCCCCGACATCCGAGGCAGCCATCGCGCGCCGGTACGTCGCGCAGATGGCGCCCCTGATGGACGATGAGGTCTTGGCCCAGGTCATCCACGAGTCGCGACAGACGAAGCCGTCAACGTGGACCTTTCGGGAGGGAAGCGGCGACGCCCTGCAAACGTGGTGGCGCCGCCGCGACCCGCACCCGTCCACGGCCGCGAACGAGCGCCTGACCGTGCACGTGGCGCGTCTCGCCCGGGCGCAGAATGCATACGCGTGCTCCTCCCACGTGAGCGGCCTCGACGATCGGGGACACGTGTATCTGCAGTACGGAGCACCGGCAGAGCAGCATTCCGTGACGTACAACGACGGCGACTTCTTCCAAGAGGTGTTCCGGTTTGGGGTGGCCGTCAGCCCGTCCGACTTCCCGGACAACGAACTGTGGACGTATCCGCAGATCGACGCGTCGGGCTACTACCTGTTCGCCAAGCCGCGCCGCTGCTTTGCGGTCGCGCGCGCGAATGATCTGCTGCCGAAGCATCTGCGGCAGCGACGGGGCAGCTCCGACCGCGGGCTCAACATTGCGTATTCGGCGGTCATGGCCATGCGGTACATCTACCATAACCTCGCGATGTATCACCCCGACTTCAGCACGCGGTTTACCGACATCGCAAAGTACGCCGACTGGCAGACCACACGCGCTGCGGTGTCGGAGGCACGGGAGGCCACCGGCGGTGCACGCGGAGGGGGGCGTACCGTGGGCGGCGGCATGGGGCAGGAGCGCCGCGTGTACGCCAACCCGCAAATGGGCATCGACGCGCCGAACCAGTTCGTGTCGCGAATGGTGCGGCGCGCGCGGCGCGAGGATGAGGCCGCCGCCAAGCGTCGGAAGCAGGCGATGCCTCGTCAGTACAGCGAGCGGTCGAACCCGGCGGCCCCGCTGCCGGTTACCGCGCGTACGGCTCGCTTTCTGACGCCAGAGGGGTCGACGCGCGTGGCCGTGGCGTGGGGCTTGCGTGCCTCGGCCCTCGATGCGACACCGGACAATGCCTCGCCCGACGCAGCGCGTGGGGCGGTCATCCGTCTCAGCGGGGTCCGCTACGACGCTGCCTACCGGCGACAGGCCGACGTGGCGCGGCAGTACGTCATCGAGAACAGCGCGGTCCGCCGCGACTCCCTGCTGCAACCGCGGACGGTCGCGATGCCCGGGGCCTCGGAGCCGTACCACGTGGCCCTCCAGTGGCTGCAGTTCGACGCCGATGCGCCGGCGCCGGGCGTCGTGGATGTCGGACGGTTTCGCCGCGAGGCCACGGTGCGCGTCGACTCCGTACAGCCCCTCCGCGCCGACGGACGCCGTCTTGAGATGAGCGACGTGCAGGTGCGTGCGCTCGACACGCCCGACGCGCCGCCGTCCACCTGGGCAGAGGCGTCGTCGCCGTATCCGTTCGATGCCATCGCGCCGGACACGCCGTTGCTCCTTCACTTTGAGCTCTATCATCTGACGTTCGACGCCGACGATCGCACGCGCTACACCATCGACTACGCCGTAGAGACAAAGACCGACGACGGCTGGGCGAGCGTGTCGGACGACGGCGCGACTGATGCTGTGAGCACGAGCGCTACGTATGGGGGCTCGTCGCGCCGCACCGACGAATACATCGCGCTCGACCTCTCGGCGCTCGACCTGGAGGCCGACCGCTCGGTCCGCGTCACCGTCGCGGTGACCGACGACACGGCGGGGACGCGCGTAGAGCGAACCGTTGCGTTCACCGTGGGTAACGACTTGCCCTCCCGTCCGTAACTCCTGCGGTGGCCCGGACTTCTCACGAGAGGCGCCGCGGCCTATCGAAATGGGTTCGGCGTCGCCACGCGCACCGTCATGGGTCCGTCGTACTGATTGATTCCACACTCTGCCTGTTCATGATTCATGCGTTGTGCCGGTCCAGGCCACGGTCTGCGTTGGGGTGGGGGCG